>NZ_LHPH01000017.1:0-96257 GCF_001298125.1 Pseudoalteromonas porphyrae | reverse complement strand
AGGTCATGATCTGTTTGGTTATATTCATTCGAGGTATTATTCACAGTCGAACGCTGTTCATCACTATCACAACACGGTGATCTATGTGAATTCAAGTTCATTTGTAGTGTCTCCTCTGGTTAAGATGTTCAGGCCTTCACCGTGTCCCCTCCATTACGATGGGCGTTTGGCTACTCGGCAACTGCTCCTGCGTTGCTCTACCTTCTGCATCCATGCAGTCGTATGCCGTCTGCTGACTTCTGATAGATCACTCTAGCGATGACTCGATAAAGCGCGTCTAAACTAACGCTTGTTTACTGCTATTTCGCTCGCTGTAGGTCGCAGCAACCAAAGCGCCAAGGGTTGAACAACCAGTCCCTAACTGGTAATTTCCAAGCGTTAGCGCGGATGCGTGTTTATCAGATCTCCCCCCCCTTTTTACCAATAAAGAACAGGTGCATCCACTTTCTCTGCACAACTGCATCATTTACGGTGGCCGTTAGATCACATGACTTCGCTATCTTGTGCTAGCTCGTCTCCAGCCTACGCCCCATATGATGTTTTTGTTCATCAGCTCGCACTTATTTTTATAAAGAATGCTAGCGGCTTCCTCCTGACTATCTCTCACGATTTAGCCCTTGCCATTTGCGAGTGTCTATCGTTTAATAACAGTATGTTATTTAAACGGTGATCTTCCTACAGAGGACTTTCACCTCATAAGTCAATGCCCATGTCGGGCGTACACAAGGGTTTTCAAGTCGGATAATTTACAGTTGGCTTTTTGTTCGTGCCTCACTTATTTTAGCCAACTGCAATTTGCCGCTTAAAACGGCGTTGTGACTGTAGAATTACTCTTTTTTAAGAAAAACAGCCAGTTTTGTGGGTCCTAAATGCATTGCCTAGTGCTTTAAAAACGCTTAGAGTTAATTATAGGAGCTCGTTTTTTAATTGAATTTGGCTGTTAGAGTAATTCTACAGCCTCGTTATATGCCTTTGTCACATGTGTCACATTACTAATGTCATATGTTTAACGTATACGGAGTTATATTTTTTTGAGACTGTTAGAAAAACAACTTCAAGGAAATAATTATGGATATGAATGTAGATATTAATTTAATAAAAACAGAAAGAAATAAAAGAGGTTGGACTCAAAGCCATTTGGCTGACGTTTGTAGTCTTAGTTTGCGAACAATTCAACGAATTGAAAAGTTAGGTTTATCTTCGCATGAATCAGTTCAATCTTTAGCTGCCGCGTTTGAAGTAACTGTGGATGAGTTAACTATTAGTGAAATTAAGGCTGCAAACACATTATCAATCAACTTTGATAAAGGCTCTTGGACTAATAAGTCTTTTTATTGGTTAGGCTCAGTTGGTTTTATTATAACCGCGCTAATGCATATGCTTATGGCTATTATTTTATCCTCTGGATCAGATGATTTTAATCATTCAATATGGTTTGCTTTGTATGTAGTGTGGGGATGCTTCTTATTAATGGGCATACCCAAGAGGCAGAGTTCATCAGGCATATAATCGGGTAGCCGGAGGTCTCTAACCTCCAGCCCCCACACCACCCATCATGCGCTTTTTATTAACAGGAAGTGCAATGGGCGGTTCATCTCCCGTAATGAATATTGATCCAAATATCTTTCAATGACACTAACCCTTGTGACGCTAAGTAGTTATTGCCTAGCGCAATGTTAATTCCTTTTGTTTTTGAGCTTCTACAAGGGCCTTCGCTTCCAAGCGCCTACTTTTGGTACTGGTGATACCACAGGCTATGGCGAGTCGCTCGCTAACACCCAATTTCATTAAACTGCGTACTTTAGTGCGGGCTATTCCTTAATAAAGAGCGCCATTGTCGCCAGTAGCACATCCTTATCCTACGGCGGATCCAATGATCTAAATCCACTGTTAGTTGATAAGCGTTGGCTATTAAGTAGTAGTGTCCCCAGCCGCGTAAATACTGCGTGAGTTTATGAATTTGTAAGGTCATTGAGATCCCCCAGTTGCGGTTAGTGAGTTCYCTKACATTTGCTTTAAATTTCTTTAGCGCCTGTTCGTGAATTTGCACTTGACCGTAACGAAAGGTAAACCCGAGAAATTTCGAGCCTGTTACTGGACCGACTCGACTTTTCGATTCGTTCACTTTGAGCTTTAATCGCTKAGTGATGAACGCAGTAATTTCCCGTTGGATTATTAGCCCTTCGCTTTTCGTTTTTACTAAAATGATTATGTCATCAGCGTAACGTGCAAACTTAAGGCGTTTGTAGGTTAGCTTCTTATCTAATTCATCGAGTAAAATATTGGAAAGTAAAGGGGATAATGGCCCACCTTGAGGGACGCCTTTGGTTGACTCAAACCACAGACCTGTTTCGCGCTCTGCTACTCCCGCTCGKARGTATTTACCRAGTAGGCGCATRAGTGCTTTGTCTTTKATTTTACGRCCAACACGATTCATCAGCATGTCATGGTCTACTTCATCAAAGAACTTAGACAAGTCGATATCAACCGCTGTTTTATAACCTTGTTTAACACAAGATTGAACATGGTTCACTGCTTGACTGGCTCTTTTATGAGGGCGATAACCATAACTATGTGGTGAAAATTGAGGCTCAAAATAAGGGCTAATCACTTGAGCAATGGCTTGTTGGATCACTCTGTCGATAACAGCAGGGATCCCAAGCATTCGCTCACCGCCATCAGGTTTGGGTATCATCACGCGTTTGACTGGCAAGGGTTGATAAGTGCCGTTAAGTAATTGTTGTTTAATACCCAGCCAATGTAACTTAGCGAAGTGATTAAACTCTTCAATACTCATATTATCAATACCCGCAGCCCCTTTATTGCGCTTAACATGTTGCCATGCTACGCCAATATTGTGGTTGCTTAGTACCCTTGCCAWMAGGTCATGATCTGTTTGGTTATATTCATTCGAGGTATTATTCACAGTCGAACGCTGTTCATCACTATCACAACACGGTGATCTATGTGAATTCAAGTTCATTTGTAGTGTCTCCTCTGGTTAAGATGTTCAGGCCTTCACCGTGTCCCCTCCATTACGATGGGCGTTTGGCTACTCGGCAACTGCTCCTGCGTTGCTCTACCTTCTGCATCCATGCAGTCGTATGCCACCTGCTGACTTCTGATAAGTCACTCTAGCGATTACTCGATAAAGCGCGTCTAAACTAACGTTTGTTTACTGCTATTTCGCTCGCTGTAGGTCGCAGCAACCAGAGCGCCAAGGGTTGAACAACCAGTCCCTAACTGGTAATTTCCAAGCGTTAGCGCGGATGCGTGTTTATCAGATCTCCCCCCCCTTTTTACCAATAAAGAACAGGTGCATCGACTTTCTCTGCACAACTGCATCATTTACGGTGGCCGTTAGATCACATGACTTCGCTATCTTGTGCTAGCTCGTCTCCAGCCTACGCCCCATATGATGTTTTTGTTCATCAGCTCACACTTATTTTTATAAAGAATGCTAGCGGCTTCCTCCTGACTATCTCTCACGATTTAGCCCTTGCCATTTGCGAGTGTCTATCGTTTAATAACAGTGTGTTATTTAAACGGTGATCTTCCTACAGAGGACTTTCACCTCATAAGTCAATGCCCATGTCGGGCGTACACAAGGCAATTAAGTCGGATTCGTAACAGTTTGCTCGGTTCCACTTCGTTTCACATTTTAACAAGCTATTACTCACCGCTTATGGCGGCGGTTAGGTGTTTCTCAGGTTTGGAGTTCAAATGGGATTTAAGTTTTGGTTCGTTAGAGCATTAAAAGTATTTCTTGCAGTAGCAGCCTTACTTTTTATAGTTGAGTTGCTTAAACAGCATTCAGTTCAAGAAGCATTAATTTTTGCTTGTACTTGGTCTTTAATTACAACAACAGTGTTTATATGTTCAAGATTATATCAATCACGTAAAGGTGTAGAGTGTGCTTTATGTAATGATATTCCAGACAAAAGTGATAAAAACACCTAACAAGCGCCTTAGCTCCGACAATGTTAAGTTGTCATAGCTTTGGCAAACAACGCAAAAAGCCATGCCAACACATTGCGTGTTAGGCGGGCGTTGTGGCTGTAGAATTACTCTTTTTTAAGAAAAACAGCCTGTTTTATGGGTTCCAAATGCATTACCTAATGCTTTAAAAACGCTTAGAGTTAATCACAGGAGCTCGTTTTTTAATTTAATTTGGCTGTTGGAGTTATTCTACAGCCTCGTTATATTCCTAGAGGTAGTATGGACGATACGGTAGAAATAAATAGAGAAAACCTTCTTCGTTGGGGTCGCAACAATGATGTATACATAGATTATTGCGAAGTAGATAATTAACTCTTTCTCAGACTTAGCTGCCATTCGCTAGGCGATATTAAGTAACCTGTGATCGGCTAAATAAAGGGTTCTCTAGCAGTATTTATATAACATCTTCGTTAAATTTACTTGCAATAGGTTAGCTATTGACGCGAAATTCACCTCAAATTAAGAAAAACTATCAAGCTAGATATCCATAAAAATAACTTTCCCGATATGTCCACTTGTTAAATATCTCTTAAACCGAGTTCAGGTTAAGTAAACTGATAATGGTCTGCTTGCCAAGTCTTTGATAAAATAAACCATACACTTGGCTTTAGTAGTTTATTTATGCATCCACGAGGGCGTATCAAACTTACTATACATTAACGAATTTTTTATGCGCTATTATTTTGAAAAGTATTATTTTGATCAAGATACTTTTACACTTTACTACAACGAAAAACCCAAAGCTTTAAAAGGTAATGAAGCAAAACTATTAGCTTTATTTATCAAAAATACCGATAAAATTCTGAGTAAAGAAACTATCCTCGATGAAATTTGGGGGCAGCAATCAGTTTCTGAACAAGTTGTTTTTCAGAATATTAGTCAATTACGCAGTGTTTTTGGGAGCAGTGCGATTAAAACCTTTCCTAAAAAAGGCTATCAATGGCAGTTGCCTTTTGAAGTCAAAGAAGCAAGTGAAGCAGAAAAACTAAATGAAGTAGCGACTAAAAGTAGAAAGCCTCAAACTTATTTGTACTTTATTGCCTCTTTGCTTTTAATTGCAATGTCTATCCTTTTATTTTGGCTCAGTGATAATGCCTCTCAAAATAAAGTCGCCAGTAAACTATACCTGCTCCCTTTTTCGATATCTGCCGAGTTAGATAAAGAAAGGGTTGCACATTTTGAAAAACGAATAGCCGAAAATGCAAATTATCTTGGCGATAATCCGCGGTTAGCTTCACTAGATACAACTGCTTTATTTCGCTATTCAGATATGACGAGAGAAAATGCAAAACTAGATGACCAGTCAATGTTGATTTCGGGTTATCTATCTTCTTTTAATGAGAGTTTACTTTTTGAGTACAAACTACTGGGAGTTAAACGGGACTGGCATGGTTTTGTTATTGCTAAAAACGAAACGGACTTGGCTAGCTCACTTAATGATACTATTGAGAATGTTCAGCGAACAGGTTACTTGAATGAGCCTAACCCAAGGGTATTAAGCGCAAAGTTGCAATTACTGTTAGAGCAACAACCTCAGGTCCCCTCCGTTATATATCATGTTATTAAACAGCAGATTGGTAACCAACAGTATGATATTGCGAAAGCTTTAATCGAAAAACTGATTGAATTCCCTCATCAAGGACCACATTCACCTTACATTGCACTCGGGTTGTACCTCAAAGGGGGGGTTTTTCACCAACAAGGAGAATATCACTATGCGTTGAAGTATTATCAGCGTGCATTAGCTAAAGTAAAGGAATCAAAGTTTTCAGATATTGCTTATAAAATAGAAATATCATTAGCGTGGCTTGCCTATGCAAAACATCAGCCTGCTCAGTTACAGAAGCATATAAAAAAGGCGAGTGAATATGCTAGCAAGAAAGGTGATGTTATAGCACAAGTCTCAGCCCACACAACAGGATCAATTTTGTCGCATAAGTTGGGAGACTTGGTAAACCGTTATCAATACTTAAATACTGCTAAGTCACTACTAATTACTCATAATATTGATGACGCTTATTTTGCTACTATTTATTATCATCTAGCGTTATTCGCATCGAGTCCGATTGAAGCAGAGTCATACTATTTAAAAACGTTAAGTTTACCTAAATTATCAAGTTATCAATGGCTTTATGAAAGCTGTGTTGAAGATCTATTCACTTGGTATATAGACAATGAAAGGTGGAAAGATGCATTATCTTTGTCAGATTCGCAGCCAAAAAATAGTTTTAACCTTAATCAAAAAGCGAAGCTATTGCGTGCTCAAAAAGATAATGTTGCGGCAATTAGCGTAGCTAAGCAAGCGTTTAATAACGCAAGATTAACTTACCAGCACAATAATGCGTTGCATGCTTCACTGCTCCTGTATCAACTGCAAAAGTTTACTAGTGACCCCAACACGCCAGAATACAGGAACTATATTAGGGAAAATGCGTCAGTGTTTTGGTTAGAGAAGCACAAAGCAGAGCTGATAAAGCTAGACTATTTTGAGACGTAGTTGCTACGAACTACGTCTCAATTTTGCTAAAATATATTGCTGTGTCAGCTTTTAGTTGAGCTAAGTAGCTTATGGTAATTTAAGCTTTCACCCATTTTTAAGGTTTTTACCGTAAAGTTTGGTGTCGACTGTTTAATCGCTAAATCGAGTCGTCTTAAAGGCTCATGCACATGCTCACAGCCTAAGGTCCACGTGCCATAACCCCAAGGAACAAAAACCTTACAGCCTAAATCTTCTGCGGCTTGTATTGCGTCTTCGGGAGACATATGTACACGTCGCTTTCCTTCATGGTAAGCGACTATTGGCATTAGGCAGACATCCATTGGACCCATTTTAGCTCTTATATCTTTGAATACATCGCTATAACCTGTATCTCCGGCAAAATATACTTTATATTCACCATCATCCAGCATCCAGCTCCCCCATAAACTATCATCGGTATCAAAAATTCCTCTTGAAGAGTTATGGTTACTAGGTAAAAAGTGTACTTGGGTTTTACTGTGTTGGGTTTGCGTATACCAATCCATTTCGGTTGTTGGTCCAACGCTGTAATCTACGTCACTACTACTGTCTAACGGTAAGTACAAATGTGTTCTTTCACTGAATTCATTTAGAGTTTTATTACTTAGGTGGTCGAAATGGTCATGTGAAATCAACACACCAGAGACAAAGTCTAACTCTTTAGCTTTAACAGGGGCCTCGCCAAGGCGAACAAACGACGTACTCATACTTTGCCCTAACCAACCTAAAAAACCATCAAACTCATGAAAAACAGGGTCGGTAACAAACGCATCATTATTCATTTGTTGAATTAAAAAGCTGGCATGTCCTAACCATGTTATTTCACCTTGCTTATGCTCATCAATTTTAATGTCTGAGTAAACTAAATCTGCGAAGTTGTAACCATAACTTTTACTGTATTTATGCGATGGCACGGGATCAAGAAAAGCTCTCTCAACCACCATTTTTTCTTCTGGTTTTAGTAAATCTAAATCATCATTGATGTGGTGCGGGCCGTTTCCAATAAAGTGGCTTGGAAAAAGGTTCTCGTAAGGTGCAGTACTTGTTTTTCGTTCTGGGTTTTCTATCCGCTCGATTTGGGAACTACAACCCGTTAATAGCATAAGGGAAATAATGTGAGAGAGTGTTTTTAATTTCATGATAAGGCGCTCTTTGTTAATTTTTCATCGAGGATAAAAAAAATAACAAATGAAGTCTTATTGAAAACTTATTTTAAGTTGAATAGAAAATGAATAGTTTTTTAATCCTTTAAAAACAGTTTGTTATGTTTTTAAAGGATTAAAAAGAAAGTAAAATAAAACCTTGTAATTAACTGCTTATCATATAAGTATTAGTCGGTATTATCTGTTGTTACAGCGCAAAGCGCCCAACTGATTGCATAACTGACTGCTAATTTTAGTCATTATAAATCACCTTCAGTGAAAAAGAATTAAACATGTTAAAACGTATTTTTGTAGTAGCTTTTGCTTGTTACTTTATACTTGGTTGCGCTAGTTCAAATCAACCCAGTGGTGTCTATAACCAGGTTGAGGCTAATGCCATAAAAGGTAAACATTGGTTGAAAATGAATCTCAAGCGCGAAGGAGTTATTGCTACCGATTCAAACTCATTGGGGTCGCGTCTTGCTTTTTGCCTTTGCCGCTCAAAAGACAAAATTAGGACTGAAATTAGTTTTAAAATATAAACCTTTCATTTTCAACATTATTAAAACATATAAACATTATTAACTTGTAACATATATTTAACCCCGATGCAGCACGAAGTGCCTCTGTGATCTCTGTGGTAAATTTGAATTATACGCCCTAAAAAACGACCTACAATTTAAACCAACCTACCAATCACACGCGTCAGCAAGCTCAGCGCCTACGCTTGACAAGATAATAGGACAGGCACAATTTTTAGAAAATTAGCGTTCTCACATTCAACCTTGTGGCTGTCCTTTTTTATACATAAATCCCTCTAATTACGCCTATTTACATTTTGCAAATAGCGTTTAGTTTATTTTCCTTGTTGATCATACCTAAATCAAACAGTTGCTGCGCTGTAGACTTGAGTAATTGATTTTCCTCTGGCGTTCTAGATTTTTTAATAACCAAGTTTGCATAGCTAATTTCAGCCGGTTTATTGCACGAGTTTTCTTTCTGCATTCAAAGCACTTTATCGCATGTGCATCAATCCAAAATTTTAATTGTTCAAACCAATATTGCTGCTCTTTGGCAACTGTACTGCCTTGTTCATAACATAGAAAAGCTGCAAAACACGATGCATTAAAAAAGGGGAACCCTTTTAAACCGAAATATGCCACTTAGCCACCTGTAATCCACTCTAAAACAGCCATTAAAACAACTGCACATTCTCTTTTTAAATTTTATGTAAACTAGCGATAACTGATTGAACCAAAATAGGAACTCAGCTATGGTTGATTCATCAATAAAAATAAATTTAAAACGAGTTAATCTACAGGCTCGTTAGGCATTAAGTATGAATCATCACGTTGATCATAAAATCGAAGCGTTTGTAAAAAAAACTAAACGGCCGCAGTTAAATGTAGCTATTTGGGATGACGGTACACAATCTCATGCCTCTTACGGTTTTAATCAAAATATTAATGTTGATGTATTTGAAATTGGCTCTGTAGGGAAAACCTTTACAGCTACTTTATTAGCAATACTTGCCAGGAACGGTGTTGTAGATATAGACGATAGAGTTGGGAAATATTGTCCTAATTTACCTATTGTAAAGGATATTACACTCAAACAACTAGTGACACACACTTCGGGCCTTCCTTCAGATCCGATTAAGGAAATAAATCTTTCTTATTCAAAGTTTATGTCAAGCGTGCTTAGCTTCAATAAGTCACAAATTGATGACTTTTTAAATGCCATTAAAAAGCCTCTTAAAACAGGTAAGTTTAAATACTCAAATTTAGGGATGGCACTGCTTGGAAATATTTTGGCTGAATGTCAAGGAACAACATACGAAGAAACTGTTAAAAAACATTTGTTAGATCCACTAGGTATGGCTGATACTCATGTAAGTGGTAAAGCTTATAATGCTCAGCGTTTAGCTAAAGGGCATAGTGCTAGTGGTAAAGAGTTACCTGATTTTAAATGGGATGGAATGGAACCAGCAGGTGTATGGCGATCAACAACTAATGATATGCTTCAATTCCTAAAGGCTCATTTAGGTTGTTTTGGTAACGATTGGAAAGCTTTGCTACAAGAGACAACATCACCTGTTTTCAACGAAGCCAAAATGGAAAGTATTGGATTTGCTTGGGCACTTGGTGAAAGTCAAGAATTAGGTGAAATAGCATGGCACAATGGTGGCACTTTTGGCCAGCATTCAATTGTTGTGTGTTGTAGAGATAAAAATATGGCAATAGTCATTCTAACTAACAAAGTACCAAAGCTATGGCATAGTTTTTTTTCTGGTTACAGCCTAGAGTCGCTATCAACAGGTATTTTGAAGTTGTTAGTTACTAATAAAGAAAGCATCGAGTAAATGCCTAATCGGGTAGCCGGAGGTCTCTAACCTCCAGCCCCCACACCACCCATCATGCGCTTTTTATTAACAGGAAGTGCAATGGGCGGTTCATCTCCCGTAATGAATATTGATCCAAATATCTCTCAATGACACTAAACCTTGTGACGCTAAGTAGTCATTGCCTAGCGCAATATTAATTCCTTTTGTTTTTGAGCTTCTAAAAGGGCCTTCGCTTCCAAGCGCCTACTTTTGGTACTGGTGATACCACAGGCTATGGCGAGTCGCTCGCTAACACCCAATTTCATTAAACTGCGTACTTTTGTGCGTGCTATACCTGATAAAGAGCGCCATTGCCGCCAGTAGCACATTCTTATCCTACGACGGATCCAATGATCTAAATCCACTGTTAGTTGATAAGCGTTGGCTAACGACACCTAGCTTTGCCTTCGTTTGCTCGTATGTTTTGTAGCCGCCAACGTGCATGTAGCCTTGATAACCGTCAAGAAAATCAACTACACAGTGGGCCGCGCGACTATTATGATAATCAAACAAGACAATATTAGTGCCTTTATCCGGCTTATCATCGCCATGAATAACCGCTTGAGATAACAAGATTTCTTTTAAGCGCTGATAGAGCGGTGACAACAATTCAGCACAGCGTAACATCCAGCTCGACATGGTTTGCCTGCTCAACACAATACCGATATCAGAAAATAACGTTTCTTGGCGATAAAGCAGCAAGCCAAACTGGTATTTACACATTATTATTTGGCTCAGTAAACTGGGGGTGGCAATGCTTTTTGGAATGGTTGTTGCGGGCATTAGGACGGTTTTTACTACACTTTCAATCCCTTCACGCTCTGCATATGCCTTACAACTTACCCGCTATTATCCAATGCATAAAAAAAGCAAGCCAGTTGGCTTGCTTTTTACATTCTTAAACTTTCAAAGCGTTACACTTTCAAGTAGTCCATGATCCCTTCGGCGGCGTTACGCCCCTCAAAGATTGCGGTTACTACTAAGTCTGAGCCGCGAACAATATCACCACCAGCAAAGATTTTTGGGTTGGTTGTTTGATGCGTAAACTCACCTTTTTCTGGTGCGTTAATGCCGCCCCAGTGATTTATCTCTACATCGTATTTTTCTAACCAGTCCATTTTGTGTGGTTTGAAACCAAATGCCATTATTACTTGGTCGGCTTCAATCACATGTTCTGAGCCAGGTACTACTTCTGCACGGCTACGGCCTTTTTCATCTGGTTCACCCATTTGGGTTTTTACCATTTGTACGCCTGCTACATGGCCGTTGTCGTTTAGTACTATACCTGTTGGTTGTACGTTAAAGGTAAATTCAACACCCTCTTCTTTGGCGTTTTTCACTTCACGTCTTGAACCTGGCATATTTTCTTCATCACGACGATAAGCACAAATTACTTTTTCTGCGCCTTGACGAATCGAGGTACGAAGACAATCCATCGCTGTATCGCCCCCTCCAAGTACCACGACTTTTTGATCTGCCATATCAAGGTATTCTTGATTTGATTCGTCGTAACCCATTACGCGGTTTGTATTGCCAATTAAAAACGGTAGTGCATCATGAACGCCTGGTGCATCTTCATTTTCAAGGCCCGCTCGCATACTTTGATAAGTCCCCACTCCCAAAAATACTGCGTCGTATTCTGCCAATATTTCATCCATCGTGATATCAACACCAACTTCGACATTGAGTTTAAATTCAACACCCATTTCGGTGAAAATTTCACGACGTTTTTGCATAACTTCTTTTTCAAGTTTAAACGATGGAATACCGAACGTTAGCAGACCACCAATTTCTGGATGACGGTCAAATACCACGGGTTTTACACCATTTCTAACCAGAATATCAGCACAACCTAAACCCGCAGGGCCTGCGCCGATGATAGCTACTTTTTTATCTGTCCATACAACGTAGGACATGTCAGGCTTCCAGCCCATTTTAAACGCGGTATCGGTAATATATTTTTCAATATTACCAATCGTTACAGCGCCAAATTCTTCGTCAAGCGTACAGGAGCCTTCGCACAAGCGGTCTTGTGGGCATACGCGGCCACACACTTCCGGTAAACTATTTGTACGGTGTGACAGCTCTGCTGCTTCAAGAATGCGACCTGTACGAATTAACTTTAACCACTGTGGGATATAGTTATGTACTGGGCATTTCCATTCACAATATGGGTTACCACAATCAAGACAACGATCGGCCTGAGAGTTTACTTGCTTCTCTGAAAAGGGTTCGTAAATTTCAACAAATGACTTTTTACGTGATGAAATTGGCTTCTTGCGGGGATCAACCCGCTGCACGTCTATAAATTGATATACATTTTCGCTCATACTACCCCCTTACTGTGCTTGAACACGAAGTTCAGCACTACTGCGAGCGCGATGCCCGAGTAAACTTTTCACATCACTTGATTTCGGTTTAACAAGTTTGAATTTTGGTAAATACGCTTCAAAACTGGCTAAAATGTTTTCTGCACGGCTTGAGCCGGTTAGCTCCAAATGCTCAGCAATTAGACCTCGTAAGTGTTCTTGATGTGACGCAAGCTCATCTAATAGCACGACTTCAACAAGCTCTGGATTGATGCGTTTTTCAAAATCATTACGCTCATCCAATATATAGGCAAAACCACCGGTCATACCTGCACCAAAGTTAACGCCTACATTACCTAGTACACAAACAACGCCACCGGTCATGTATTCACAGCCATTATCACCCACACCTTCAACAACCGCTTGCACACCTGAGTTACGAACAGCAAAGCGCTCGCCTGCACAACCTGCTGCAAATAATTTGCCGCCTGTTGCACCATATAAACAGGTATTACCCGCGATAGTCGCTTCATGGCTTTTAAACGAAGACCCTAGCGGTGGGCGAATAACGAGCTTACCGCCCGCCATGCCTTTACCAACGTAATCGTTGGCATCGCCTACTAGCGTCATTTCTAGACCACCGGCATTCCAAACACCAAACGATTGACCCGCTGTACCATGTAATTCAATTGATACAGGATCTGCTGCCATCCCTTGGTTACCATGTTTATCAGCAATATAACCCGATAACATCGCGCCCACTGAACGGTCAGTGTTACAAATACGACTGACTAATGAAATACCACTGCTGGTATCAATTGCTTGTTGCGCTTTTGCTAATAGCGTTTCATTTAACTTACCTAAGTAATGAGACGTATTAGGTGCGCTACAATAAAGCGTTTCACCGGTTGGGTTATTAGGCTGTGCAATCACTGACGATAGGTCAATTTTTTGCTGTTTCGCCGTTTTACCTTCAATCGCTTCAAGCAAATCAAGACGGCCAATGAGGTCTGTTAATTTAACAACCCCTAGGCTTGCCATAATTTCACGCGCTTCTTGAGCAATAAACTTAAAGTAGTTCATCGCCATTTCAGGTAAGCCGTGGTAATGCTTTTGACGTAGCGTTTCGTCTTGCGTTGCAACACCGGTCGCGCAGTTATTCAGGTGGCAAATACGTAGATATTTACAGCCTAATGCAACCATAGGCCCCGTACCAAAACCAAAGCTCTCAGCACCTAAAATAGCGGCTTTGATGATATCTAACCCGGTTTTTAAACCACCATCTGTTTGTAAGCGAATACGATGACGTAAGCCATTTTCAACCAGCGCTTGTTGTGTTTCAGCCAGACCAAGTTCCCATGGGCTACCTGCATATTTAACCGAGGTAAGCGGGCTTGCACCGGTACCGCCGTCGTAGCCTGAAATCGTGATTAAATCGGCATACGCTTTTGCTACACCGGTGGCGATAGTGCCAACACCTGGCTCTGAAACCAGTTTCACTGAAATTAACGCTTTTGGATTAACTTGCTTTAAATCGAAAATCAGCTGGGCTAAATCTTCAATCGAATAAATATCGTGATGCGGCGGTGGTGAAATCAAGGTTACACCCGGCACCGAGTAACGAAGCTTTGCAATATACGGGGTTACTTTTTCACCCGGTAATTGACCACCCTCGCCTGGCTTTGCACCTTGCGCTACTTTGATTTGGATAACGTCAGCACTGCGTAAGTAATGCGGTGTTACACCAAAACGCCCTGACGCAACTTGTTTAATACGTGAGTTTTTCTCCGTACCGTAACGAAGCTTATCTTCGCCGCCTTCACCTGAATTTGAACACCCGCCTAAACGGTTCATTGCAATTGCAAGTGCTTCATGCGCTTCTGGTGATAATGCACCAATACTCATTGCAGCAGAGTCAAAACGCTTATATAGCTCAGTTGCAGGCTCAACCTCATCAATATTAATGCCTTCAGCTGGCAGTTTAAGCGCTAACATGTCACGTAATGTAGCAATTGGGCGTTTATTCACTAAATCAGCGTACACGCTGTAATCAATGTATTCACCTGAGCGCACTGCTTTTTGCAGCGTTTGAATTACATCAGGGTTGTACGCGTGGTACTCACCACCGTGAACATATTTTAATAAGCCCCCATGGCTTAATAATTTACGTTTGCTCATTGCTAAAGTATGCAGTTTGCGTTGGTCATCATCAAAGTCAGTAAAGCAGGCACCTTTAATACGACTTGCTACACCGTGGAAACACGTCTCAACAATACTGTCTGATAAGCCTACTGCTTCAAATAACATTGAACAACGATACGATGCCACGGTACTAATACCCATTTTTGACATGATCTTGTACAGGCCTTTGTTGATCGCATTACGATACGCCAAAGTAACCTGACAATAGCTTTTATTAATCACTTTATTATCGCTCATCGCAACCAGTGATTCATACGCTAAGTATGGGTAAATAGCCGTTGCACCAAAACCAAGTAATACCGCAAACTGATGTGCGTCGCGCACACTGCCGGTTTCAATAATGATGTTTGATTCACAACGTAAATTGTTATCAACAAGACGCTTTTGCACCGCACCAACCGCCATAGCCGCAGGAATTGGTAATTGATTCTCATCAAAATTACGGTCACTTAAAAACAACATGACACAGCCAGCAGCCGCTTTTTCTTGTGCTTCATCACAAATACGAACTACAGCGTCGCCCAGATTTTCATCTTTGTTGTAGGTAATGTCTATTTTGCAATAACTGTAGTGCGCTTGATCGGCGCTGAGTAATTGTTGCATGTCTGCATACATCAAAATAGGTGTATCAAACTGCAATCGCTTAGCGTGACCTGTGGTCTCATTAAATACGTTTTGCTCACTACCGATGCACGTTGCCAACGACATTACGTGATTTTCACGCAGTGGATCAATTGGTGGATTTGTAACTTGTGCAAACTTCTGGCGGAAGTAATCAAATAAAGAACGGTTACCTTCAGAGAGCACTGCAAATGGCGTGTCGTCCCCCATAGAACCCGTTGCTTCTTGACCAATTTCACCCATCACGCGAATAACGCTATCAAGCTCTTCATTGGTGTAGCCAAACATTTTTTGATATTTGGCCAAGGTTTCGTCATCAAATGAACGATTTCCTGCATCTTGTTCTGATAATTGCTCAAACGGGGTTAAACGCTTAACGTTTTCTTCAAGCCAAGCTTTGTATGGATGGCGAGATTTTAAATCCTGATCAATTTCATCAGAATGCCAAATTTTCCCCTGCTGAGTATCTATTACGAGTAACTCACCTGGACCGACTCGGCCTTTCTCAACCACTTCATCGGCGGTGTAATCCCAAATACCCACTTCAGAGGCAAGTGTGATAAAACCATCTTGGGTGATCACATAACGCGCAGGGCGCAGACCATTACGATCCAAGTTACACGCAGCAAAACGACCATCAGACATTACAATACCCGCTGGGCCATCCCATGGTTCCATGTGCATTGAGTTAAAGTCATAAAATGCCCGTAAGTCATCATCCATTGCACGGTTTTTTTGCCATGCCGGTGGCACAAGCATACGCATAGCACGGAACAAATCCATGCCGCCCGCTAAAAACAGCTCAAGCATGTTATCTAAGCTTGATGAATCTGAACCCGTTTCGTTTACAAACGGTGCTGCTGATTGTAAATCTGGGATCAGTGGCGATGAGAACTTATATGAACGTGCACGTGCCCATTGGCGGTTACCTTGAATGGTATTAATTTCACCATTGTGCGCTAAATAGCGAAATGGCTGTGCTAATGGCCAACGTGGCTGTGTATTTGTTGAAAAACGTTGGTGAAAAACACAAATCGCACTAGTCATGCGAATATCAGCCAAGTCTAAATAAAAGTTAGGTAAATCCACTGGCATCATTAGGCCTTTGTAGATAGTCACTAAGCCTGACAAGCTGGCAATATAAAAACCGTCGTCTTCGCTTAAACGCTTTTCAGCACGACGACGCGCAACATACAAACGGCGCTCTAAATCTTTAGGACGCCAACCTTCTGGTGCACTTACAAAGATTTGCTCAAACTTTGGTAATTGCTTGATTGCAATAGGCCCTAAGCATGACTCATCAGTTGGTACTACACGCCAACCTTGAATATTGAGGGTTTCTTTTTCGAGTTCTTCACTCAATATATCTTTAGCAGCTTGCGCAAGTACTGGATCTGAATTTAGGAAAATCATACCTACAGCATAATTTTTACCCAGGTGCCAATTTTTTTCAGCGGCAATAGCGCGGAAGAAACTGTCTGGTTTTTGTAATAATAAACCACAGCCATCGCCTGTTTTACCGTCGGCAGATATACCACCACGGTGTTCCATACGGTCTAAACCCGTGATCGCTGTACGAATTAAGCGATGACTTGCCTGACCATTAACTTGGGCTATTAAGCCAAAGCCACAATTATCTTTTTCTAATTTTGAGTCGTATAACATAGACCCCTCCCCTTGCTACAACAGCTAGCTATGAATGACCTTCTCGACGGTTTGCTAGCAGACAGTCAAAACTATCGCCAATTGTACATTGAGTCAATAGTGTTTTGAATACATATTCACATTCTTGAATATTTCTCACCACAACACAATCTTTTTATTTCATGCCTTTTTTTAACATTTAGCGATATTTTGGTCATTATTTTTTTATGACACTGGTGTCATAATTAACAAGTTGTAAAATCACAAAATAAAAACAGTACAGTTTACGTAAACGTAAACCTCATTAAAAGTGAATAAATATTCACTAATCCATTCGCCGATATATTTGCTTTAGCCTAAATAGTTGCCATTTAATTTGCACACTTGAGCAGCGTTACTCGTACCTGTAGAGCGCTGGCTCTAATCTAGACGCAAATTGTTATATATAAAAGGCAGCTAACTAATGCATAAAAATAATAAAATGTAGCTTTACTGCATAATTAATACTGATTGACCCTGCAAGTTTAAGAACTTAACCGCGCCCCTCTTTACCTCAACGCAAAGCATACATGTCCGCAGCGGACACTTTAACTGTCCGCGGACAGTTAAAAAATACAAAATAAAAATAATAAACAATAAAATCAAACACCTAAATATTGGCATGCTTTTCGGATAATAAACTTATGATAGTTAATGGACAGCACCATGTTTATTTTAAGCATTTTTTTAGTTTCGCCAGTTACCATGATTTTAGTTGCATACATGATCACTGTTTTTGAAAAATCACATGCCTAGCCATTCACTCGTGGCTTTGCCTTTAAAGCAAGCAACCCAATTTAGTTATGCTGATTTTAAGTAAGGGATAAAAATGATCAAAGATACCAGCGCACAAGATGTAAGCGTAAAACCTACAACTAACTATAAGAAGCCGTTGATCATTGTTTTGACTCTGCTGTTATTTATTGTTTTGTGTAGCCAAGTTTTTATTGCACAGACCTCTGCAAGCGTGTCTGTAGAACTTAAACGCGTAAATACAGCAACTGTGATTATTGATACATTAATAAGAGACGTAGCCGCAAGTGGCAAAATAGTTGCTGCAAATGCGCCTCAGGTATACAGCCCTGAACGTGGTTTTGTAGATTTAAAAGTTAAAGCTGGTGATAAAGTACAACTAGGTGATGTTATAGCCACATTAGAAAGCCCTGAATTAACTAACGAATTAAAACAACAACAATCTGTTTTGCAACGCTTACATGGAGAGCAACAACGCAAGCACTTAGAAGCCCGTCGTCAAACACTCAGCCTAAGTAAAACACTCGATATGGCTCAAGTTGAGCTCAATGCAGCGGATAGAGAAAATCGTCGCGCCCAACTTTCAATTGAAAAAAACCTTATCAGTCAAATTGATTTAGAAAAAGCGGTTGATGAGTTAGCACGTGCAAAATTAACATTTAAACATGCACAACAAGAAGCTTTACTTGCTAAAGACACCCTTGCCTTTGAGCTACAAGCAGCACAAAGTGATGTTAACCGCCAACAGCTAGTCGTTGATGATTTAACGCGTAAAGTTAATAACTTATCTATTCAAGCATCGGTTACCGGTATTGTCGGGAATTTATTAGTGCAAGAGAAATCTGCCGTTATACAAAGCCAGGCACTGATGACTTTAGTTGATTTAAGTAATTTTGAAGCTCAACTACAAGTACCTGAAAGTTATGCCAACGAGCTGGGTTTAGGGATGCAAGTTGAATTAAAGCTCGGCGCTAGAACTGTAATGGGTGTACTTTCTGCGATCTCCCCTGAAGTTAATAATCGCGAAGTCACCACCCGTGTCCGTTTTGATGAGCCACTTGATAACATCCGTCAAAATCAACGCCTCACGGCACGTATTATATTAGATAACCGTGACGATGTGTTGATGATTAAACGCGGTGCATTTATGCAACAAGGTGGCACTGTGGCTTACAAAGTAACCGGAGATACTGCTACCAGAATTCCTATCAGCATTGGTGCCACCAGCATTAACGCCGTTGAAATTTTACAAGGTGTAGCGCCAGGTGATGAGTTAATCATTTCCAGCTACAGCGAATTTAAGCAAGCCGACACTATATTATTACGCTAAAGACTAACAACCTAAACGATAACAACCAAATTAAGTGATATAAACAGGATCCCAACCATGTTAAAAATGAACAATATTAGTAAGATGTACCAAACTGAAATGGTACAAACCCACGCACTAAGAGATTTTAACTTAAACGTTAATGAAGGCGAGTTTATTGCCGTTACAGGCCCAAGCGGTTCAGGTAAAACCACCTTTTTAAATATTGCCGGTATGTTAGAACCCTTTAGCGACGGTGAATATTTTTTAGATGATATTAATGTAGGCAAGCTTAATGACAACCAACGCGCTGACTTACGCAATCAAAAAATTGGTTTTATCTTTCAAGGATTCAATCTTATCCCTGATTTGAATCTCTATGAAAATATTGAAGTACCGCTACGTTATCGTGGTATTAAAGCCAACGAGCGAAAACGCCGTATTGAGCAATGTTTAGAACAAGTCGGTTTGGCCTCACGGGCAAAACATTTACCACAACAATTATCGGGTGGTCAGCAGCAGCGCGTAGCGATTGCCCGCGCACTTGCAGGTGAACCTCGCTTTTTATTGGCCGATGAACCAACTGGTAACCTCGATAGCCTTATGGCACGTCAAGTTATGGAGTTACTTGAACAAATTAATCGCGATGGCGCCACCATTATTATGGTGACTCACGACCCTGAACTTGCTCGCAGAGCACCGCGTAATATTCAAGTAGTTGATGGTCAACTTGCCGACTTTACCTTGTACCAAGGTGCGCAAAATCTTAAAAATGTGGCTGGAGTGTAACTTATGCTATTACATTATCTTGATTTAAGTTGGCGTAGCTTTAAGCGCACGCCATTAGTCAGCTTTTTAATGGTACTGGCAATTGCAATCGGTATTGGTATCACCATGACCAGCTTAAGTGTTTACCACATGATGTCGGCCGATCCTATTCCTGAAAAAAGCAGTCAATTATACAACGTGCAATTACAAACCATGGATGAAGGCCGTACCTGGTGGAAATACGACAACATGCCTTTACAGCTTACCTATCAGGATGCGGTAAACCTACTAAATGCCCCTGTAGAAACAAACAAAGTGGCTATGGTACGTTCAGGATTTTCGGTGCACCTTAATTCAGATACATTAAAGCCATTTATTGGCGGTGCTCGTTTAACAACGCCTGATTTCTTTGACATGTTCAATGTACCATTCATCTATGGTGGAGTGTGGACACAACAGCAAGAGCAAACTGCTGCGCCTGTGGTTGTACTGAGTGAAAAAATCAATGATAAGTTATTTGCAGGTGAAAACTCCGTCGGAAAAATGATCTATCTTGACGATCTAAGTTACGAAGTTATTGGGGTAATCGCTGACTGGCAATTAACAACCAAATACTATGATTTAAATAACGGTGCTTTTAACGATACTGAAGAGCTATTTATGCCTTTTAGCTTGCTTGAAGCGAATGAGTTCAATAATTGGGGTAATACTAACGGCTGGAAACATGAGGTTACGCATACCTTTAAAGATAAACTGCAATCAGAGAGGTTTTGGATTCAGTTTTGGGTGCAATTGCCCGATGAAAAAGTAAAAAATAAATACCAAGACTACTTACTTGCCTATATGCAAGACCAACAAAAAAATGGTCGTTTTAATCGAAAAGAGCTTCAATACACATTGCGTGACGTAAAACAATGGATGGCCTACAACGATGTTGTAAGTGAAGACAATAAAATTTTAGTGGCACTAAGCTTTATGTTTTTAGCGGTGTGCTTAGCAAATATACTCGGACTCTTATTAGCTAAATTTTTGCGTCGCGCGCCTGAAGTGGGTGTTCGCCGTGCACTTGGAGCCAGCAAACGCCAAATATTTTTACAACACTTAGTCGAAGTTGCAATGCTGGGCTGTTTTGGTGGGCTGCTTGGTATCGTGCTCGCACAAATAGGTTTATTAGGCGTACGTCAAAGTTATGATTATTACTCATCATTAGCAACAATGGATTTAACGATGCTTATAAGCGCACCACTTATTGCTATCACCACCTGTATTCTTGCTGGGCTTTACCCTGCTTGGCTGGTGTGTCGCACTAATCCTGCTATTTACTTAAAAAGCCAATAAAGGAGCTATCACTATGTTAGAGATCAAACCTATATTTCATGCACTGTGTCGCTCCAAAGTGGGCGCTATGTTACTACTGATCCAAATAGCAATTACAACTGCGATTGTCAGTAATGCCGCTTTTATTATTCAAGATAAAATAAGCTTTTTGAGCCAGGAAACAGGTTACCCTGAGCAAGATATTTTCTTATTTAATGTTATGACGTTTGGTAAAGACGTAAATGTTACGCAACAGTTTGAATTAGATGAAGCCATGATCAGGCAATTACCTGGTGTGGTAGGTGCAGCAATGAGTAGCAGTGCCCCATTAACTGGTAGTGGTAGTGCGTCTGACTTTAGCCTAAAACCCGCGCCACAAGAAAGCCTATCAGTCAGAACAGGGTACTTTTTTATTGATGAGCACGGTGTTAACACTTATGGCGTAAAACTAATAGCAGGTAGAAATTTTACCGAAGAGGAAGTCGTCGTTACTGACAACTTTGAAAAACAAGCGAATGTAACAATTGTGTCTCAAGCCTTACTAACGGAGCTATTTCCTGGTGAAAACGGGCTTGGTAAAACGGTTTATTTTGGTGATATTCCCTTAAAAATTGTGGGTGTAGTTGAAAAAATGATGGGACCATGGCTAAAAGACAGCCGCCCAGATAACCTAGCATTCATTCCTTTTATTAATGCCACTAGTTCAGCAAATTTTGTAGTACGAACTGAGCCGGGACAACGTGCGTCCGTTATTAAGCAAATTGAAGAAGCGATGCTCAATAATTACAATAAACGCGTTATTTCACGTATCCGAGGGCTTGATGAAAGCAAGGCAGAATATGTTGCCCAAGATAAACTCATGATGCGAATGTTGATTGTGCTGATCACTATTTTAGTGTTGGTAACTGCACTGGGGATTTTTGGCTTAACCTTATTTAACATCAGTAAACGCACCAAGCAAATTGGTACTCGTCGTGCGCTTGGGGCTAGAAAGTCTGCAATAATTAACTACTTTTTAGTTGAGAATGCGATGATTTGCTGCGTGGGCTTAGTGCTTGGGGTTATAGTAGCGCTATTGCTCGGGCAAATATTAATGCAGTATTTCTCTATTGCAGCGCTACCGCCTAGCTATATCATCATTACTGCCATGGGAGTGTTTTGTATGAGCTTATTAGCCGTATTTGGTCCCGCCAAACGAGCGGCAAATATTTCACCAAGCATAGCAACTCGCACTATTTAATAGTAATCAATAAGCTGTGCTACACTGTAAAATAGTGTAGCACTCAAATAAAACTACCCCTGAATTCGGATAATAACAGCGATTAAAAACAATAATATGGAAAAAATACTCATTGTAGATGACAACCCTGCAATTTTAGATGCGTTGTCATTATTATTAGAAATTCATGACTACCAAGTCGTCACCGCCGATACCCCTTTTGCAGCGCTGCAAGTTGTTAACTATCAACGCATAGACTTAGTTATTCAAGATATGAACTTCTCCGCCGACACAACCTCAGGTGAAGAAGGTAAAGATCTCTTTTATCAACTAAGAGCACAAAATCCGCACTTACCTATTATTTTAATTACCGCATGGACTGAACTTGCAACCGCTATTGAGTTAGTTAAAGCAGGTGCGGCGGATTATTTACCAAAACCCTGGGATGACAGCAAGCTTCTTACCTGCATTAGTAATTTAATTGAACTTGGGAAAACTAAACAAGTTAATGCCACCTTCACTCGCCACCAGCAAGAGCGACAAGCACCACTAGAAAACGCAAATCTTGCGGGCTTAGTGTTTGCAAGTACCGCAATGGAAAGTACCGTAACTATGGCGCTGCAAGTTGCAAAGTCTGATGTATCCGTACTGATCAGCGGCCCTAATGGCAGTGGTAAAGAATGCATCGCAGCCATTATTCAGCTCAATTCTCCCTTAGCAGCTAAACCGTTCATTAAAGTCAACGCCGGTGCCCTGCCAACCGAGCTAATAGAAGCTGAATTGTTTGGAGCTGAATCAGGTGCATTTACGGGGATCACAAAACAACGTATTGGTCGCTTTGAAGCTGCTGATGGCGGCACCTTATTTTTAGACGAAATAGGTAATTTACCGCTTTCAGGGCAAATGAAGCTACTTAGGGTATTACAAACTGGTGAATTTGAACGTTTAGGCTCCACACAAACACGAAAAGTTGATGTGCGTGTTATTTCAGCCACCAATGAAAATTTACCGAATGCGATTCAAGCCGGTCGCTTTCGTGAAGATTTGTATTATCGGCTGAATGTGATTGAGTTAGCGTTACCGGCGTTATCGCAACGACAAGACGATATAATGCCTTTGCTTAATCACTTTTTGCCAGAGCGTGAACTCACCTTACAAGCAGAGCAAGCATTAATAAAGCACACTTGGCCTGGTAACGTACGAGAACTTGAAAATGCCTGCAAACGTGTTGCGGTACTCAAACCAACTGGATTATTAGATATTAGCGACTTTGCTTTAACGCAAACAAATTCAAACATAACCACACCTAGTATAGAGCCAAGTAAAGCAGATATTGAATCAGCCATGCGCGAACATCAAGGTGTCATAGCCAAAGTGGCACGTCAATTTGGCTTAAGCCGCCAAGCGCTGTATCGTCGTTTGCAAAAAATGGATATTGACTATTAATGGCGTTCCCTCTTAATTCATTACCGTTGGCACATAAGATTAGCCTATATTGTGCTTTATCAAGCGCACTGCCCGTTTTACTCATTGGATGGCTATGTAAATTAAGTTTGCCTTGGCTTATTAGTAGTGCTGTAGGCAGTGCTATTTTAGCAATACTGCTGATAAGGCAATTGAGTTGTAACCTTGTAAAAGGCATGCAATCGCTCGAAACTGGTTTACTCAATTTTAAAGATGGTGAACTTTCAAGTTTACTCGCTTATAACCAGCGCGATGAGCTTGGCCAGTTGTGCCAATTGTATAACCAAACAGCTAAACAACTACGACAAGAAAAACAATGGGTTTATCAACGCGAACTTATGCTTGATAAAGTCCTGCAAAGCTCCCCGCAAGCTCTATTACTTATAAACGATAATGATACTGTTGTGTTTAGCAACCTAAGTAGTCGCGCACTTTTTAATTGTGCAAACGCACTTGAAGGTATGAAATTAACTGAACTACTTAAGTTAGCGCCAAAACAATTAGCCACAGCATTAGCGCAAGGTTTTGATGGTTTATTTAGTATCGAAAAAGACGCCCAAGAAGCGCAAACATGGCACTTAGCAACAGGTGAATTTTTACTGAACAATCAGCGCCATCACTTGTATATTTTTAAACAACTCACACGAGAGCTTAGCCGACAAGAAGTTGCGGTCTGGAAAAAAGTGATCCGTATTATTAGCCATGAACTAAATAATTCATTAGGTCCAATGTCATCAATGTTACACAGTGCCCAACTGCTCGCAAATAAAGTAGATGAGCCCCGCTTAAGCCGAGTTTTTGCAACCATAGATGAGCGGATCGCGCATTTAACTGCATTTGTACAAGGTTATGGTAAATTTGCCAAGTTACCGCAACCTCAACGCAGCCCTATTGAATGGCCGACACTACTTACTTCACTGCAAACTCAATGGCAATTTCACTATCAAATTACACCGTCACAATACACAACCCATGCAGATCAAACACAAGTAGAGCAGTTACTTATTAATTTACTAAAAAATGCGCATGAGTCAGGCGCTGATCCACAGCATATCAATGTAAACATTAGCCATGATCAACACGCAACTTTAATTGCTGTCAGCGATAATGGCAAAGGCATGAGTGAGCAAGTAATGGCGAATGCACTTATTCCATTTTATTCAACTAAAACAAGCGGTAGCGGTTTAGGCCTGGCGTTATGTCGTGAAATTGCAGAAGCCCATCGTGGTCATATTAGTTTGCATAATCATAAACAAGGAGGATTAAGCGTACATGTTGTATTGCCTCACCAATCCAAAACACAAAAACAATGAAACTGTAGGGGATCGCCATGCGTGTTAGCGCCTTTTACCCGTTGCGGGGGTTGTCCTTCGCGTTATATGCTCAAACGAGCCAAGAGGTGATCGTCGTTGAAATTAAACACTTTTTAAACCTATAAACTATAGGGTGATTTGGGTATAGATGTCGCAAGCTAAACTATCGCCTTTCATCATATTGCCACAGACGTCGTAACTAAGACTCGCCAACCGCCACTGCGGTAAACTCGTTTTACTTCTATCTCACCTTAAAAATGTTTACAAGCAAAAGGCAATACGCGCCCCTTTTGTTTAATTATTAACTATTTAACTTATAAATAGGTGATTGCAACGCATTCCCATATGAAGTTGATATGTTATATAGTATCAACTTCAATCGCTTTTTATAAAAAATGTTAAGGATAATAAAATTGCTTTCCAAGTTACGCGTTGTTGCGCCACTTTTTTTAAGTATAACATGTTGCTTTTCTTCATTAACTTATGCAGAAAAAAGAGAGCGGTATGATCCTTCTTTCTTTACGGTTTATTCGGTACAAACAGCCTTTGATATGGTTAATAGGCTCCCTGGTTTTAAAGTTGATCTAGGTAAAAGTGTCAGGGGTTTTTCAGGCGGCGCAGGGAACATTCTCATTGACGGCGCAAGATTATCTGCAAAATCCGGTGGCTTAAAAGAAGCATTACTACGGATCCCAGCGCAGCAAGTTGCCTATATTGAAATTAACCGTTCAGCATCTGGTGTGGGTGATGCGTCAGGTAAAGCAATGGTTGCAAATATTGTTAGAGTACCGCAATTACAAGCAGGACAATATAGCATTACATTATCAAAAGCAGGACAGGATGTACTCTTCCCCGAAGCGCAAATCAGTTATGTCACGCAATTAGGGCAGTGGCAGAGTAACTTTAAAGGGGATATAAAGTTTAAAGATATTCCTAGTCAATCAGAGTATGAGCTAACCTCACAGGCAGGTCGTCACTTAAATAATGCGACCGAAGTTAAAAAAGAAAGTTTAAATGAAATTTTTATCTCTGGTGACGCATCTAGACAACAGCAAGATGAACAGCAACAGTTTACATTTAGGGTTGGTAAAAGTCAGTATCGACCTCAGTTACAGCGTACCACAACAACATTAAACAGTATCGAGGTACTGCATAATGACCGCGACAGTGTGTATCACACAGCTGAAGCTGGATTTAATTGGTCGCTCCCTGTTGCTAATTGGCGGCTTAAACACCTTGGAATTGTTAATTTCACCCATTGGACTGTCGACAGGCAAACAGAAGCATTTATCGACACAATGCCCCGTTATGAAAATTATGACTTTCAACGTAATAAATGGGAATCTATTTATCGTGGCACAGCACAGAAAAAACA
This sequence comes from Pseudoalteromonas porphyrae, assembly GCF_001298125.1. Classification (NCBI taxonomy): domain Bacteria; kingdom Pseudomonadati; phylum Pseudomonadota; class Gammaproteobacteria; order Alteromonadales; family Pseudoalteromonadaceae; genus Pseudoalteromonas; species Pseudoalteromonas porphyrae. Next base: position 69,882 of record NZ_LHPH01000017.1, on the reverse strand, counting down.
CACAAAAAGCAGTCAAGAGCTAGGCGTTGAACTGACCTATAACTATGCCAACAACAACACACGCTACCTTAAAACACAAAATAATGTGCAGCAAGTTGTGCAATTACCTGCCGCCAATGTAGAAATAAAAGAGCAAAGGGCTGAAGTTTTTTATAATCATGCCTGGCAGTTAGACAGCACAACAGGCTTTAACGCAGGAATAGCCTTAGAGCATTCAAGTATTGAAGTAAAGGGAGATGCCAGTAATCAAGATGATTACCTGTTTATTAAACCAAGTTTAGCCTATTCCCATCAACTTACACCTCAATGGCAGGGGCAAGTACAGTTTAACCGAGTGGTAAATCAACTGTCGTTTAAATTATTTGCTGCGCAAAGTAATGCTGAAGCAAATAGGCAGCAAGCGGGTAACCCCGCATTAAAACCAGATAGTTACTACCGCTTAAGTGTGGATTCTAACTACCAATTGAGTGACAAAAATGTAATTAAAATGACGCTATTCGGACAATGGCATCAAGACGGTTTAGAGTATCAAATTTTACCTTCAGGAGCCGAAGGGATCGCCAATGGAGGTAATGCCCGAGTTATGGGGATCAATCTCGATGTTTCTTTAGGTTTAGATTTTGTGCTCCCCAATGGCGTAATGGATATTGAGTTTACAACACAAAAAAGCTCCTATTCAGATCCGATAACATTAACGGATAGAGCGATTAATCAACAGCAGCGGCCAACATTAAAAGCGCAGATCCGCCAAGACATCATAGCGCATGACTTTTCTTGGGGGGTAAACTACATAGGGAAAAATACACGAAAAAACTATTATGTGTCTGAATACGTTGAACTAAAAGAACAAGAAGATTTTGATGCTTTTATAGAATATAAAGGGTTTGGCTCAAGTGTAATTACTTTTACAGTATCTCAGTTGAACCGTGCTCAATCAATGCAGTATAGGCACTTTTATAGCCCTAATCGTTCTGGGGTTTTGAGTCAGTCAGAACTGCGTGATAAGCGCCATGAACGGGTCGTAAGTTTGAATTATGCGACCACTTTTTAAAGCCTGAATTAATACTCAATGGTTTTAGATTAGTTGTCGACACCGCTCGCTACTTCTGGCGCGTTGAGGCTATTGAACGAGTTGGCACAGTGATACCAATTGGCTTAAATATTTAACCATTCTAGCGGGCTAAATAAAGCGATAACTGCGTTTATCTTTCGCTATAAATGCTCATTAACTTAACACGATTGGTATCAGAGAATCGTTATTTACATACGAACGCGCTTTTTCCAATTTTATAAATAAAAATGCCAGTCAGTATTAGCTGACTGGCATTTCATATAAAGTGGTTTTTCTATTTCAGCAATGCTTATTCAGCATCAGCTTCTTTATATTTTTCTGCTGTTTCAGTGATCAGTGGTTGTAACTCACCACGTTGAAACATTTCAATAATGATGTCACATCCACCTATTAATTCGCCATCAACCCACAATTGTGGAAATGTTGGCCAATTAGCATATGCTGGTAATTCAGCACGAATATCAGGATTAAGTAAAATATCAACATAAGCAAACGGTTCACCGCATGACATTAATGCTTGAGATGCTTGTGAAGAAAAACCACAATTTGGTAATTTAGGCGATCCTTTCATATAAAGGATAATTGGATTTTCAGAAATTTGCTGTTTAATTTTATCTATGGTTTCCATCTACAACCTCAAAAATGACGATAGCTGAACATATCAAGGCTTGAAAATTTTTCATTAAGCCTCATATATGTATCTTAAAGTGGGCAAATAAAGCCGCAATCGAAATAGTCTTGCATTTGCATTGCTGTTTGGCATTGCTGTTTGCTAAAACTTGAGTAAAATACTCAACAATTATAGTAACACTATAATTCTGTTTGGTATAGATAAGTGGTCTGTTCGAGCAGGCATTACGTATTACCAAACGGACTATCAACCAAAAGAAGATGGAGATAAAAATGTCATTTGAACTACCGTCACTACCATATGCAATTGATGCACTTGAGCCACACATTTCAAAAGAAACGTTAGAGTTTCACCACGGCAAGCACCACAACACATACGTTGTTAAACTTAACGGTTTAGTTGGTGGTACTGAATTCGAAAATAAAACACTTGAAGAAGTAGTATGTTCTTCAGATGGTGGTGTATTTAACAATGCAGCACAAATCTGGAATCACACTTTTTACTGGAACAGCCTATCTCCAAATGGCGGTGGCGAAGCAACGGGCGCGGTTGCAGATGCTATCAATGCTAAATGGGGCTCTTTTGAAGCATTCCAAACAGCTTTTAATGACAAAGCTGTAAACAACTTTGGTTCAAGCTGGACATGGTTAGTAAAATTAGCTGATGGTTCTTTAGACCTTGTTAATACATCTAACGCAGCAACTCCACTAACTCAAGACGGTGTTACACCGCTTCTTACTGTGGATCTGTGGGAACATGCTTATTACATCGATTTCCGTAACGTTCGTCCAGATTACTTAAAAGCATTCTGGTCGCTTGTTAACTGGGAATTCGCGAACGCTAACTTCGCATAATTAGCAGCTCATTTTGAGCTAACCTAATTTAAAAGACGCTTCGGCGTCTTTTTTGTTTTTTAACATAAATTTTTAATTTTATTGCACAAAAATCTAAATTCGTGACTAAGCTTTATATAACCTTTGCTTATTTTTAATCTTTAAGCACCTAGTTTAAGCAGGTTTTCGGAGGTCTTCATGAGTATTTTTGAGCATTACCAAGCACGATACGAAGCGGCACAGGAAGAAGAGTACAGTATCGCTGAGTTCTTAGAAATTTGTAAAACGGATAAATCGGCATATGCCAGCGCACCAGAGCGATTATTAACAGCGATTGGTGAGCCAAAAATGGTCGATACGTCAACTGATGCACGTCTAAGTCGGTTATTTTCAAACCGAGTTGTCGCACGCTACCCCGCATTTAATGATTTTTATGGTATGGAAGATGCCATAGAGCAAATCGTTTCATACCTAAAACATGCCGCACAAGGACTTGAAGAGTGTAAGCAAGTACTTTACTTACTAGGCCCTGTAGGCGGTGGTAAATCGTCCATTGCAGAAAAACTCAAGTACCTAATGCAACAGGTGCCAATTTACTCCATTAAAGGCTCTCCGGTTAACGATCACCCATTGGCACTGTTTGACCCTAACGAGGATGCTGATCTGCTCGCAAAAGAGTACGGTATAAAACCACGCTACTTAAAAACGATTATGTCACCATGGGCAACTAAACGCTTATCTGAATTTAATGGTGATATTAGCCAATTTAAAGTGGTAAAACGTTACCCATCAATTTTAAATCAAATTGCGATTGCCAAAACTGAGCCTGGTGATGAAAACAATCAGGATATTTCAGCGTTAGTCGGTAAAGTTGATATTCGCCAGCTAGAACATTTTGCCCAAAATGATCCCGATGCTTATGCGTACTCAGGCTCACTCTGTCTTGCCAACCAAGGCTTGATGGAATTTGTTGAGATGTTTAAAGCGCCTATCAAAGTGCTACACCCCTTATTGACTGCTACACAAGAGGGTAACTATAACGGCACAGAAGGGATTAGCGCCCTGCCCTTTAGCGGCATGATTTTAGCTCATTCAAACGAATCTGAATGGCAAACCTTTAAAAACAACAAAAATAATGAAGCATTTTTAGACCGTGTTTATATTGTAAAAGTGCCCTATTGTTTACGCGCTTCAGAAGAAGTGAAAATTTACGACAAATTGCTAGAGCATAGCGAACTATACAACGCACCTTGCGCACCGGGTACACTTGAAACGCTGGCTAAATTTACAACATTATCTCGATTAAAAGATCCTGAAAACTCCAGTATCTACTCAAAAATGCGCGTTTATGACGGAGAAAGCCTAAAAGACACCGATCCTAAAGCAAAATCATATCAAGAGTATCGTGATTACGCCGGTGTTGATGAAGGCATGACTGGGCTATCTACCCGCTTTGCATTTAAAATTCTATCGCGCGTCTTTAATTTTGATACCACGGAAGTAGCTGCCAACCCAGTGCACTTATTCTACGTGCTTGAACAGCAGATTGAACGTGAGCAATTTTCTGCTGACGTTGAAGAGCGCTACCTGAGTCACTTAAAAGGCTATTTAATTCCGCAGTATGTTGAGTTTATTGGTAAAGAATTGCAAACAGCTTATTTAGAGTCGTACTCAGAATACGGGCAAAATATTTTTGATCGCTATGTAACCTACGCTGATTTTTGGATTCAAGATCAAGAGTACCGCGACCCTGATACCGGCCAATTATTTAACCGTGAAGCCTTAAATGCTGAGCTTGAGAAAATTGAAAAACCAGCAGGCATTTCCAACCCTAAAGATTTCCGCAACGAAATAGTTAACTTTGTGCTACGTGCTCGTGCTCACAATAACGGTAAAAATCCGTTGTGGACCAGCTATGAGAAACTACGCACTGTGATTGAGAAAAAAATGTTCTCAAATACCGAAGAGTTATTACCTGTTATTTCATTCAATGCAAAAACATCTGCAGAAGATCAGAAAAAACACGAAGACTTCGTCAATCGGATGGTGGAAAAAGGATACACCCAAAAGCAAGTTCGTTTGTTATCTGAATGGTATTTACGAGTGCGTAAATCGCAATAACACACAAAGGTGTATTTTTAGGGGGTCTTTATGGCGCATTTTATAGACCGTCGCCTGAACGGTAAAAATAAGAGCACGTTAAATCGTCAACGCTTTATTAGGCGATATAAAAAACAGATCAAAGAAGCTGTATCAGATGCTATCAATAAACGCAGTGTCACTGATACTAGTAGCGGAGAGAGTATTTCTATTCCGCAGCGGGATATTAGTGAGCCAACGTTTCATCAAGGTAAAGGAGGCGATAGAGAGCAAATTCACCCTGGTAACGATCAATTTTCTACGGGCGATAAAATTAAGCGCCCGCAAGGTGGTCAAGGTGGAGGTGCGGGCGAAGGTGAAGCAAGTGACTCAGGCGAAGGCGAAGATGACTTTGTATTCTCAATTTCTAAAGATGAGTATTTAGATTTACTATTTGAAGATTTAGAGCTACCAAACCTTCAACAAAATCAACTTGATAAACTAGTACAAATGAAAACACATCGCGCCGGGTTTTGCAGCGATGGTATGCCTAGTAATATCGACATCGTGCGTTCACTGCAAGGCTCACTTGCAAGGCGCGTTGCGATGAGTGCAGGTAAAAAACGTGAGCTAGCTCAGTTACAAGAGCAGCTTGCTGCGTTAATGGCTGATCCTGAACCGGATATAGCAGCCATAGCGTTAATGGAGCAAGAAATTGCCCAATTGCAAAAACGTATTGGCGCTGTGCCCTTTATTGATAACTATGATTTGCGTTTTCGTAATTATGAAAAACAACCTCACCCAACGAGTAAAGCCGTGATGTTTTGTATTATGGATGTGTCGGGCTCGATGGATCAGGCAACCAAAGATATGGCAAAACGCTTTTATATTTTGCTGTATCAGTTTTTAACACGTAGCTATAAAGATATTGAAGTGGTGTATATTCGCCATCACACTCAAGCAAAAGAAGTCGATGAGCAAGAGTTTTTCTATTCGCAAGAGACCGGCGGAACAATCGTCTCCAGCGCATTGAAATTAATGCATGAGATCATACAAGAGCGCTATAACGCGGGTGAGTGGAATATTTATGCTGCGCAAGCCTCTGATGGCGATAATTGGGCAGATGACACCCCACAATGCGGTGAAATATTGCGTAATAAACTCTTAAATGATGTGCGTTATTACGCGTATATTGAGATCACGACGCGTGCCCATCAAAGCTTATGGCGTGAGTATGAAAAAATTTGTCAAAGCAATGATAATTTTGCCATACAACATATTCGAAGTGTTGAAGATATTTACCCTATTTTTAGAGAGCTATTTAAAAAAAGTCGTCAACACCAAGGTGCAGCTTAAGCTGTACAGCGAGGTATTTATATGACCGATAAACGTTTAAGTGATGGCCCAGATTGGACATTTGATTTATTACAGCAATACCAAGACGAAATAGCGCGCGTAGCAGAACATTATCGCCTTGATACTTACCCAAATCAAATTGAGGTGATCACGGCTGAACAAATGATGGATGCCTACTCCAGTGTCGGTATGCCGATTGGTTATAGTCATTGGTCTTACGGTAAAAAGTTTATTCAAACGGAACAAAACTACAAGCGTGGGCAAATGGGCTTAGCATACGAAATTGTTATTAATTCTGATCCCTGTATTGCCTACTTAATGGAAGAAAACACCCTGCCAATGCAAGCACTCGTAATGGCACATGCTTGCTACGGCCATAATTCCTTTTTTAAAGGTAATTACTTATTTAAAACATGGACCGATGCCAGCTCAATTATTGATTACTTACTGTTTGCAAAAAACTATATTGCACGCTGCGAAGAAAAGTATGGCATTGACGATGTTGAAAACCTGATTGACTCATGCCATGCGCTAATGAATTATGGTGTGGATCGCTACAAACGCCCGCAGCAAATCTCTTTATTTGAAGAGCAAAAGCGCCAGCAAGAACGTGAAGATTACCTGCAATCACAAGTAAATGAGCTTTGGCGTACTATTCCATCTCATCAGCAAGAGAAAAAGCCGCACGAACGTCATTTCCCGCGCGAACCACAAGAGAACATTTTGTACTTTATTGAAAAAAATGCCCCACTATTGGAGTCTTGGCAACGAGAAGTTATTAGAATAGTCCGTAAAATCTCTCAGTATTTTTACCCGCAAAAACAAACGCAAGTTATGAATGAAGGCTGGGCCACCTTTTGGCATTACACTATTTTGAACCATCTATACGATGAAGGTAAATTAACCGACTCGTTTATGCTGGAGTTTTTACAAAGCCACACCAATGTTGTTTATCAGCCACCATATAACAGCAATTACTATTCGGGGATCAACCCGTATGCATTAGGTTTTAATATGATGGTTGATATTCGTCGTATATGTGAAAACCCAACAGAGGAAGATAAACAGTGGTTTCCTGAATATGCTGGCAGTAACTGGCTAGATACGCTGCACTTTGCTATGGAAAACTTTAAAGATGAGAGCTTTATTAGCCAGTTTTTATCACCGAAACTGATCCGCGACTTTAAATTATTTACTATTATCGATCATGAAAAAGATCCTAATTTACACGTTGGCGCTATTCACGATGAAAGTGGTTATCACGCAGTACGCGAGGCACTCTCAGCGCAATATAATTTAAGTAATCACGAACCTAATATTCAAGTTTACGATGTGGATATTAGAGGGGATCGTTCTTTAACTCTACGTTATGTACCTCATCAAAATATCCCGCTTGCTAAATCCCATGACGAGGTATTAAAACACCTCTATAGGCTATGGGGCTTTAAAGTGAAACTTGAGCAGGAGTCTATGTCAGGGGAAGTAAGTACGGTGGCGCAATGCCCATCTGATGACTCTCGCCATACAACAGAATAATTGAACAATAAAAAATGACGCCATAGCGTCATTTTCTTAACCATTACTTTTACTCGCTTTTATTAGCTTTGTGGAATATCACTAAAAGCTGAAACAAGGTTTCTGCCATTTTCTTTTGAATGGTAAAGCGCTTTATCGGCGGCCTCTATCCACTTTTCGTGACGTTCAAAACTACTATCAAAACATGCAAAACCTACACTGACTGTCATCGTGACTTGCTGTCCATCAAAAAATATCGATGAGTTTTCAATAACACTTCTTAAGCGCTCTGCAAATATCTGTGCACCTTTTTTATCCGTATCAAGTAATGTTACTGCGAACTCCTCGCCACCATAACGCCCTGCTACGTCAGTTTCACGTAACGTTTTACGAAGTAAGTCGGCAATGTTACGCAGTGCTTCATCACCACAACGGTGTCCATGTTCATCGTTTATCTTTTTAAAGTGGTCAATATCAAACATTAGCAACGTACTACAGCCACCACTTCGTTTTATTCGTAAAAACTCTTGGCGTAAAGTATTTTCCCAGTGACCGCGATTAGCAAGCTGGGTTAATGCATCAGTTTGACTTATTAGTTCAAGTTTGCGGTTAACGGCTTCTAACTCTTTTTTATTGACGGCTTCATCAGTAACATCATAAATAATAATGCAAATATGACCAACTTCGCCCATCGTATTAGAAAGCGGAATAAACGTGGCATTTTGATACATGTGATCAGCTTTGCCTGTTATTGGCCGATAATTTTTAAACTTAAAAATATAAGGCTGCTGTTCCCAAATGGTAAATGAGCGATTTTTCAAAATGAAAACTGATTCAGACTTACTACGAAACCACTTTTCATCTATTGATGGGAACAAATCAAATAGATCTTTGTCTTTCACTGCACTTGGTAGCAAACCTGAATGGTTTTCCATAAAACCATTCCAAATACACACTTTGTAGTCACGATCTAACACCACTAAACCAACATCAACGGTATTAAACATATCCATTAACCAATGGATTTCATTCATATTAAAATCTGCTGCAGGCATAATGTTAGTCTTCTAGTAGGTAAGCAACTTTGTATTTCAAAGTTTTCATTGAATCTTCGGTAAATAACAGCATTAAATCGCAGTTAATATTATGGTTTTCGATACCGTAACTAATTTCTATAGCTAACGTACGCTGCCAACGAGACTTGTTAGCCTTTACTAGATCAGATACATCGCAATGCTGCCCTAGTACGACCGGGTGACCTTGGCTAAAGGTCATATCAAGTTGTCTGGATAAACCTGTTAAAATCGCTCCAATTAGTATGTTACTAATGTCCATGAGCAATTCTAATTCAACTTTATTGTTAAGCTCGCCTTCGTAGTTCATCAACGATGCTATTTCTTTAAAACTTGAGTCGTTGAGCAGTAGCAGCGCTTCTCCCGAAACCCCTCCACCAATAAAGCCTTGGCATACACCAGATGTAGATGAATTTGCGTCAATTGAACGCAGCGCCATGTCTAACTCATTTACTTCAAGGATATTTACATTCGGAATCGGTAGCTCAACAAACACATTAAGCAGTCGTGCTAATAAATCCCCTGCTTGCCCCATTGCTACGTTTGTTAACTCTTGATAAATGTCTCTTACATCGGGGTCAACTTGCTCACCCAATTTATGAGAGAGCCTTTCACGCATGGCTTTATCTTTAATGCCATGATGCTCGATAATATCTGCAAGCTTTTGGGCATCACATGGCTTTTGAATAAAATCGATTGCACCAAGATCAATGACACGCTGATGGGCACTTGGTTGAATATCGCCAGAGACGACAACAGTAAGAACTTGAAACTGTAATTCCTCAATGGCTTGCAGTACTTCATAGCCATCCATTTGCGGCATATTAAGATCTAAAAATAATATCTCAGGACGAATTGCTTTTAATTGCTCGATACAATGAACGCCATCTTCAGCAAATTCTATTTTTATATCCCAATCATCGGGTAACGAACGCGCTAACTGACGGCGCGCAAGTTTTGAATCATCACAAATTAGTACCGATGTTGACATATTTTCTCTCTGATAGTGTTTATTTATAGCAACCACTTTTTAGTTACAATACATTTATTATTATTGATCATTGAATAAACATTTATTACTGTATTATGTTAATCAATGTAACACCTATTTACAATTTTAAATTTCACTAAAACCTTGGTGTGCACCAATGATTATAATACACTCTGGCTAATTGCGTTAATTCTAAAGGAAATACCTTATGCTTCGTTCTATCAGTTTTGCCTTGAGTGCTTTTTGCTCTGTTGCTTTCGCGACTGAAATTCCAGAAAACACGTTAGATGCAGGTAAAGTCACCGCACAATCAAAACCCATAACGTTGTTAGGCCAAGGAGTGAAATTAAATGAACAAGCGCCCGATTTTAAAGTAGTTGACGGTTCTTTCACACCGGTCACTTTAGCAAATTACCAAGGACAAGCTGTTTTAATTAGCGTGGTTCCAAGTCTGGATACAGGTGTATGTAGTATTCAAACAAAGCATTTTAACGAAAAAGTAGCTGCACAATTTCCCAATATTGCCATGCTGACTATCAGTGCTGATTTACCCTTTGCACAGGCGCGTTTTTGTAAGGCTGAAAACATCGATAAAGTAGTCACTTTATCTGACTCTGTTTGGCGTAACTTTGGCCAAAATTATGGCCTAGTGATCAAAGATATGGGGTTATTAACCCGCGCTGTTTTCGTGCTTGATGAAAATCATAAGGTTGTTTATAAACAATTAGTGGCTGATCTATCAACAGAGCCTAAGTATGAGCCTGTCCTTAGTGCTTTAAAGTCACTCTGATTTATTATTAATACGATAATAAAAAACCGCCAATTGGCGGTTTTTTTAGATTATTAGCTTATTAACCTAATAATTCAGCTAACTGTTGATTAACCGCTTCAACAGCTTGTGTTCCGTCTAAACGGTGGTACTGAGTGTTACCCGCTTTCGCTTCAGCTTGATAGTAATCAACCAATGGCATTGTTTGCTCATGGTAGATACCTAAACGTTTACGGACTGTTTCTTCAGTATCGTCAGCGCGGATGATAAGATCTTCACCGCTTACGTCATCTTTGCCTTCAACTTTTGGTGGGTTATACACAACATGGTATACACGACCAGAACCTGGGTGAACGCGACGTCCGCCCATACGATCAACAATGATCTCATCTGCAACGTCAAATTCAATAACGTGGTCAACGACAACACCATTTTCTTTCATTGCATCAGCTTGTGGAATTGTGCGCGGGAAGCCGTCAAGTAGGAAACCTTTTTCACAATCCGCTTTAGTAATACGTTCTTTAACAAGACCAATGATGATGTCATCAGAAATTAGCTGACCTGCATCCATTACTTTTTTAGCTTCTAAACCCAGTGGTGTGCCTTCTTTAATTGCTGCACGTAACATATCACCAGTAGAAATTTGTGGAATACCGTACTTGTCCATCAAAAACTGAGCTTGAGTGCCTTTACCTGCACCCGGCGCGCCCAAAAGAATAATGCGCATATCATTGTCCTCGTTTGATACTGATTTTACTTATCTTGCATCAGTATGATTTATTATAAAGCCTGAATTCTTCCATAAGCGCCTGCGATACTCAAGCAACTTATACCAATTGACTACACACACACCATAAAAAAAGGGAACCGAGGTTCCCTTTTCATTAAAATGTTATTTTTTGAGCAATTACTTGCTTAAATCAAGCATTAGTTTGTTTAAACGTGTCACAAACCCAGCTGGGTCTTTTAACGTGCCACGCTCTGCAAGTAGAGCTTGATCAAGAAGTACATGTGACCACTGAGCAAATTTCTCTTCGTCTTGTTCAACATTTAAATGTTTAACAAGTTGGTGCTCTGGGTTTAGTTCAAAAATAGGCTTTGCTTCTGGTGCTGCTTGCCCTACAGACTCCATAAGCTTTTGCATTTGTGAGCTCATGTCATTATCATCTGCAACCACACAGGCTGGTGAATCAGTTAAACGATGTGTAAAGCGTACATCTTTTACTGTATCGCCTAAGGCTGTTTTGATTCGCTCAACAAGTCCTTCAACTTCTTTTTCAGATTCTTCTTGCGCTTTTTTGGTCTCTTCATCATCTAGGTTACCTAAATCTAGGTCACCACGTGTGATTGATTTAAATGGTTTATCAGCAAACTCTGTTAAGTGGCTCATCATCCATTCATCAACACGGTCGCTTAGCAATAATACTTCGATACCTTTCTTACGGAAGATCTCTAAATGCGGTGAACTTTTTGCTGTGGTAAATGAATCAGCCACAACATAGTAAATTGCATCTTGACCTTCATTCATACGCTCAATGTATTGCTCAAGTGACGCATTCTGTGTGCTTTCATCTGTATGCGTTGATGCAAAGCGTAATAGTTTAGCAATCGCTTCTTTATTAGCTGCGTCTTCCGCTGGGCCTTCTTTGATCACTTGACCAAATTCATTCCAAAATACTTGGTAATCATCGGCTTTGTTTTTAGCCATGCGCTCAAGCATTTTTAAAATACGTGATGTACAGCCCTTACGAATTGCTTGCGTTACTTTGTTATCTTGTAAAATTTCACGTGATACATTCAATGGTAAATCATTTGAATCAAGTAAACCTTTAACAAAGCGTAAGTAACTTGGCATAAACTGTTCTGCGTCATCCATTACAAATACGCGTTGTACATAAAGCTTTAAACCACTTTGGCGTTCACGGTTCCATAAATCAAATGGGGCCTTCTTAGGGATATAAAGTAGGCTTGTATATTCAGTTTTACCTTCTACTTTATTATGTCCCCAGCTAAGCGGCTCTTCCCAGTCATGGCTTACATGCTTATAAAATTCTTTGTACTCTTCATCAGAAAGCTCTGATTTATCGCGAGTCCAAAGTGCAGTCGCGCGGTTAATGCTTTCCCACTCACCTGGTACTGCTGGTGTTTTTTCGCCATCTTCACCTTCAGACTCAGGTACTTCTGCTTTGTACATTTGTACAGGTGTAGAAATATGATCTGAGTATTTAGTCACGATGCTACGCAGACGCCAATCATCAGCAAACTCTGTTTCATCTTCACGAAGGTGTAAAATGATGTCTGTTCCGCGGCCTTCTTTTTCAATTTCTTGTAATGTGTATTCGCCTTCGCCTTGCGACTGCCATTCAACACCGGCTGCTTCACCAGCTTTGCGAGTGCGAACAGTAACTAAGTCTGCAACAATAAATGCTGAGTAAAAACCAACACCAAATTGGCCAATTAACTGTGAGTCTTTACCTTGATCACCTGTTAAGTTTTTAAAAAACTCAGCTGTGCCTGATTTAGCAATTGTGCCTAAAGAGCTGATCACTTCATCGCGTGTCATACCAATGCCGTTATCAGAAATAGTGACCGTATTGGCTTCTTTGTCTGCACTGATACGTACTCTAAGATCAGCATCACCTTGGTAAAGCTCACCGTTTGAAAGTGCTAAAAAGCGTAATTTATCTGCCGCATCTGAGGCATTTGACACAAGCTCACGTAAAAATATTTCTTTATTTGAATAAAGTGAGTGGATCATCAGGTTTAATAGTTGTTTAACTTCCGTTTGAAAGCCTAATGTTTCTTTTTGTGCTGCAGTCATTGTGTTTCTCCAATTAGCAAAGTCTCTGCGTTATGCACTTAATATGGGGCGCGGTTCGTTAACTTCAAGGGGAAATATAAAAAAGGCAAACGAAATAATTATTTAAACTGAGTAAATAGGCTATTAACATTTAAACTTAACGCTTAAAATAAACATGGCGAATGGCCGTGGATCTGCTCGCCACTTTTTGGATGCTGAAAAAATAAGTCACTGGCGTGTAAAAGCAACCGTGCTGCCATTGCTTCGCTCGTTTCATTTTTATATAGATCACAACCCAAAATAGGGTGACCCATCTCTTTACTGTGGATCCTAAGTTGATGAGTACGCCCTGTCATAGGCATATACTGCACTAAACTTCGCTTTGGTTGGTCAATACGCTTTAATACCTTGTAGTCACTTACTGCGGTTTTGCCTGTAATCTCACAAATTTTAACTAAAGGGAAAAGTAACGTGTCTTTCGCTATCGGTGCGATAACCTGCCCTTCATCTTTCACAACCCACCCTTGTAACATCGCTATATAGTGTTTTGTAATCGCTCGGTTCTGAAATTGCTTATTAAGCTGCTTTGATGATTCAGCATTTAGCCCCACGACCATAATACCTGATGTGCCATAATCTAATCGATGCGGTAATTTGGCTTCAGGGAAAGGCGGACTAACTCCTGCTTGCCCATTTACTAATCGATAATGTACCGAGTCCCAATTAAGTGGATTTCTACCCGACAAGCTCAATAAACCACTGGGTTTGTTGATTAATAAAATATCTTCATCCTGATAGAGTATGTCTAAAAAGCCGGTGCATATTGGGGCGACAAAATCATCAACTATGCTGGGAGTTATTACGTGCTGTTCAGGCATTTATATTCCTGCTAATACCAATTTTATTAAAAACATATTTATGTGAGTTTTGCTAAAAGCCATTAAAAAGCCTGCATAACTAAGTTAATGCAGGCTTTTTCTTTCAAAGTGTTTAATTACGCTAACAGTTAATTTTCGGTAACTGCCCTGCGACCACTAAACGCATGCATTAATGTCATGCCATCGAGTAAGTCAAGCTCACCACCGACAGGTATACCATGAGCAATACGCGAAGCCTCTACTTTATAACGATGACAAAGCTGCGCAATATAATGCGCAGTGGTTTCACCTTCGACCGTTGGATTGGTGGCTAAAATCACTTCGTTAATACCGCCTTGCTGTAGCTTTTTCTCAAGGGTATCTAAGCCTATTTCGTTAGGACCAATACCATCAATAGGTGATAAATGCCCCATCAAAACAAAGTATAAACCTTGATACTGCCCTGTTTGTTCAATAGCCAAGACATCAGTAGGCGATTCAACAACACATAAAACACCACTGTCTTGGCGCTTTATGCTTAAACAAATATCACAGTGTGGCTGCTCTGCAAATGTACGACACGATTGACAATGACCAATTGCAGTCATCGCTTTTGTTAATGCATTACCCAGCTGGCTCCCACCTTTACGGTCGCGCTCAAGTAAATGAAATGCAATACGTTGCGCTGATTTTGGGCCAATGCCCGGTAAGCAGCGTAATGCTTCTATTAACTGACTTAAACTCTCTGAAAGTTGCATATTTTAACTTAAAACGGCATTTTCATGCCTGGTGGTAATTGCATACCGCCAGTAACTTTGCCCATACGCTCTTGTGTTTCATCAGCTACACGGCGTACTGCGTCATTACATGCTGCTGCAAGTAAGTCTTCAATCATGTCTTTATCATCTTCCATTAAACTTTCATCAAGCTCAACGCGGCGAACATTATGATTACCAAGCATCGTTACTTTAACAAGACCTGCACCTGCTTCACCAACAACTTCCATCGTTGCGATTTCGTCTTGGGCTTTTTGCATGCGCTCTTGCATTTGTTGCGCTTGCTTCATCATGTTACCCATTCCACCTTTAAACATAACTCTCTCTCTTTATATAATCTTTAATTGGCATGAAGATAAGGGCTATTGCAAAAAATTACAATGCCTGAATACTGTTTTCGTCGATTATTGCAGAAAATACCTGCTGTAATTGCACGATATTTTCATCGCTGTTGATCACATCAATCGCCTGCTGGTGACGCCCCGCATCTATTTTTTGCTGGATTAAATAAGGGGAATCAATCACCCCGACTTCAAAGTTAATGCTTAATTCAACATTATGCTCATAAATACTGGCCAGTGCTGCCGTTAATTTTTGTCTCAGCATAGGTGTATCAAGGTGTTTTTGCGATGCGTCAACTTCTAAATGTAATTGTTGCTGCTGTTTTGAATAAATTGAGTGCAGTGCAAATTGGCGCATCCGCCCGCCAAGCCCCATTCGCTTAATTAAATAAGCCCATTCATCTTGTTGATGCGCAAAACGGATATCGCTGATCGGGCTTTGAAAATCATCGGGCACTTGAATGTTTATTTCTGGCTCAGGTGCAGCCACCATTTTTTGTGGATTAATTTGCTCTAGTAACTCTGGCGCTAAATTTTCAGTAATTGTTTGATGTTTTTCTTTAAAGTCAGGTTTTATAATTTTATTTGGTGCAATGTTTGCCGTGTAGCCGTTAGCCTCAGCTTGGCTAGTTGTCCCCGCTATTTGGGGTTGGGACTTTTTTACCGGTGTACTGCGCTCAACCGCCGGTATCGTCGTCGTTACCGGCTCTGCTGATACTTTGCCACCAGAAAGCGTGCCTGCACCCGAAATATTTCTATCACGTAAAATACGTGCGATTGCAGACTGCGCTTGTGCTTCTTTTTGACTAATATCTGTGGTAGCGGAATAGTCAGAAAGTGAATTATTACTTGGTACAACCGCCGCGTTTCCAATTGGTTCAATGCTATGCTGATGGTCACTAATATTTTGTTTTTGAGCATGGTTAGTATCGCCATCAAAGCCTTGATCCACAGCGTTACTCATCACATCATCATATTGTGATGCTAATTGTTGCTCAAGCTCAGTTTCTGGATCAGCTGCAGCTACATGAGCAGGTGCTATATCAACTGGCGCAGTTGGCTCTTGCTCCATCGCCACTGTGTTGTGGGGAACTGCGGCCGGTTTTTTCTCTGATGCGGTGGCCGCTGATGTAGTAGCTGATGTTCCCGCTGGCAATCTAACTTGATCGTCATTACGCTCTGATGGTGCTTGCTTGTTTTTATTTAGAATGTCTCTGAGCGAGCCTGCTCGAGAACGTTTTTCATCCGCTGATGATCCAGCCGATACTGTGTTGGCAACTATTTGGTTATCAATTGGTTGAAATGCTAATAAACGCAGCATAATCATCTCAAAGCCTAAACGCGGCTCTGGCGCCCATTGGAGATCTTTTTTACCATTGAGCAGTAATTGATAATAAATTTGAATTTGCTGTGAGTCACAACTCAACGCTACTTCGCTAATAAATTCACGATTATATTCATCTAATTTTGCAGCGTCTGGGACTAATTGCGTCAATTGCGCTAGATGCGTCAGACCAATTAAATCATCTAAAAGGGCTATATAATTTGGGTTTTGAGTGGCAATCTGCTCTATTTGCGCCATCAATGCAGCGCCATCTTGCGCCAATAATGCCACTAGCAAGTGCTGGCTATAATGGTTGTCCATCAACCCTAACATTGCTTGTACCGCTTGATGCTTAATATCACCATTGGTTTGGGCAATGGCTTGATCAGTTAAACTCAATGCATCACGCATACTGCCATCAGCAGCTTTAGCGATAATTTGCAGTGCTTGGGTTTCAAAACTTAACTGTTCTTCGCCTAATACATATTCAAGTTGCTGGAGTATTTCGGGTTGCGATAACGCATTAAGATTAAACTGCAAACAGCGAGATAAAATGGTAACCGGTAGTTTTTGTGGATCGGTAGTCGCCAATAAAAACTTAACGTGTTCAGGTGGCTCTTCCAAGGTTTTTAATAATGCATTAAAACTGTGCTTTGAGAGCATGTGTACTTCATCGATCAGGTACACTTTGTAACGGCCACGCGTTGGCGCATATTGTACATTATCGAGAATTTCTCGAGTATCTTCCACTTTGGTCCGAGATGCCGCATCTATTTCAAGTAAATCAATATAACGACCCGTTTCAATATCGACACAACTACTGCACTTTCCACAAGGCTCAGCCGAAATGCCTTCATCACAATTTAAGCTTTTTGCAAAAATACGTGCGATGGTGGTTTTACCCACCCCGCGTGTCCCAGTGAACAAATAAGCGTGATGCAGTCTATTTTGCGTCAAAGCATTTACCAATGCTTGTTTCACATGGGACTGACCGACCAATTCATGAAAGGTCTGTGGACGCCATTTTCTCGCTAGGACTTGATAACTCATTAATTACTCGCCTTCGAATTCAACCAATTTTAGGATTTTAATGCCCATTTTTGCAATACGTTGCTCGCCACCTAGTTCAGGTAAAGAGACTACAAATGCCGCATCTGTGGCATGGCCACCAAGCTTGTGAACTAACTTAGCCGTTGCTTCAATCGTACCACCAGTCGCTAATAAGTCATCCACTAATAATACTTTGTCGCCAGGGACAATAGCATCCGTATGTAGCTCTAATACATCTTCACCATACTCTAGTTGATAATCTTGCGAGATCACTTCGCGCGGTAGTTTACCTGGTTTACGAACTGGAATGAAAGGGATACCTAGTGCATATGAAAGTGGCGCACCAAAAATAAAGCCACGTGATTCAGTACCAATGATCTTTGTGAAGCCTTGATCTTTATAAGCAGTTATAAATGCATTAATCGTCGCTTGAAACGCGGCAGGGTCAGCCATCAACGTAGTTACATCACGGAACATAATGCCCGCTTTTGGGTAATCTGCAATGGTGGTAATGCTGTCTTTAATAATAGATGGAGTTGTCATAATTTTAGCTGTCATACATGTAATATTACAAAGCAGGTAATTATATACCCAAGCCACCCCAAGAAGCGAGTTTCAGTAGGAATAAAACGTGATTTATAAAAACCACAGGAGGCAATTTAGAATATCTGTTAATGTACGAGGCGTGTGGTATAAGTAAAGTGTTGGTAAGGAGTTAAAATGATAAGACTGCACAAAATACAGCCTTAGTATAATTTACTAGGGTAAATTAAGACACGGTTGTGATCCAACCTAATATTGCATTTAAACACCCAACTACTGCAAATATAGCTAAAAACGCAATAAAATACATAGCGTTAAATGGGTCTTTAAAATCTTTATCTTCTGACATGGGGACTACCTTTATTAAGCGCGACAAATAAAGCGCATATGATAGTCGATGTAAAAAAATCAATAAAGCGTTTAACCTTGATTTTTTGTCACGATCACACCACGTTCAACCATCGCGGTTAATGTCTGGGTAGCCCCTTGCAATAATTGCTCTTCTGTAAATTGCGGTGCGTGCTGAGCGACTTGCTCAATAACCGTAGCTAAATAAATTCCTGATGTTGACTCTATTATAGATAAGAGTAATGCTGTCATTGCATTGGTAGCTATAAACTGCACTTCATCTTCAGTATCACGATATACAACAAAGTAATGCGGCTGTTGCGATGGTTCTGAAGGTTGAAATTCGCTAGTAATGTGTTGCACTGGGTATTGATAACTTAAATTTCGGGCACAGCTACTAAGGTAAAGCGGTGTGTTACTTAGCTGTGTGGTGATAATTCGTTCCATAATGTCTAGCTGTGTAATCGATACATCAAGTTCTATCCATTCATAATGCGCAAGTTCAAGCATAAAAGCGGGATCACTTTCTAGCATTTTATAGTCGCTACTTAAATAATGAATAAACTCTCCCGCAATATCCAAAAAATAAGGGGATTGGCAATCGTGCTCAGCAAAAAAACAGCGAACTAACTGTAACCAGTCATCATCACTGTAGAGTGTTTTCAGAACCGGGAAACCAGATGAAATAAAGCCATTTATATTATTAAAAAATAAGTCGCGATAGATAGCCATTCGGCGATCTTCAATACCGTTAGGCTTTGGGTGCAATTGTGGTTCACGAATATGCGCCATAAACGCGTGTTGCGTGTCAATAAAGTTCATATCAGGCACTTTCTTTACTCTGAGGTATAGCGTTCTTCGCTTGTAGACAATGAATTATATCCAGTTCTTTAACTAGATCGGGAATAGCAGGAATATTAAAGTCACGCTCTAATAAGGTAGGAAATACCCCGTGATATTTATAAGCGCTATCGAGTAGTTGCCATACAGGGTCTATTACATCTGCGCCGTGAGTATCAATAATTAAATCATCGGCTTCATTGTAATGTCCAGCAACATGGCCATAAGCAATACGCTCTGACGGTAAGTTTGCTAAGAAATGGTCGCCGTCATAGCCATGATTTATTGAATTTACATAAATGTTATTTACATCGAGTAATAACTTACAATCAGCTTGTTGTAATATCTCAGTGGTAAATGCAAGCTCGCTCATTTGTTGACCTGGAGCCGCATAATAGGACACATTTTCAATAGCAATTTGCTGCTCTAAAATATCCTGTACTTGCTTAATACGCGGTACAACATGTTTAATTGCTTCTTCAGTGAATGGGATGGGCATTAGATCATACATATGACCAGTACCAGAGCAATAACTAAGATGTTCACTAAAGCGCTTTATGTTATGTGTTTCAAAAAATACTTTTAACGATTTAATAAACGCAATATCTAACGGTTCAGGCGAGCCAATCGATAACGATAAACCATGACAGACAAAGTTATTTGTATCAGTAAGTGATTTAAATTGCTTGGCAAATCGCCCTCCGAGTTTTAGCCAATTTTCCGGAGCCACTTCCATAAAATCAATTTGCTTTGGTACCTGAATGAGTAATTCATCCAACATTTCTCGGCGTAAACCAAGCCCCACCATACCAAATTCATCTTTATTAGATATTCCCATAGATACTCCTTAATTTAAAAAGGCCCGCAAAGGCCTTTTTAATAGAATTAACTTAATGCTATTACAAAGTGATTAGTGGCTACCGCCACATTTACCTTCACCACATTTGCCTTCTTTTTTCGCTTTTGTGTCTTTTGCATCGCCGCCACATTTACCTTCGCCGCATTTGCCTTCTTTTTTCGCTTTTGCGTCTTTAGCATCGCCGCCACATTTACCTTCGCCGCATTTTCCTTCTTTTTTCGCTTTTGCGTCTTTAGCGTCGCCGCCACATTTACCTTCGCCGCACTTACCTTCTTTTTTCGCTTTTGCGTCTTTAGCATCACCGCCACATTTACCTTCGCCGCACTTGCCTTCTTTTTTCGCTTTGTCATCTTTAGTTTTAGCATCGCCACCGCATTTACCTTCGCCACATTTACCCTCTGTAGCATCAACTTGGTAGCCAGTTACCATTTGCTGAAATTCAAATGGGTTTGCATGAACATCAGCAGAAATAAAACTTGTGCTGCCTACAACTACCGCGCCTAATGTTAACGCAATTGAATTCTTTTTAATTGTATTCATTTTATGACTCTCTCTAAAACATAAAGGTTATACTAAGTAGACCTTGCTAAAAAAATAATATTTCATTCAATCACAACTTTTTATTAATTTTTTACCAGAGCCCTACAAAATACGCACAACAGAAGATAACTATGAGAGTAAAATAAGGATTTATCAAGGTTATATTTATATCCAAGCCACCAGAGAATTTAAGATCAAGGCGATTTATACTGCGTTATTGATTTTAACAATAGAGCAAACTATTACTTGCAACCAATGCCTTACCTAAATCACTTTTTACTCCAACTGAAACTGCATCTTGAGGTGGCTTAGGTATACAGGTAAACTACGCCTCCTTTTCAGTTGTATAAAGTTCCCCTATCATGAAATTAGTTTTAGCGCCTATGGAAGGGGTTGTCGATTTTAAAATGCGTCAACTGCTCACCGAAATTGGTGGCTTTGATCTATGCGTAACCGAATTTGTGCGCGTTATTGATGCCTGCCTGCCAGATAAAGTATTTCATCGCTATTGCCCTGAGCTTCATAATAATGGCTTAACTCGCTCAGGAACACCCGTGCGTATTCAATTACTTGGGCAAGTTGCGCACGCATTAGCTGCAAACGCAGTAAGAGCGATAGAACTTGGTTCACATGGTGTTGATCTAAACTTCGGTTGCCCTGCTAAAACGGTTAATAAGAGTAAAGGCGGCGCTGTACTGTTAAAAGATCCAGAGCATATGTATGAAATCATCAAAGCTGTACGTGATGCTGTGCCAAGCGAGCATCAAGTAACAGCTAAAATCAGATTAGGCTTTGATGATGATAGTAACAGTCAAGAAATTGTTGATGCTGTTGTCAGTGCTGGCGCTAGTAGCATTGCCATTCATGCCCGCACAAAACGTGATGGCTATAACCCACCCGCTTATTGGGAAAAAATTCCTCCATTAATCAAAGGTAAAGATATTGCTGTTGTAGCAAATGGTGAGATTTGGCAAGTAGAGGATGCCATACTATGCCAAAAGCGAAGTGGTTGTGCCGATTTAATGTTGGGTCGTGGTGCACTTTCGCATCCTGATTTAGCACGCAAAATTAAAGCTCATTTTAATGGCGAGCAATATGTCAGTCTTCAATGGGAACATGTGCTGTATCATCTAATTCATTCTGCTATACACCATGACCCAGCTAAAGATGAAAAGTATTTTGCTTCTCGTACTAAGCAGTGGTTGGGCTATTTAAAACGTCAATATAGCCAAGCTGATATTTTATTCGATGAGATCAGGCGTCTTAAAACAAAAGAAGACGTTGCCGATGTTTTGAAAAAATACGCTATTGCACCTTAATTTGACGCACATCATAGTGCGCTTTTTTTTATTGATGAATACTACAGCATTGCTCAATGGGGAAACTAATAATGATCAATGCTCAAAACCACCTGCTAATACTAAATGGCGAATTAAAGAAAGTAAGAACGTCTTTACTCTCAGCACTGTCGAACTCAAGTAACCTATTACACCATTCGCTCGTTGAAACATTAAAACAAAATAATCCAGAGCACTGGCTAGAATTAACTGATAGGCAGCTTGGGAATGAATATAGATCGCTTATTATTCGTCTAGAACAGCTAGAAGCCGCAGTCTGCCAAGTAGATATTGGGCAATATGGTTATTGCTGTGACTGTGAAGAAAAAATTGACTCGCAACGTTTAAATGCAGATCCAACAATTCAACGTTGTGCCAGCTGCGAGTCTAAGATAAAAAGTAATTAGTTCACGTTTACTTTTTATCTAAAAGAAATGAAAAGCTAAAGCTCGATCCAGGATAAAAAACAATGTCCTCAACCAAGTATTGAGCTTGCTGCGGTGTTAAGCTTAAGTGCTTAAGCAAGTTAACTTTGGCTTGTTGTGGTGTCCAAGCATGGTAGTGAATACCAACGTCGGTCTCCATCATCGCCAACCAAAATACTTGATCTGGTGCTGTTAGCTCTGATTTTTTACTTAACACAGCTTTAGTAAGGTCTTGATAATTTTGTGCCCAGTCAAAACCTATGCTCTCAATCGCGGTTGGTTTGAGCCACTGCTCTAATACTGAATACTGATGATCTAGCGCCAACGTCAATCCAAAACTTTCCCTTTGTCTTACTTTTAATTCAGACTGTACCGCTACCAACCAATTTAATGGAGGCTTAGTCATACCAGAAAAATAATTTAATTTACTTTGATACCATGGACCCCCATTCGCTAAGCCATGTAAACCTGCGCTTCCTCTAGGTATATAAGCTAATAAGTACTCATTAAAACCTTGTAATGCTAATTGTACATTTGAAGGTAAGCTGGGCCGATTTAAACTTACACTCACCTGCTGTTTTAACATACCCAATTCGATTGAATTTAGCTTTAGATTGCTTTCCTTGGCAAGTATCAACTGCTGTTGATTAAAATTAATCCAGCTTGCTATCTGCTGTGATATATCGAGCGTCTGATTATAGTTAAGCATATTTTCAAGCACAGGAATATGTGCTGGCCAGGGAAAATAGCGCTCAGGAAAACGCTCAGCAATAATTAAATAATCCAACAGCCTTTGCTCTGTTGGCTCTAAATCAAACGTATTAATTCCTTGATAAATTAAATGCCGTTTTTCTAAATAAGCGTTTGTGAATGGCCATTGCTCCTCACTCACTTGCTTAATTGATCCGTTAGTTTTTAGTAATTGGTTTAATGTTTGCAGGGTCTGTAAAGCATGATCTTTTGTTTGATACTGCGTGTGACTTTCACCACATCCACTTAATAAAAAACCGAGAAAGCACACCGTTAGTAAATGTTTTATCATGAGTATAATCCAATAAAAAAAGCCCCTATGGGGCTTTTTATAAATTGCTACAGCAAATTAAAGTTAAATCTTAACACCGTTGCGAGCGGCTTTATCTTTAATATAAGTTGACCAACCTTTTGCAAACTTACGTGTGCGAGGATCATCCATTGCTTTAACAATAGCAGCATAAGCTTGCTTATACTTTTCTTGATAGTAATAAGCTTCTGCTAAATCTGTATATATAGTTCCTTTCTTATCAGAACCTAATTCCAGAGCTTTGTTCAAACGAACAACGGCTGCACTATAGTTTTGCGACTGAAGCAATAATGAACCTGCTTTGCGGTAAAACTCAGCATCGTCATCAAATTTTGCCGCTTCTTCATAGTACTTAGCTGCTTTCTCTATTTCTTGAGAGCGATGGTAATTACTTGCCACTGCAGAGATATTTTGTTTTGTACGTTTAACTTTCTTCTCATTGATCGCATCTTCTAAAACTTTAGCAGCTTTAAAAGGTATTGCATTCAAAGAGTAGAAGTTAGACAAAACTTTATAATCAACTTCAGTTTCAAAGTAGCCATTATTAAATGCGACTTCCATCGTCGAAAGACCGGTTTTATAGTCTTCCGTCTGGAGGTAGTATTTACCTAAGCCTACCCATGCTTTTTTATCATCAGGCCAAACACGAACAATCTCTTCACCAACTTTAACCATATTTTTATAGTCTTTAAGTTCAAAATAAGAACCTAATTTTAATTGGTAAGGGCCTTTATTTGGCTCTTTTTGAAGTTTAATTGCCTTATCTGCCGGTTCAAAAACATCTTTGAATTTTCCTAGCTGATGATTCGCTTGGGCGATGCGTGTGTAAACAGTTGCATCTTCTTGACCAGTAAAGTCCATCCACGCAACATACGCTTTTTTCGCTTTTTCATACTGCTCTGTGCCAGCTAACATATCACCTAATGTTTTTAAGCTTTGCTCATGATCAGCAAAGTTTAAAATATCAGGCGCAACAGCTAGTTCTAGGTATTTAATCGCAACTTTATACTGCTCTTTTTGCGCATACATACTACCTAAGTAGCGGTTAACTGTCGCTTTATCAAAGTCATCTGATGGCTCAAGCTCTTTAAGCATAGCAATTGCTTCATCAAGCTTTTCTTCGTTATAAAGCTCAAACGCTTTAATAACTTTCTTACCAACACGCTCTCCCATCACTCTAGTTTTTACTTTTTTACGCTCTTCTATCTTTGCGTAATCAGGCGCCGCTAAAGCAGGTGCAGTAAATACTGCACCTGAGAAAGACATAAGTACCGCAAGTGCTGTTACTTTAGATAAATTTCTCATACTTGCCTCCTTAATTGCCTTGGTTAAGTTTAAAGTCTAGCTGAACTTGTAAACCAACTTGTTTTTGTGGTTTTCCGTCAATAATCTTAGGACGGTACTTCCACTTACCAAGCGCACGTTTAGCTTCTCTATCAAAGATACGTTTAGGGTCTGCGTCGATAACATCGATGTCAGTCACTCCACCTAGCTCATCAATTGAGAATGAAAGTTGTACCCAACCTTCTTTACCATCACGTGCTGCTTGTGTTGGATATTTAGGTTCAATTCGAACGATAGGTGTCGCATCACCGTCACGTCCAAATGCACCTGGACCACTTAAACCACCTGCCGAACTTCCCACATCGATGCTGCCCATATTAAATGACATAGCACCCGGATTTGGGTTGTTGTTTTCCGGCTGTGGCGGCTGCGGTTTAGGCGGCTGCTTTGGCGGTGGTGGAGGCGGAGGCGGTACACGCTTCCTCTCTTGCACCTTAGATTCAGGCGGATTCGTCATAATTTCGACTATGATCTGCTCTTTTTGTTCCGTATTACGGTCAGCCCCACCAGAGATGAGGAAAGCCATGAAGTAGAACAAGCCGAAAGTAACTGCCCCACCTGCAATCAGTGAAAACAGAAAACGAATCATTACTGATCTCCAGCTATTGAAATTCTCAGGTTATCGCCCGTCGCTTTAATCTGGTCCATAACTTTAACCACTACGCCATGTTTTGCATCTTTGTCAGCTTGCAAAATTACAACTTCAGTAGGTTGTTCTGCTAATAAACTTTCAATTTTTGCTGAAACACGTTCAACATCAACTTGCTGTTTATCAATCCAGATTTCGCCGTTGTCACGAATAGCAATAAAAATGTTAGCATTTTTTTGCTTCGTAGCTTGGGCCGCTTTTGGTTTATTGACCTCGATACCAGCCTCTTTAACGAACGATGTAGTTACGATAAAGAAAATAAGCATGATAAATACGATGTCAAGCATCGGTGTCATATCGACCGTTGCATCTTCTTCTTCACGAAAACGTTGTTTACGTGCCATATTTAATTCTCTCTCTAGTGATGAGGCATACTATCAATAAGTTTGGCTTTCACCATTTTAGCTTTTGTCTCAAGACGTGAGCTAAAAAATACTCCAGATAGTGCCGCAACCATTCCAGCCATTGTTGGGATTGTTGCCATTGAAATACCTGATGCCATTAAACGTGCATTACCCGTACCTTGGCTTGCCATGGTTTCAAAAACCGCGATCATGCCTGTTACTGTACCAAGTAAGCCAATTAAAGGACAAACAGCTACCAATGTTTTAATCAACAACATACGCTGATCTAATTTTTCAGACGCTTCAGAAATCCATGCTTCACGGATTCTGTGTGCGTACCAAGACGTAGTGTCTTGGCGGGCATCCCACTTAGCTATAATTCCCTTCGATAAACGAGGAAACTCTGCAAGTAAGAACCAATAGCGCTCAATCATTAAAACCCACATAAGAAAGAGTGCTATCGCGACCACGTATAAAACCTGGCCGCCTGTGCCAACAAAATCCCTGATAGATTCCCAGATTTCCATCAGGACTAGCATTAGGCTTTCTCCTTCTCCGCGTGAGTAGCGATGATACCTGCGCTTTGCTCATCAAGGATGTGTAATACCGACTTACTACGACCCGCAACAACAGCGTGAAGAAGAATAAGTGGTAGTGCAGCAATTAGACCTAGCGCAGTAGTTACAAGTGCTAGAGAGATGTTACCTGCCATGATCTTCGGATCACCTGTACCGAACAATGTGATTGTTTGGAACGTTAAGATCATACCGATTACCGTACCTAGTAGACCAAGTAGTGGCGCGATTGCAGCAAGGATTTTGATAATGTTGATACCAGCTTCAATGCGTGGCGTTTCACGAAGAATCGCTTCATCAAGCTTAAGCTCAAGGTTTTCAACGTCTTGATTCTTATTATCATGGTACACTTTAAGAATACGACCCAATGGGTTATTTGTATTCGGTGTAGCAAGATTTTTAAGCTGGCTGTTGATTTTGCTTTTTGTAAGCGTTAGGTCAACAAAACGAGCTAGGAAGATTAATAAACCTAAGCCTAACAACGCAGTGATGATGTAACCAACAACGTCACCTTGATGATAGTACTCTTCAAGTGTCGCTTTTTGTGTATTGATACGTAAGATCGCACCACGAGTTGGATCCACATAAACACCAGCAAAGTTATCAGATGAAGTATTTGCTAAATCATCAATACCTGCAAGGATAAAACCGTCTGGTTGCTTACCTAGTGGCTGAATCGATTTAGTTTCAGGTGAATAGATTAAGTATCCGTCATCTGTTACTAAGTTGAAGTTACCAATACGCGTTACTTTCTTGATAGATGCATTACCGTCAAGACCTGCAACTTCAGTTTCAAATGTTGAAACCTTCGCTGACTCAGTCATTTCAGTTTGTAAAGAAATCCAAAGCTCTTCAAGTTCACGAACTGTTGGTAATTCTTTAGCAGCAGCTAATGAACGTAAGATTTCAGCACGGCCTGGCTTTTCAGCAGATACAAGTGACGCTTCAATTGAACCGATTGCATCTTGAGCTGCACGACGTACAACACCAAACATCTCACCTAAAGTACCTTGTGCACTTTGTAGAGCTGCTGCTTTCTCATTCATTGTATTTTCGTTTTGTGCATATTCTTTAGTTAAACGAGTTCCACGCGACTTTTCAGACGCTAATTGGCTTTTCGCTTTATTAAGTAACGCTTGCTTGTCAGCACGAGCAGAAAGAAACTCTTGCTCACGTTGCTTATTGATTTTGCCTTCAGAGATACGCTCTTGTTTTACTTGCTCAAGAATTTTATCTAGAGCAGCAGAACTTGCATGTGCATTAAGCGCGGTACCTGCAGAAACAGACAGTACTGCTGCAACAGCAAAACCTTTAAATAGTTTCTTCATTATTGATTACTCCGCGCCAAAGATTGGTAGTTTAACAAGTTCTAATGTCGCTTGCTTACGCGCCATACGGATAACTTCTTTAACAGGTTTTAGGTATTCATCACCTAATTCTTTCCACTGCTTAGTGTTGTTATCCCAAACCCACGCGTGCTTAAGGTCAAACGATTGTGCAACATAAGTGATACGACCTAATTGGCCGAAATCAACATTTATGCTTTTGCCATCAACTTCTAAAGTACCTTGTGAAGCAGCAACTAAAGAGCTGTATGCAGCTTCAATAGTGTAGGCTTCTAATACTTGACGGAATTTCTCTGATGTAGTTACAGAAGAAGAAACCATTGTTTCACGTAATCTTTCAACACGCGCTAAACGATTGTCACTGTTAAACGGAACGTCCGCTTTGATGAATTGCTCGAGCGTATCGATCATGCGATACATCAAAGGCACAACGTTTTGTTTTGTGTTGTCGATAGTAGCGATTTGACGGTCAAACGATTCAATTTGTGCATTTTGGTCAGCGACCAAACGTGCAACGTGATCGTTGTATACTTTCAAAAGCTCAGTTTCATCAACAATGCTACGGTACTCAGCGATAAGCTCTTGAGTTTGACCGTATACGTTGTCAATTTTAGTTTGAGACTTAACCGCAGCCGTTTGAATTTTTAGACCTGCGTTTTGCACGTCCTTCAAAGGATCTGCAATCACATTGCTGCTTGCGAATGCAAATGCGCCAACCAACGCAGTTGCTACAAGACTCTTTCTGATTTTAACAGACATAGTTCCCAACCAATTAAGTAATGTTACTTTTATAATTTAATTATCCTCCGAAGAAGACAACCCTGATATCTTTTAATAGATATCAACCCTCCAATAATGCTAAATGCAATGCACGCTGTCAACTTGATGTTTGGAATTAACTAGAAATAAATCTTCAGAAGCAACATAAACTAAAATACAAAAAACAAAGGATTAACATAAATGCAACAGGTGGGTTTTTCGAAGGTCTATAAAAGCCGCTAACTAACGACGGTTTTTTTTTAAATAAATTAAAGACGCACATAAATGTAACATTTCATGTCAAAGCGAGGTTTAAAAAAAATATTTCAGGAAACTTTAATATAAGCTTAATCATTCAGTAAAAAAGCGTTTTTATGCACGGGTTGAAACAAAAATGAAAGGAATTAGCTGTAAAATGTATTAAATTACACAGGGTGTACTTAACTTCTTACAGCTAAATTTTAAAAAGAGTCTTCTTTTACAAGTTTCGCCAGTGAAATGACTGAGTCAACACCTAGCTTTTCGAATATCTTCGTTTTATAGGTGCTGACTGTTTTATTACTTATAAACAATTTTTCACCTATATCCTTATTAGATAGCCCTTCTATAAGATATCGCATGACAGTAAGTTCACGCTCAGTAAGTATTTCATCTAGATCTTTATCGTTACTAACCAAATCACCTTGCGGGAAAAAAGTAAAACCACGTAAAATTAATTCAACTGCAGAAGTGATATCTTCTAAGCTCTCAGCCTTATTGATAAACCCTTGAGCTCCCAACTTTGCGGCGGTACGAATTATATGCTTATCTTGTTTAGCGGATAAAAAAAGAACATGCCCTTTATACCCATCTAAAAGCGCGCGTTTATATAAGCTAAAGCCGTCAGAATCTTCCAATTCAATATCTAAAATAATAAGCGTGATATTATTTTTCTTTAAAGCATCCAATGCCGCTTTTTGACTAGCGACTGTATATATATCACCAACTAATGCAGATGTACCTAAGGTGGTTTTTATCGCTGCACATACCATTGGGTGATCATCAACGATCAGTACGTTATTTCTAATATTCATTAATTAGCAAACCCTTTACTTACTTTGTAATGCTTAAACTTAGTGTAAACCAAGATAGCTAATTGTTCCTGCTTCTTGCCAAGCATTTTGATGTGGCAATCGTCGCAATCAGTGAATGAACTTTATAATGAATATAAAATTTACTATGTGTTCTTCATTCAGAAAATATAATTTATGTTATAGATGTTAATTCTAAAGTATAAGGATAACGAATATAAACAAACTGATACAGGATAAAAACAAGGATGAATATAAAATTCAGTAATTGGGATGCGGAATGATTTAATAAATAATGTTTTAGTATTGCTAAAAAATGTAATTTTATAAAAATTTTAGGAGGATTATGGTGAAACAGGGCTCTGTTTCACCACGATGAACTTAGGTTCACATAATAAAATTATGCTAGTTCTACGTTCTCAGCTTCAGGGCCTTTTTGGCCTTGCTTGATGCCGAAAGACACTTGCTGGCCTTCGCTTAGAGTGCGAAAACCTGAACCAGTGATAGCGCTGAAATGTACGAATACGTCAGGGCCATTCTCTTGTTCAATAAAACCAAAGCCTTTAGCTTCGTTGAAAAACTTTACTTTACCAGTAACCGACATACTAAATTTTCCTGTAAGTCAATAATTAAAATTCAGCCATATTATTATGGCAATATCCTCCCTGAGTCAATGCCCAAAAATCTGGAGGTATAGTACAGGAACAAGTAATAACCTAACCGGTAACCTTAAACGCAGCACAATATCCGTAAATTCAATACGCAAAAACTCAAAGCAATATAAGATTAGCACAATAAAAACGTTTTTGCTCTATTAATTAGTAAATATTTTGTCTGCCAATTCGCAATGCACGAAACACTATCTAACTGATTAATTTTAAAACTAAAAACGTACTTTAACTATAGGCTAAACCGCGATTTATTTAACTTGCCACTCAATAACTGATTCAGCTTTTATTGGTACTACGTGATCACCACCAAGCGGGTAACTTGCTGGTACTGTCCATGGCTGTTTTATTAAAGTAACGGTGTCTGTGTTACGTGCTAAACCATAGAAATCTGGACCATAATGACTTGCAAACCCTTCAAGTTTATCTAAAGCCCCAGCATCCTCAAAAGCTTCTGCATAAAGCTCTAATGCAGCATGAGCTGTGTACGCACCCGCACATCCGCATGCAGCTTCTTTTTTGTCTTTGTAATGCGGTGCAGAGTCTGTACCCAAGAAAAACTTTTTACTTCCGCTAGTCGCAGCGTCTATTAGTGCATGCTGGTGCGTGTTTCGCTTTAAAATAGGTAAGCAGTAGTAATGAGGGCGGATCCCACCGGCAAGCATATGATTCCGATTATAAAGCAAATGATGTGCTGTAATCGTCGCTGCAACATTTTCTGATGCATTATTAACAAAATCAACAGCATCTTTAGTCGTAATATGCTCAAGAACAATTTTAAGCTCAGGGAAGTCTTTAACAACATCAACCATAATAGTATCTAAAAATACTTTTTCACGATCAAAAATATCGATTGAAGAATCAGTAACCTCACCATGGATCAATAATAACATCCCCACTTCTTGCATGGCTTCCAGCACCGGATAAATGTTTTTCATGGATGTAACACCAGAATCAGAATTCGTCGTTGCACCAGCAGGGTATACTTTTGCAGCGACTATTTTACCAGTTGCATGCGCTTTTTTTATTTCTTCTGGTGAGGTTTTATCTGTTAAATAAAGCACCATCAATGGTTCAAAGCTGCCTTGTGGGCCTGCAGCCATAATACGCGCTCGATATGATAAAGCTGTTTCAGTACAAATTGCGGGTGGTACTAAGTTAGGCATTATTATAGCGCGGCCCATATATCGACTAATATCACGAACGGTATCTTTGAGTTGATCACCATCTCGTAAATGAACATGCCAATCATCTGGACGAGTTATAGTTAATGTTGACTGAGTATTGAGGGCTTTATTTGTCATTACTTATTTCCACGGCTGAATTTAGTTGATCATATGCATATGATTCATCTGAGTAAAGATTTTATTGCCCTTTTTTACTCGGGCGTGTTGACCTTTCGTGATTAATCTTGCAGCAGTCTATTTGGTATCTAGGCAAGGCAGCGCCTATGGTGTGTGGTTGTTCCCCATAAATAGGCGATAACGCAGTATAAATGCCAAACATGCGCTGCCCAAAGGGTTCTTCCTAGGGCCTCATAAGGACCCCCCCACAAATTGTGAAAGCATTGCATCTTCAATACCTTGGCTGTTCGTTTGTATTTACACACTCACGTTGATTTTTTTCATATATACTTTGTTTATAAGTTAATATTCCGTTAACGTATATTGATATGAACTATAAGAATTAGAAAAACCACACGTGCCTTATGCAAAATAAAATAGATTTATCTTCTGCTCTTGAAGTAAAAACAGAACAACTGAGCATTATTAATCAGTTTTCATCAAGCTTATTACAATTAGATAGACTCGATGAACTGTTTGAATATGCCACGACAGAAGTCGTTAAACGCTTAGGTTTTGTCGATTGTGTGATATATATCGCAGATGAAAAAAATGCCACCCTTCATGAAGTCGCATCAATGGGCGTATCTAACTCAGCGAGTGATTACTCCATAGAACGTAGTATCATTAATTTCAATCAAGGGATCACCGGTTATGTTGCATCAACAGGTCGCGCAGTAATTAGTGGCGATGTAAGTACAGATAGCCGCTATATTGCTGATGCCCGCCCTGCCAGATCAGAGCTGTGCGTTCCATTAATTTACAAAGAGAAAATTTTAGGCGTTATTGACTGCGAACACCCAGTACACAATTACTTTACTGATGCTCATTTAGAAATTTTAACCACTGTGGCACATTTACTAAGCGCCAAAATTAATCATGTCAATACTGTAGAAAACCTACAGCAAACAGTCAGCCAGCTAAATACGGCACAAAAGCTTGAAAGTACATTATTGCAAATTGCTAATTTGACTTACCAAGCAAATGATTTAGATACATTTTTAGAGTCACTTCATGGCATATTGACAAACCTATTAAGGGCTGACAACTTCTTAGTTGCACTTTACGATAAGCAAATAGACATTTTGGACATCGTCTATATTGTTGAGCAGGGTGTTCGCTCAAATGCTCATAAAAAAATATCAAAAGAGCAACTTAAAAATACGGCTTCATATTATTTGCTCAATTCAGAACAACCTTTATTACTAAATAAAGAAGAATACCAACAACACATTCAAGCTGGCCATTTTAAAATGGTGGGCAGGCAGTCAGAATCGTGGCTGGGTGTCCCTTTCAAAGTAAGTGATAATATTAGTGGTGTAATTGTTGTACAGAGCTACGATAAAACACATCATTATGATGATCATGATTTAGCACTTTTAACATACGTGAGTCGCCAGATCAGTCTGACAATTGACAGACAGCTCTCACGACAAGCACTCGAATATCGCGCCTTACATGATGAGTTAACGGGGTTGGCAAACCGCTCCTTATTGATTGATCGTATTAAGCATGCCATTTTAAAACTGACTCGTACCCCCAAAGGCACTTACCATGCTTTGCTCTACCTCGATCTTGACCGTTTTAAAAGTATTAACGATTCACTTGGCCATGAAGTTGGTGACCATTTTTTAATCGCCATTTGTAAATCCATTAAAGCAACCATCCGTAACACAGATACCTTTGCACGATTGGGCGGCGATGAATTTTCAATCCTTATGGAAAATATCACCCATAAAAATCAAGTAACTGAAGCACTAAAACGAATAAAAAAAGCCTTAGCTGAACCACTTAACATTGATGGGCATTTACTCCAAGCCTCAACAAGTATTGGTGTTGCTTTTTGCGATAATAAAAACGATAAAGCTTATAAGCTATTACAGCATGCTGATGCGGCTATGTATGAGGCTAAATCGAATGGCCGCAGCCAAGTTCGCTTCTTTAATAATACCATGCGTAAAAAGCTAAAAAGTCATGCTGATATTGAAAATGATCTACAACACGGTATTGAGCACAATGAATTTGAATTGTATTTTCAACCAATTTTTACCATTGGTGATTGTCATGTAGTTGGTTTTGAAGCTTTAGTTCGCTGGCATCACCCAACAAAAGGCTTTGTGCCACCCAATGATTTTATTCCAATTGCTGAGAATACCGGTCAAATTATTAACCTTGATCTACATCTGCTTGAGCTGGCTGCTAAACAAATTTCAACTTGGCAACAACAGGGAAAGCGCTTTTTACGGATCACTGTCAATGTGTCGTCGAGGCACTTTGCGAGTCTTGATTTCGTCTCACAAATTCATGCAATTTATAATACCTATCAACTGCCTTTAGGTTCTTTGTGTTTAGAAATAACTGAGTCAGGATTAATAGAGAACCTTGAGCTGGCAACCAAAATTATTGAAGGTCTATCACCATTAAAAGTTAAACTGTGCTTAGATGATTTTGGTACAGGCTATTCAGCACTTGGCTATTTACATCAGCTCCCTATCCATGTGCTAAAAATTGATAAAAGCTTTATTGATCACCTCAAAGACACGCCAACTCCACTTGTTGACGCTATTTTATCATTGGCATCATCACTTGAACTTGATGTAGTTGCTGAAGGCATTGAAACCCAACAACAATTAACCACACTACAACAAACAAAATGTAATTACGGGCAAGGTTTTCTAAAAGCCAAACCATTGCCTGCATGCCAAGCTATCCTCTTAATTGATCAACCACTTTAAATAGCTCACAAAAAAGCCCCGATAAACAGGGCTTTTTTGTATCTGAGTCTCTAAATCAACCAACTAACCAATGTGCCATAAGCGCTATCACCGGAAGTGTTACCAAGGTTCTCAGGATAAAGATTGTGAACAACTCCAAAATGTTCACGGGGATTTTACTGCCCAGTAATAGTGCACCTACTTCCGACATATAAATTAATTGCGTCACGCTCATTGCGGCAATGATAAAACGCGTTACATCACTTTCAATCGAACCTGCCGCTAAAATTGATGGAATAAACATATCGGCAAAACCAACCATAATTGTTTGCGCAGCGGCTTCAGCTTCAGGCACTTGTAATAACTCTAAAAACGGAATAAATGGCATACCTAAATATTGAAAAACCGGCGTATATTCAGCAATAATCAATGCAAATGTGCCCACAGCCATTACAACTGGTAATACAGCAAACACCATATCAAGCGCGTTATGAACGCCTTCTTTTAATGTTCCCTTTAACCCGGGTGCTTTTTCAGCCTTAGCTAATGCAACATCCAATGAATGCTTAAATAACGTTTTACCTTCAGGTACTAATTCAGCGTTAACATCAGGCTTCGTACCGTCAATTAATAAGTCTTTTTTAAAGCGTAACGGTGGTAATCGAGGTACTATAATCGCGGCCACAACCCCGGCTAAACATACCGTTGCATAAAATGGGGCAAATAGGTATTCCAGTTTTACTTGGCCAATAACCACTAAACAAAAAGTGATTGAAACAGCAGAGAAAGTGGTACCAATAATCGCAGCTTCACGTTGTGTATAGTATTTATCTTCATATTGACGCGCGGTCATTAAAATTCCTACGCTCCCATCACCCAACCAAGAGGCAACACAGTTAACCGCACTACGCCCTGGCACCCCAAATAATGGACGCATCACTTTCGTTAATAAAGTCCCCACTAATTCAAGTAAACCAAAGTTAAGCAATAAAGGAAGTAATAAACCCGCTAAAATAAATACCGAAAATAATACAGGCAGTAAATCTTTTAATACCAGCAGCCCTGTATTTTCAGACGTTATCGCATGAGGTCCAACTTGAAAGTAAGTTAATAGTACAAACAGCATACCTAGTAGCCTAGTGACTAACCAAATCCAACTCACATTAAACAAATGATTAAGTAAGCGAAATTTTGTTAAGCTTTTTGGCCTTAGTACACTGAATATAATCGACATTACGCCTGCAACACAAATAACAAACGCGATCAGACCTAAAGCAATATCTGCAAATGAAGCCTGCACTGCTTTAGCCATTACCGCGATTGGTATCGTCATGATCTCGCCAGATGGAACCGGTGTCATAAATAAGAACACGCCAATCAAAGAGGGGACTAAAAAGGCAAACCATACTCTTAAATCGTAGCTCTTTTGATGCTGCTGCGGGCTGGGTGAGTTTAACTTAGACATATTTTCAACCTGTTAAAACCACAAAAAGAGCCAAATGCTCTTTTTGTGGTTATTATTTTATTTTTGATTAAATTTTAATACCGCGCTGACGCAAGGCATTTTCTAATGCTTGTTGTAGATCGTTCATAGTGCCAGGCTCCAATGTTGCCCCTTTATCATCCATCCAAGTTAAACTAGTGCCGCCCTCTTTCGTTCGGCTAACGAGTATTTGGTATTGCCCTTCATCAATTGGTAATTCAGCAAGTTCATCACCCCAAATTGAATCCCAGACGCTTGATTCAGGCTTTTTATAGTCAGCCGTTATAAGGCCTTTTTCTTGGTTTATCTCTACAATTGTAAAAGATAAGCGCTCTAAGAAACCAGAAAAGCGCTCAAAAATAACTGAGTAATCTTGCTCTGTTACCAATGCCGCATTGCCTTTATTATCAAAGCCCATCTCAAGAGAAATAATGCCTTGCTGCTTACGCATTTCAACCTGAAGCTGACGGTAGCGATAATCAAATTCAGCAATTACTTGATTTAATGCACGTACTTCTAACTGTTGCTGCAAAAGCGGCGTTAGTTTTTCACTTGCACTTTTATAATCAACCAGTTTAGAACTCAACGAAGCTGTACGCTGGTGTGATTTTTCTTCCAATGTAAAAATAAAACGCTGTTGTGATACAGGCGCACTATCAGCAAACCAGCCATCATCTGGTTTTATAATTGAGTACCAATCGGTTTCAATCGTACCCGTTGTATTATCTTCTTTTTGCACTCGTGTTTGTTGTTCAGCCAAAACAGCTTTAACCGATTCAGTGATAAATTTATTTAAATCGACAATGCCGTCATTTTTATCAAAAAATACACGCGCTTGTTTATCCGTTTCTTCAACCCAACTGCCTTTAGCTACAGTTAAAACCTGTGCTGGCGGGCGGTAATTTGTGGAATCTGGATTATTATCATAAGCAGCCACTTCCATTTTATAAGTGGGGTCTTGCGCTGGTTGCGCCAATTGCCCAGGCACCTGTACTGGTGCAGTTGCACGATAATTACGTTTATGATGCGCTTCATCAGTAAAAACACTACATCCTGACAAGCCTACCAATACACTCACTGCAAGCGCTTTTGGGATCCAATACTGCACAGATAATTCTCCTTAGCATACCCTTAATTGTTTTAACAAATATATGAGTGGGTTATGCCGATTTGGTTCAGTGTAAAATCAAGATTAACTTTACATTTCTTATTTTTATGCAAAACCCGTTGTTTTGAAGAGCCACTCAATACATATTATGAGCGCGGTTATGCAAAATTTTAACTATGGTACTTTCCCATGCCACTAAAAACAAGAAACACCGTGATTTTATACGGTGTAAATTAAGGTGCTCTGTAGTTTAGCACCTAATTTGTGTTAAACTTCGCCGCCATACAGCCACTATTACTGGCTTAGCTCGCGCTGTCTGTTGTAATAAACATAACTTAGGTATTTGAATTTATGACTGTTTTTTCAAACCATCAGATCGTATTAACTGCAATTGGCGAAGATCGCCCTGGTATTGTTAGTGAATTAACCCAATTAGTCAGTGACTGTCATTGCAACATCATCGACAGTCGCATTGCCATCTTAGGGAATGAATTTACGTTTATTATGTTGTTA
Organism: Pseudoalteromonas porphyrae; assembly: GCF_001298125.1. Classification (NCBI taxonomy): domain Bacteria; kingdom Pseudomonadati; phylum Pseudomonadota; class Gammaproteobacteria; order Alteromonadales; family Pseudoalteromonadaceae; genus Pseudoalteromonas; species Pseudoalteromonas porphyrae. Next base: position 32,547 of record NZ_LHPH01000017.1, on the reverse strand, counting down.
TCTGGTGACATGTCTGCAATAAGCCGAATTGAACACACCTTGCCTCTCAAAGGCATGGAGTTAGGTTTGCTGACTATGATGAAGCGCACAGCCAGTCATAAACAAAGTGAATTTTGTGCAGGCTATACGCTCGAGTACACTGGTATAGACACCCCTGGCACACTTAGTAAAGTAACTCGCTTCTTTGCAGATAATCAAATTAGCATTTGTTCTCTAAAATCAGATACGTTTGATGAAGATGAGCATGTAAAAATGCGCTGTGAAATTGAGTTTAATATTCCCGTAGACGTTGACATTGATACCTTTAAAGTTCAATTTGAGGATCTATCACGCACCCTTAACGTAGACTATATTTTTAGACGCATTCGATAAGGAATAAACCATGAATACAATCAGTCCATTACAAGCAGGCGATAAAGCGCCTAGCTTTAGCTTACAAAACCAAGATGGTGAGCTAATCGTTCTTGAAGAGTTATTGAAAGACCAGCAAGTACTCGTGTACTTTTATCCAAAAGCATCAACACCTGGCTGCACTGTGCAAGCTGAAAACCTACGAGATGAAAAAGACGTATTAGCGCAATTAAATACCCGCGTTGTTGGTATAAGCCCTGATCCAGTTAAAAAATTAAAGAACTTTGAAACGAAAAAAGACCTTAATTTTGACCTACTCTCAGACGAAGATCACGCCATTGCAGAAGCATTTGGTGTATGGGGCTATAAAAAATTCATGGGCAAAGAATACGACGGTATTCACCGTTTAAGTTTCTTAATTGGTCAAGATGGCAAAATTACATACTTGTTTGATAAGTTTAAAACCAAAGATCACCATCAAGTGGTGTTGGATTATTTGACTAAAGACTGAGCTGTAAGCTGTTAAGAATATACATAAGCGTTGCCAATGTGCAGCGCTTTTTTATTGGCAATAGTAAAATAAGCCGTCCCTCTAAATTGATAGTTACAAAACAGAGTGGATGCTGAGCTATCGCTATCTAGCCACACAATCACGTATTTACTGTTAATGCCGGCATGCGAATTGAATTTAATGATTAACGAGAAGTAATTAATACAAAACTCTCGTGTATCAGTCAAAATACAGTGATGATATTACCACCGTAGGTTGATTTGAGTAAAACCCAACGAAAATACAGGACCAAGCAACTTAATAGCATGAATAGGTGAAGTGTGTCGCGAGTAAAAGCGCAGATTCCCAGTGGTTATGATGTCTGAAGTCAAGATTTGTCACATTGGTCTTTTCCTCTTGGGGTCTACTTTATTCCTCTTATTTACTTAGCTACCGTTATTCACCAATAAACTCAATTGAGAAACCTTTGCCTTTTTCTCCTGACACATAAACTGTAATACTTTTTTCTTTATTCAAGAATTGATAATTGAGCTTTTTGGGGAAATCATTACTGGCAACTTTAGCAACATAGAAAATCTCCACAGACATTTCGACTAACCGTAAAGTTTCAGTACTTACAATTTTATCCTTTTCGATCGAATACTTTTAACCAGAGCCTTCAAAAGTTTTGTCACTTATCCGCTTCCATGATTCATTAATTTACTACTTTCAGAATTCCAATTACCAACAAGCCATATTAATGATTCAACCGTATCACAAGCTTTTGATTCAATTAGTTACTCCTGTTTCACGTAAAATATAAAGTGAGGATTTGATGTTATTTTAGTTGGCATTTTGAAAGATATTACAGGTGCTTGAATGGCTTATTTGAGGTAAGTCAAACTTATGTAATGCTCTGTAATATTAAAAAACTCAACAAAAAAGTAGACTTATAATTCCAAAACTTTTGCACTATTAAGCGATCAATTATCGCTATTTTAATACAAATACAAGAGAGTTATGAGGAATAGCCTAATGGAAACGGAAACGCTTACGAACGGACGCATAAATATTAATGCGCATGCCCTACAGTTACTGAGAAAAAAAAGCTTTAAGTCAAGAGCAGCTGGCTCAAGAATGTACCGATAAAAGGCTGCCTATTTCAGTTTCATCAATAAAAAGAGCTGAAGCTGGGAAAAAAATACTCTTTAGAACATTATCTATATTTGCACGCTTCTTTCAAGTCAGCATTGACGTATTACTTCCTAATTCGCCTATCCCTGTTTGGTTATACACTCATTTAATGAAGCAATCAGTAGATCCCTGCCTAGGTAGAGAATGGGAATTACATCAATTACATTCATTATTGAGTTATGCTGAAAGTCAAAACTGCACCAAAACCATTTATATTTACGGTATAACTGGCAGCGGGAAAACCCATTTACTTAATCACTTTATTGATTGTGTTAAATCTGCAGGAAAACGTAATTTAGCGTTTAGCCAACCACATAATTGCCCTGCTCATAAACTCAAATTTTCGATCTTTAATTTTATAAAACAACTACTGCAAATTGAAAGTACTGCCACGGATATGGTGATTACAAAAAAAGTAAATTTAGTCGCAAGTTCTTCTCTAAGTTATTTAAGGACCCTGCAATTATTAGGGTTTTCTCTCAGTAAAAATCAACGTAACACGCTAGCAAAACAAACACTCCAGCAAATGAATAAAATAGATCAGCAGATAGCCTATGATTTAATTGATTATGCAGTTCATAAAAGAATCGCACTAATTACTATCGATGATGTGCATCATTTAACCTATACACAGATTCAATTTTTACGCTTATTCATAGAAATAGAATACGCACAGCCTATTTTATTTATTCTTATTGCCCAGCCAAAAGATCTACTGACCTCGCCACCTGATTGGTTGTCTCTTGCGCACACCATGCCATTAAAACAACTCAGTCTAGACGCCCAAACTCGCTTAGCAAAACATTGCCTTGCCAAAAAAGGGTTTGCTATTGCGAAATATCAAACCGAAGTAAAAGTGGCAATAGAGCGCGCTGCTGGCAACCCCGCTTTTTTACAGCAATTACTGCTCACTCCTGATTATCAAAGCTTCCAATCCACTAAGTTACAACAATTTATAGACAATACACTGGCCGATATGCCGGTCGAGCTTACTGAGCTTTTCCAATATGCGGCTTTACAAGGATTTCATTTTAGTGCCAGCCAATTAACTCAATTTACGCATAAAAAACATATTCATGCACCGCTGTGTTTAGCCCAAAAAATGTTGAGCAGCGGCTTAGTCGTACGTGAATCGGATCATTACAGTTTCTCACATCCGTTAATTTGGGAAGGCATTAAAAACCATCAACCTCTATTTATTAAAAATTCAGTTAAATAATGCAAGTGAGCCGGATCTGAGCCGGTATAAGCAACGATAAAAAAATATCTTTTCGTTGAACTAAACAATATGCGCATTCACATACCCAAAATTTTGCATGCGCATATTTACTTCTATTCAATCAATGAAAGGAAAAATCATGTCTGCACAGTTGAAAACAACGCCAAATACGCTCTCTTGGATTGGCAATAATACTGATGACCTAAATCACAAACAAGTTATTAGCCAACTCAAAACCGATCCCGAGCAGTTTTGGCAATACTGGTTAAGGTTGGAAAAAAAAGTATTTAATTACTGTTTGTATAGTTTAACTAAAAATTTCCATGATGCTGAAGATCTGTCTCATGACACCATGCTAAAAGCTTATCAAAAGTTGCCGGAAGCAAAATCAGATATAAAATTACAGGCTTGGTTATTTCAGCTTGCCCGTAATCATTATTTTGACCAATTAAGAAAAAATCAGACGTACTTTAAATACCAAACGGTGCTGTTAGCTGAAGAGCAAGATAACGAAGCTGAAATATTTAACGAGGTCGTTAATAAAAGCACCAGTTGTTTTATTGAAAAGACAATTAAAAATATGCCGGAGAAATATCGTATAGTCGCGTTAGATTATTTCTTTAATGACAAATGCTACAAGCAAATCAGTCAGGAACAAGCACAAACCGAATCTCAAATTAGAAAATTGATTTTTCGTACCCGCAAACATATCACTCCACTAATTGTTGATTATTTAGTTAATTAAGTTGGAACAGAACTTAAGTCTTAAACGTTTATATAACAGCACCACAAAACACTGAGTGAAATAAGATACTTTAAATTAAGTATCTTATTAATCACTTGGTAAAACGGCTGATTAATTATCCGAAACAGGATCTAGGTTCTAAACGCTTATATGACAGAGTAGTAAATGAACATAATCAGAAACTAATATTAACACTAAGGAATTCAATATGTTTTGTGATACTCAGATCACCTATATTAATAAATCATTGAATAAAGATATGCCTAAAATATTTGTCTTCGCGACTAACGAACTACCCTCGTTTAACGCGTTACAAGATGGTATTGCCTGGAAAGTCATTTCAAAGATAGGTAGAGAGTCAATGAGCCGTTTTACTTACCCGGCTCAAACTAAAATATTTGCAAGTTGGGGAGATGACTGTAACCAGACCAGATCTTTAAATTGTACCCAAGGTAAACGTTATACGGTGACAGAAACCAACACAGGAATAATATTAGTTGAAAATGGTAATGCCGTCAGAAGTGATGAAATAGAGCTAACCAATGAGATAAAAGTTCAAAATGGTGTAAGTGCTTACTTGAGTAAAAATGATAGCGTGTTAGTGCGGAAAAATATTGTTGCTTATGGTCAAAAAGCATCATTCCGTTTGTTACCTAAACTGTACTGGGGGATCGCATCTGAAATTAATCAATCGGATGCTATAGGTTCAGCCGTACTAGATTCAGATAACTTTTTTGTGCAAAATCTGGAAAGTGTTTCGATGGCTACTGTGTCATTAAACGGAAATGCAAAAGAAGGGTACACATTTAAGATCGAAGATCAAAAATAAAAGGTCGCACAGCTTATGAATACTCAGATCAAGTTCATTAATCAGTCGATGAATAAAAGCTTGCCACACGTTTTTATTTTTGCTGAAAGTGGCATGCATGATTTTAATCCAATTACAGACGGTATTGCCTGGCGGGTGCTGAAAAATGTTGGCCAAGGCTCAATCGCTTCACTTATTTATGAGCCTGATTTTACTATCAGAGCTGGTTGGAATAATGGCGCTGACACGACCAGAATGTTACTTGCTGAAGTTGGTAAACAGTACCAAATAATTGAAGATAATACTGGCGTGATCTTGGAAAAATCCGGTAATGCCGCTACAAAAGACATCATTGAGCTTGTGAATAACATCCAAGTTGATAGTGGGGTTTCTGCTCAGCTTTGTAATGGTGGTAAGGCCATCATAGGAAAAAAAATCGTCGGTTATCAGCAAAGTGCCATTTTTAAACCAAGTAATAAACTTTATTGGGGATTAGCATCAGAAATTAGCGAAGGTAAAGGGCTCGCTTCTAAATCGGTAGTGTTAAATTCAAATCGTTTTTTTGAGCTGGATTTAAGCGGTGTAGCAGAGGTATTAGTCTCACTCAATGGTAATGCCAAAGATGGCTATCATTTTCAGGTTGAGCAGTACAGCTAAAAAGACATAACAGATATGAATGCTTTTGAAATTAATAGACTTAACCCAGTTGCGCTTAACCGACTATTAAACATGGATGGTATTTGGTATTACTGCCAATTAAAAAACGGTAATACAAAAATCAGCTGTCGACAACTTGAACTGTCTATTGCTCAGTTCGATACGATAAAAAAAAAGTAACCCAATTGGGCGGTGAAATTGTGTCGTCCAATATTAAGCAAACCTTAGATAAACCCAACCAAAGGAAACAAAGAATGAGTAACTCTATTGTGATCACTTCGAGCTATAAAATTGTTGACCAAGGAGCTTTTAAGGCTTCATTGACTGAAAATTTAGGCTCAGATGCTAATTTACAAAAAAATATTAAAGCCAAACTGGATAAAGTCGCTGAAGAAGCGGAACAAAATAAGCTGGAAGGCAGCACTGTATCTATAGATTCAATGATTAAGACAGTATCAAGTGATGCTCAAGATGCTATTCAACTGACTGTTACAGATAGCACATCAACACTTACTGTCTCTGAGTCATTTAATATGACACTGGAAGTTGTAGTAACCGATACGTTAAAAACCGCAAACGGTGTTGATTCTAAAGTTTCTTATACTAAAAGCTTCCCATTAAATGAGCCATCAGTTTCTGGCGTTACAAGTGTGATAGCTGCGTTAAATTCATTCCCTGAAGGGAAACTTTTTGATAAAACCTTAACGTCTGTGGAAGTAAAATCAGACGGCACAGATGTTAGCAGTAAAGCGAGTTAGCTGCCGTTTGCTAACCAAACTCATGTAAATAACCCCCAACAAACCCAAGTAGGAAAATTATGCCTTCAAATATTGAAATTACTTATGTAAACAAATCTATGAACAAAGACTTACCTAAAGTTTTTGTTTTCACTAAAAACGAAACGCCTACCTTTGATGCGCTAAAAGAAGGTGTGGCCTGGCGAGTGATCCCAGATATTGGTCGCGCTTCTTCCAGCACCTTTGTTTTTCCAATTGAAACCAGTGTTGGAGCGACTTGGCAAGAAGGACAAAATAAAACGCAAGTTCTACCATCGGTGATTGGTAAGCGTTACACCGTCGATAAAGATGATACTGGCGTAGTATTAGCTGCAAATGGTAATGCGTCAGACACTAAGTCAATTGATGTTAATAACAGTGTTAACGTACCTAATGGGATCAGTGCTCAGCTATATAAAGACGGTAAATTGATGATGGAAAAGAAAATTGTCGGTTTTGGTCAAAAAGCGACCTTTGTACTTAAACCTAAATTATATTGGGGTGTGGCTTCAGAGATTGAAGAAAGTCAGTTACTAAATTCCGCAGTACTTAATACCGACAGCTTCTTTGAGCAGGATCTGGAAGGTGTCACTAAAGCAACCATTTCACTTAATGGTAATGCCGAAGACGGTTACAGCTTTAAAATCGAAAGTCAACAATAAACCCATTATGGCAAAAAAGCCATTTATAACATTAAAACCACTTACTCAATGAGAGATAAATTATGCCTTCAAATATTGAAATTACTTATGTAAACAAATCTATGAACAAAGACTTACCTAAAATTTTTGTTTTCACTAAAAACGAAACACCTACCTTTGATGCGTTAAAAGAAGGTGTGGCCTGGCGAGTGATCCCGGATATTGGCCGCGCTTCTTCCAGCAGCTTTATTTTTCCTATTGAAACCAGTGTTGGAGCGACTTGGCAAGAAGGACAAAATAAAACGCAAATGTTGAATTCAACAATCGGTAAACGCTATACGGTTAGTAAAAATGATACCGGTGTTGTATTAGCTGCAAATGGTAATGCGTCAGACACTAAATCAATTGATGTTAATAATGATGTACATGTGTCAGAGGGGATCAGTGCTCAGCTATATAAAGACGGCAAGTTGATGATGGAAAAAAGAATCGTCGGGTTTGGTCAAAAAGCAACGTTTGTACTTAAACCTAAGTTGTACTGGGGCGTCGCTTCGGAAATTGAAGAAAGCCAGTTATTAAATTCAGCGGTACTTAATACCGATAGCTTCTTTGAGCAGGATCTGGAAGGTGTCACTAAAGCAACCATTTCACTTAATGGTAATGCCGAAGACGGCTTCAGCTTTAAAATTGAAAGTCAGCAATAAACTTTTAAGTAAAGAATTAACCCATCACTAAACAATCAAATTAATCACTTACTTCCCCAACGTTATTTTACGTTCATCTTTGTAACAATAGAGCTGCAATTAAATTGCCTATTATTAATAAGAAAGGGCTACTCATCGCTCAAATATAGGGAAGGTATATCTTAAATTTGGTTGGTTAATGGGAGTTGATAGTGGCCTTTTAAGACCTTAATCAGGTGTTAAAAGGCCATAGACGATGAATAGATAGTGGGAATAAATACCATTATCTTTAAACCCTATTGTTATAGGCAAGTGACAGAGCCTGTAACAACATAATAAATAAAGGAAGTAATTAATGGATATCTTAATCAAGAATGAAGCAGGAACAGCCCCTGTAGCAACAGCTCAAAGTGATGACGCGAACATAAACGCCAATGATTTACATGTAACAAACCTTGATCCTACTGGTTTAATTATTCTTAATTCTGACTATCTCGTTGGTTTAGATGATGGTACAGGTATGGTTGGGCGTACTTGCATAGAAAAAAATGGCAATACAGCGACATTTAGAAAATAGTCATAACAACTATCTAAAACCGATGAAAGTGGGCTTTAGCTTAATTGTTAAAATAAAGAGGTCAGTTACTTATCTAATGATACTTCCTATTTTACGGTAGGGTTTTAATCGTAATTGAAGCGCTTCATTAGAGAAGTAGCTCGACCCTTTACTCCTTATCTGAACAAACTCATACAACTCAATTAACTACAGGGTCAAAGCCAAATGTCTAACATGGTTGCTTGCCCTGATATATACACAAAAGGATATCTATATGAGTAATAATAAAGCACTGATGGTTGGCTACCTACAAAGCTGGTCAAACATCACATTTACACAAGCAGCGGAGCAAGGTTATACCGCGATTGTGATGGCATTTGGTAAAATTGATGGTGCCACTGTTGGTATTTTTGGTGATGCATTTGCTGCATCTCCTTCAGAAACAGCTTTGAAAGCAGACATAAAAAAAGCCAAATCAAAGGGTGTACAGCAGGTATTATTTTCAGTCGGTGGTGAAATTAATACCTATAATCCAAATGACGTTTCAACAGTCGTGCTTGCTCAGAATCTAGTTGAATACCTAACAGATTATGGTTTCACTGGCGTAGATTTTGATTTGGAAATTAATGGTGATGGTAAATATTTGGATGAGCTTTGTCAGGCCATAAAACAACTTGCTCCAACATTACTTATTACAGCTGCCCCTCAGGTAAATCAATTCGCTCCAGGTTCTGATTTATACTTGGTTTCGACTGGTCATTGTCGTATGTACGATCAGGCAATAAATAATAATCGTTTTGATTATTTGTTTATTCAGGCATACAACAATCCATTCCCTGATATTGATGGCAGTAAAGAAACAAATGTGGACTTTATATCTAAAAGTTTTATTAACTTTAAAAAGTCTATTCCTGCAGAGACTCTAATTGTGATTGGTGAGCCAGCTAATAGAGATGCGGCCGGAACGAGTATTTTTACTGTTCCTGATGTTCCTGCAAATATTTACCCGTTAATTAGCGATCAATACCAAGCTATTTGCAAAGACCCACAGTTTGGTGGTGCTATGGTTTGGAGTATTAATTTAGATGCACAAACAAACTATCAGTTTGTTAAAGCAGTAAAAGATACTATCTGACCTTTTGCTGTATTTCACAAATCCTATGCTTTACCGTAGTGTATTATAAGTGGGAACACTCCTTGTACACATTGATAACACAGTAAAAAAATACACTTCTCTTTTTTGCGTTTTTTGGTGTGTAAAATCTAGATTTAAGATCTGTGAATATTTCAGCCTATTTAATGAACCGAAGTGGCGGGAAAATACGCAAAATGTCACTTTTACTAATAAAATCATTCATTTTACCATGTTGGTAAAATGAATGATTTATAGTAAACGCAGCTTATTAACCATGTGTAACCTAGCTCTTTGTTATCTTTAAAAATATATTTCCCCAACTAACTTTCCATACATATCAAGGATAAACGCTATGCATTCCGTATTACATTATACAGTTCAACCAGGTGACACCCTTACACTGATCACAATTTCAATAAGAGCCAGTGCAGGTGTTGGAGTTAAAGACGTTATAGCAGTTAACCCTGAAGTTAACTTCGACCCTCTATCAGAAAACACTTTGCTCAAAATACCTTACTACTCGGCAGGCGGGCATTTTATATATCAAACTCGGATAGGCGATACTACGAAGTCAATTTGTGAGGGGTTAGCCAATACTGCAACACTTACGGTACTCGATTTAATTAACCACAACTACGCAATAAGCAAACATAAAAAAACGCTAGATCTAAGCAAGTTAAAGGTGAACCAAGTTTTATCTATTCCCTACACACCGGCATTGAATACCTTAACGGTAGCGCCATAATATACTAATAAACTACATCTATATTCAATATATGGAGCTGTTTTTTTACGTTGCTTTTTTATATCTTTGGGCCTATATAATGGCCGCACCAGTCTACTATTCAATGCAGTCCTTTACACTGATCGTTGATGCTACTTAACTTAATTGCTAATAGGTAAGTATCTGATATGAGACTAACAAAGTTTGGCTTTACTTTTTATTTTCTACTTTCTACTTTCTACTTTAAATTTTTACACAAGCAAAAATAGCATTGCCTGATCTTTCATCCCAAGCGGTTATTTTTTCATAATCATGCGCAAACACATGTATTTCAAAGTAAGGCTTTAGGGCTTCTTTTAACTCGGCAAAGCCCAAAGCAACCATCGGATGTTCATCGTGCCATACGAGAGTGTCGTCTGCTGTTACTTTTGTAATACTGAGTTTTAATGACTGTTTTTCGCCACTGCCACTGTAGCCCCATCCTGAGCGAAATGTGAATAAACTATTTTCGTTTTCAGCGGTATGCTCTACAAATGAATCACTATCTATTTTATTTTTGTCAACGACGTTAAAACAAAATATACCGCCATCTTTTAATGCCTTGTGTGCACTAACAATACATTCTTTTAATTTATCAATACCATCACAGTAATGGATTGAATACAAAAAGCAGGTAATTAAATCCAATTGCTCAGTGACAACAAATTCACTCATGTTTTGCAGTGAGAATTGCGCTTCTGGGCAGCGAATTGTTGCTCTGTCTAGCATTGGTTGATTTATGTCGAGTCCACTACTTTGATAACCGTAGTTAATAAAATGACGAACATGCGGGCCCGTGCCGCACGCTAAATCAAGATGCGTATTTCCCTTATTACCAAAGATTTGGTGCAACCTATGAATAGAAGAGCTTTGGGCTTGATAATCTATATCTGCGCACATTAAGTCATAGTAATCGGAGAGATCTGTGTATAGCGCGTTTGCGGACATATAAGCCTAGTCGTTTGTAGTGTGTATATTGAGTCGCGCATAATAAACTAATTATCACGATTTACGAAGTGGATATATCATACTAATCTGTATAAATATTTGAACAATTTAACGAATTAAGTAGACCCTATATCTAAGCTAGTTGGTATAAGTAAAGTGGTTTGTTGGGTTTCGTTGTACCCAACTCAACCTACTCAGCTTTATTTTAACACCAGGCTAAAATTAAGGCTTACGGATGAAAACTTACAGCCCCGCTAACCCGGCGCCGCCGCTTAGCTTATTCCTAAATATTTGTGTACTTGCACTGATAAGCGCCAGTTTTTTTCAATGCAAATTTCAATCGCCAGTTTTGTAGCTGATACCTTTTGGCTAATTGGTTGCAGGTAAACAAGTTTAGGGCTTACGCCTGTTTTAGCGAATAACTCTTCAAGTTCTTCTACGTGCTTTTGCATCGCGATGGGGTGTTTTATTTCATCAGCGCGCTTCATTGCTGCACTGAGCACCTCGTAGCCGCCACGCATATTAATTTTAGGTGAAACAGTAACCCACGTTTGTGCTGGCGCTAAAATCTCAAATGTGCCGCTGGTTTCAATCTGTGTACTAAAGCCATTTTCATGCAGTAAATTACAGACAGGATTTAAGTCGTACATACATGGCTCGCCGCCAGTGATCACCACATGCTTTGCACGATAGCCTCGCGCTGCAAATAGCGCTAAAATTTGTTCTGCAGATGCATCTGCCCAGTGATCTGAATCGGCTTTTTTTTCAACGGTTTCATCCAGAGAGACTTTAAATACATTGTCTACTTCCCACGTTTGTTTAGTATCACACCAAGCACAGCCCACAGGGCAACCTTGCAAACGCAAAAAGATCGAAGGCGTGCCTGTAAAACTCGCTTCACCTTGGATTGTTTCGAATATTTCATTAATTTTGTACAAAAGACATCTCACTTACTGCTTGGCATTTATTACGAGCACAGTACCCTGATTTGAAAAATCAAAAACCACGGTCAAAAATTGTTATTTATGCTCCAGCCGTGTAGTATATCGCGCCCTGATATAAACCTCTATTAAAACTAAGAGCAAAACAGTTATGACGCAAAAAGTAGTTGTGATTTATTCCGGCGGTATGGACTCATTTACCGTATTAAATAAAGCCCTGCAGCAAGGCCACGATGTTTATGCCCTGTCATTTGACTATGGTCAGCGTCATGTAAAAGAGCTTAAAGTTGCTGCAAATGTGTGTGAAAAATTAAACGTTCCGCACAAAATCGTTGATATTTCAGCAATTAATCAATTAATTGGCGGCTCGTCGTTAACTGACGATATTGAAGTCCCTGAAGGTCACTACGAAGCTGAGAACATGAAAAGCACCATAGTTCCTAACCGCAACATGATTTTGCTATCACTGGCCGTAGGTTATGCTGTATCGCTAAAAGCGAGCCAAGTTTATTATGGCGCTCACTCTGGAGATCATGCTATTTACCCTGATTGCCGTCCTGAGTTTGTACAAAAGATGGATGATGTTTGCCGTATTGCTAACTACGATGCAGTGGAAATTTTCAGCCCATACTTGAACAACACTAAAATAGATATTCTAACCGATGGGATCAAAATGGGTTTAGATTATAGCCAAACATGGACCTGCTATAACGGTCGTGAAAAGGCTTGTGGTAAATGTGGTGCTTGCCAAGAACGTTTAGAAGCATTTACTCTGAATAACATAACAGATCCAATTGAGTACGAATAACTAAATATTAGCCCAAGCAAGATTTATAAATTTACGATGTTTGGGTATACAGAGGCTATTATTTTATTATAACAATAGCCTTTTTACTTAAAGCCAACGCCTTACCCGCGCTTTGTAGTCACTGTAGTCTTGCCCAAATAACCTTTGTAGTGCATGTTCCTCTGGAATTATTTGAAACACCGTCAAATAAAAAACAAACCCAAACACACACAAAATAGCCCATAGAGAACCCAACCAGACACCCCAGCCTGCGAGTATAAATGCAAAACCAACATACATAGGGTTACGGGTGTATTTATAAATACCCTTGCTTACTAAGCGTGTGGCTTGCTCTGGCTTACTTGGATTAACCGTAGTTTTTGCTAAACGAAAACTCACTACACCCGCAATACAAAATATGCTGCCAATGACTACTAACACTACAGCTAAATAAACAATAAAAGTAGTAAAATCAATCACGCTGTAATGTGCAATGATCGCCATTAGTACGGCAAAAAACAGTACAACAATAACGGGGGGAATTTTATTTTTTAGCATAATTATTTATTCACTTTCGCTGATAAGCATAGATAAGTACGATTCAATAAATATGGGGCCATTGTATAATTTAACACGTGCTATTTCACCAAAACCAGATCGAAACAAAGCATATTTACAAATTAAGTTACAATTGTCAGCTTTATACTCGCAAATATAAGGTTATACTTTGTGCTAACAACGGTATTTTAAGGAAAGAAGTTATGTCTGGTACTACGATGATAGTGTTAATCGTATTTATATCTGTAGGTTCAGGTGTGATTTACGATATGTATAAAAAGCACCTTGAGTTTAAACACAAGATGCAAAATAACAACAGTGATTCAAACAAACAACTGAGCGCGGTAAACGCTGAAGTGCTTGCACTCAAAGAACGAGTACAAACGCTTGAAGCTATCGTGACTGATTCTAGCTTTGCGGTAAAACAAGAAATAAATAAGCTATAACACGTTAAATTGGTATAAGTGCGCATTTTCTGGCTGCTCAATCCCATGAGCAGCTAAAAAACCACTGATAGCTTGATTACATCCTTGGGGCGCTCTACCACTGTCAATTTCAAAATTAAGTTGATTTGCAGATTGCTTACCTAATGAACACAAATTTAGTGCATTATGAGAGCGCAGCACAACACTTAGCAGCCCTATTTGCTCAGCTACAACGTGCTGGCTAAAACGCGCAAATCCATTGTATTTAAAATGCTCGTTAACATAATCATTACTGATTTTAATTAACGCATTTATTAAGCCATGTAAAAAACCGTTTGCTGAGCTATCTGATGCCAAAAATACAACCGTCTTAGCATTAAACTCACCTAACTGACACTCATCGCACGTAAGTTGTACTGTGTATAAGTAGTTATCGCTATTGATAGCCTGTATTGCAATTAAACGTAACTGCTCACCTGCAAATATACATCGCGCGATAATGGCATCAATGTCATTAGCCGGATAATTTTGATTACAGATCAATTCCGAATTTTGCGCCATTAAAGGCAAATCATGATGGTTATTAAATGGCGTACTTAAACCACTTTCGTGTGTTAACTGAAAAAGTTCACGTACTTCGTGCTCTCTTGCAACTTTTAAAGCCAGCAAAGCAGTTTGAATGAGCTCTGACGTAGGCAAGTTTTCTTCAACATACCAACGCCTACCAAACAGCAGTTTTTTAGCTTTGTTGCCGCTTTGGTAATTATCAGGGCTAAGTATCGCAACTTGCAGATAAATTTGATTGTCTTTTTTTGCAGCAAGCACCCTAAAGTGAGCTGAAAATTCAATATTACTTAGTACTTCATTAACACTGTCGAGAGAGTGTTGGTAACGTAAAAAGTGCTGCGGTACAACCCAATTTTTATTAGCAAGTTGTACCAACGGTGCATATGAAATTGGCTGCTCAAAGCTTTGTGGCCATTTAGTGTTATTTTTTGGATGTGAACCAATCTGTGTGTTTTTATCGAGCATAAATAAACCAAATATATTTGCGCAAGGCAGGCGTAAATTATATGTACTCTACGAGAGTAATATGACAAATAGATCACACAAGACCTGTTATTTTAGGTTTTTAATTCAACTAATTGTTGATAATCATTGAGCACGTTTTGAAAATATACAGGGTCTTTATTTATCATACGTGTGTAATGCTTAATTAACTGGCAAAGATACATTCTATGAGCTGTGTTGTTTTCTTCCCACATAATTGTACCTGTTGAGCTAATAGGTTGTTCGCTTTCAAAACTAACGTGTAAAACTTCATAAAAACGTTTATTTTCTAATACTATTTGCTCTGTAACTAAGCCTAAGCCTAATTTATGCAGCCCTTTTCTCAAGCTATAAGTATGATGTACTGGGCATAAAATAAAGCTTAATTTTGATAAATCATGATTGGTGTTATTTATTATTATTTGCTGTACTAACTTAAGCAATAATTCCCCTCCCACACCAGCAATAATAACAAGTTGCTTTGCTGAAGGAGTTAGTTCAAGACAGCCAACGTCCTGACACTTTACCTGCCACTGTTTAGCTGTTTGCGCGCAGCTAAAACGAGTTAATGTTTTGCTCAAATCAGCCATTAATGCAGGCACAATATCAACAAAAATAATTTTATCCGCAAGATTGCGCTTTAAAATCGCCATACCTAAAAACCCATGATCACAGCAACAATCCCAAATGATATCGTAAGACTCTGTGATCAATGTGTTTATAGTATTAAGGCGGTTACTCAATTTCATTTATAGTGACGATTGCGACGTTTTATAGATCAACACTTTTAAGCTTCTATCACTGTCTACATCAACAAAACCTTGCGTAGGTGCTAAACGTTTAACAAACTCAATTGCACCTTGCGTATGCTCGCTAATGAGCATTTTAAACGACTCTTCGCTTAATTCTGGGCTGTTAGCGCATAACAATAGCTGCGTGTTGCTATTGAGTACCTCTGGCAAGCGACGCAATACTTTTTGATAATCTTTAGTGAGTATAAAGCTGCCTTTTTGAAAGCTGGGTGGATCAACAATAATTAAATCAAAAGGCCCTGCTTTTTTGAGCTTGCCAAACGATTTTAAAATATCGTGCGGTAAAAAACTTACGCCGCGATCAAAGCCATTTAATTGGTGATTTTGTTTGCCAGTGCGTAGCACTCCTTTATTCATATCCATGTTTACAACACTATCTGCACCACCATGCATTGCCGCCACTGAAAACCCACACGTGTACGAAAATAAGTTAAGCACCTTAGCGTGTTTACTCTGCGCTTGCACAAACTCTCGACCACTGCGCATATCAGGGAAAATACCGGTGTTTTGGCGGCTCATTAAGTCAACTAAAAAGGTCGCAGCGCCTTCTTTTACTGTATGCGGTTGTGGTAACTCGCCATATAACAAGCTGTTTTTTGTTTGTAGGCCTGCGCGCTGTTGAAACACCAGCGACGTAACGAGTTCTTTTGCGTGCGTTTGTGACCACTGCCATACAAGCTCGCTTAACTGCAATAATGTTTGATCATCCACTTCTTCATACGATACTAAAAATAAACATGGCGGATAAAAATCAATATTTAAATGACTTAATTGCGGCGTAGTGTGCCCACGGCCATGAAAAACACGGCAAAGTTCATTGTTTGCCAAAGGCGCACCTTCGAGTGCTGTAATAAGGGGTGTAAAATTATGCATTTTTAATTAACTGTTGTTGTAGTTCATGGATTTCATCACGTACAGATGCGGCTTTTTCAAATTCTAAGTCACTGGCATAGGCATGCATTTTTGCATCAAGTTGCTTGATTTGCACTGCAATCTCTTTAGCGCTTAGCACTTGTTTACTTTCTTTACGGATCAGTTTTAAATTGTCTTTTGGACCCGCTTGTTCGCCGGTATCCATAATATCGGTGATTTTCTTAATTAACGCTTGCGGCTCAAGGCCATGCTTTACATTATAAGCATGTTGGATCTCACGGCGGCGCTGCGTTTCGTCAATCGCTTTAGCCATTGATTTAGTCACGCGATCGCCATATAAAATTGCACGACCATTAAGATGACGAGCGGCACGGCCAATCGTTTGAATAATTGCGCGTGCTGAACGTAAAAAGCCTTCTTTATCTGCATCAAGTATCGCAACAAGCGACACTTCTGGCATATCTAAACCTTCTCGAAGTAAGTTAATGCCCACTAACACATCAAATACACCGGCCCTAAAATCACGAATTATCTCAATCCGCTCAACAGTATCTATATCCGAATGCAAGTAACGCACTTTTACATCATGCTCAGCAAGGTAATCGGTTAAATCTTCTGACATACGTTTAGTCAACGTGGTTACTAATACCCGTTCATCAATCTCAACGCGCTTGTATATCTCCGACAGTAAATCATCAACTTGTGTAGCTACTGGACGCACTTCAATTTGTGGGTCAAGTAAGCCCGTTGGGCGAATAACTTGCTCAGCAATGTCATCACCGCAGCGTTCAAGCTCAAAATCACCAGGGGTTGCTGAGACATAAATAGTTTGCGGTGCAATTGCTTCAAATTCTTCAAAACGCAGTGGTCGGTTATCCATCGCTGATGGCATACGAAAACCATATTCTACGAGGTTTTCTTTACGACTACGGTCGCCTTTATACATGGCGCCTATTTGCGAGACTGTAACGTGGGATTCGTCGATGATCATCAATGCATCATCAGGTAAATAATCGAGTAAAGTTGGTGGTGGATCGCCCGGTGTACGCCCTGATAAATAACGACTGTAGTTTTCTATGCCTGAGCAATAACCCAGCTCGGTCATCATTTCAATATCGTACTGAGTGCGTTGTGCAACTCGCTGCTCTTCGACTAACTTATTCGCACTGAGCAACTGCGCACGACGATCTTTTAATTCAGCCTTGATATGCTCAACCGCATCAAGAATTTTTTCTCTAGGTGTCACGTAGTGCGTTTTAGGATAGATAGTTGCACGGACAATGTGTTTCTCAACAGCGCCCGTTAATGGGTCAAAAATGCTCAAGCGTTCTATTTCATCATCAAACATTTCTACTCGTACTGCAAACGTGTCTGACTCCGCAGGGAAAATGTCCACAACTTCACCACGAACGCGATAAGTACCACGACTAAAATCAATATCGTTACGTGTATATTGAATTTCAGCTAAGCGACGCAGCATATCGCGCTGATCAACTTTTTCGCCTACTTTTAATAACAGCATCATCTTCATATATGATTTAGGATCGCCCAAACCATAAATAGCTGATACCGATGCCACAATAATCGTATCCCGGCGCTCTAATAACGCTTTTGTTGCACTGAGCCGCATTTGTTCTATGTGTTCGTTAATTGATGCATCTTTTTCAATAAATGTGTCACTTGAAACTACATACGCCTCAGGCTGATAGTAATCATAATACGATACAAAATATTCAACTGCGTTATGAGGAAAAAACTCTTTCATCTCGCCATATAGCTGCGCTGCTAACGTTTTATTATGTGCCATGATGATCGTTGGACGATTCAAATCACTTATTATGTTAGCCATTGTAAACGTTTTACCCGTGCCCGTTGCGCCTAACAAAGTTTGATGAGCAAGGCCAGCTTCTAGCCCTTCACACAACTGAGCAATCGCGCTTGGTTGGTCGCCACTAGGGGTAAACTTTGATACCAATTGAAAATGGTCACTCATGCATGGCACTCCTTAATTGGTTGATTACTTATTGCATTAAGCTCTTTCATAAACCATTTATATGCCACTATACCTGTAAAAACATTACCAATAGCTGCACCAATTAATAGCCCCTTCAGACCTGCAAGCTCATTACCTAAATAAGCAAAAGGGATATAAAATATAAATAATCTAATCACACTTAAAAACAATGCATTCATTGGTTTATGCAACGCGTTGAATGACGAATTTGATAAAATAATAACACCTTGAAAACCATAACTCAGCGGCAAAATATATATAAATAATTGTATAACATCGATAACCACTTGCTCTTTACCGAACAATTGACTGATTACCCCCGCGCATGCAATCAATACTAAATAAATAATAAATTGCCAGATCATCACAAACTTTAAAGTTGTTGTGTAAGCTTCTTTAACTCGTCCAAGTTTACCTGCTCCAAAGTTTTGGCTGATAAACGGCGGTAAAGTCATCGATAAAGCTAACACCACTAAACTAGCAATTGACTCAATCCGACTTCCGACCCCAAATGCCGCAACGGCCTCTGGCCCATGAAACGCCACAAGCATCGTCATGATCGCCATTGCAATAGGAGTAAGCATATTAGCGCCCGCTGCTGGTAATCCAATTTTTAAAATTTTACGAATTGAACTTATCGCAGTTTGTTTTTTTGCTTTTAAACTGAGAAGCCTTTTTTTTACGGCTAGTAAATATAAAATGATCACTACAGCCACAGACCACGCAATGACACTGGCTATTGCTGCGCCTTGAATACCTAGTGCGGGAATGGGTCCGAAACCAAAAATAAGCATTGGATCAAGCACCGCGTTAATCAGCCCTGCCCCGCCCATTACAATACTGGGTGTTGTTGTATCACCACTGGCCCTCAACACTGAGTTACCAACCATTGGCGTAATTAAAAATACACTACCAATAAACCAAACACTCATATAATCATGGATAAACGGCAATACCTGTTCACTGGCACCTAATAAAGTAAATATTGGATTGATCAGCACATAACCCAGCAACGATAAACACAACACCATTACCACTGCAATTAACAATGCCATGCTGGCATCAAAACGTGCTTCTTCTAATTTATTACTCCCCAGCGCTTTAGCAATAACAGCTGATGTACCAATGCCAAGCCCGATCGCCAAACTAATGACGGTAAACGTAACCGGAAAGGTAAAACTCACCGCAGCTAAGGGTTCTGTTCCAAGTAAACTAATAAAAAATGTATCAACGATATTAAACATCATTAACGTGATCATGCCGAATATCATCGGGATCGTCATTTTTTTCAATGTTGGTAATATGGGGGCATTTAATAAATCGGGAGATGTTTTGGTCTGCAAGGTTGCACGCATGAGAATAAATAAGCCTCTTTTACTAAGCAGACTATTTTAAAGCATCATCGCTTTGCAAGCCACGCATTTATACACTGAATGTAAATTGAGTTAGAAAACCGCTGATAAAGTAAGGAAAACTTACTTTTTTACGCCCTTCATAAATAAATTTGTATTAAACCCCTATTAAAACAATAAAAATACATTTAGATAACTAAAATTACAAAAACGCTGCGTGAAACGCTGATTTTTTACACAATAATTTTGTATATCAAATCGTCACGAATAAATTTACTCATCAAAGGCGCTACTTTTACAATGCTTTATTAAACCACTGTTTTATAAGCATTAAAAAAAACTGATTTTAATGCTTGATATCCTTACAGAGCCCTAGAACAGTAGTCCCGCAGATGTTCTTAAAGTTTCATAAACAGAGTTATCCACAGAAACCGTGGATAACTCTCTCAAAGCCGCATTTATAAAGGCTTCTGAAGCAACCTCAAATACTGCTCTATAACTTAGTTGGCAAATACTAACTTTAACAGAATTGACTTAAACAGCTCAAAAAACAAACTTAGCGTGTAAATACACTATCTTTGAGTCTCACTAAACCTCTTTTCTGTACACTCCATATAAGCTAGTTAGCTGTTTTTAAATATAACTACCTACAATAATTTGAAATGAAAGCATGCCACCGCGTTACTAACGTATTTTTATTAAGGCTCTCTTTATTTTACTTGTTCATCTATAAATACAGTTCGGAACAAATCAAGAAGTTAATATTTAATCAATAAAAAGTACTGAACACATTATTTTAATTCTCATAGAAAAAGACTGATTTTATAAATTTGACTCCATTTAAGTATCCAAATAATCATTTACGTGATTATTCAATTATCGCGTTTGTTTAAATAACAGCCGCTTTTGTGGTTTTGCCTGTTTTTAAACCGCGGGTAACTAATCAATAAACAGGCAATCTCTGTCATAAAACCATCAGATCGAACATAAAAACATCGAATAGACTTCTTTTTTTAATTTATGACTTTTATGTGTTGACAGTTTGCGGCGCGGTCATTAATATTTCGCCCCGTTGAAAGGCATATACGCTTCCCCCTTAGCTCAGTTGGTTAGAGCGACGGACTGTTAATCCGCAGGTCCCCCGTTCGAGTCGGGGAGGGGGAGCCAATTTTTTCAACCATAAACGATTCCCCCTTAGCTCAGTTGGTTAGAGCGACGGACTGTTAATCCGCAGGTCCCCCGTTCGAGTCGGGGAGGGGGAGCCAAGTTTATGTAATATGATTGTAGTTCCCCCTTAGCTCAGTTGGTTAGAGCGACGGACTGTTAATCCGCAGGTCCCCCGTTCGAGTCGGGGAGGGGGAGCCAAATCATATAAG
This sequence comes from Pseudoalteromonas porphyrae, assembly GCF_001298125.1. Taxonomy (NCBI): domain Bacteria; kingdom Pseudomonadati; phylum Pseudomonadota; class Gammaproteobacteria; order Alteromonadales; family Pseudoalteromonadaceae; genus Pseudoalteromonas; species Pseudoalteromonas porphyrae. Next base: position 11,393 of record NZ_LHPH01000017.1, on the reverse strand, counting down.
TTATTGTAGTTCCCCCTTAGCTCAGTTGGTTAGAGCGACGGACTGTTAATCCGCAGGTCCCCCGTTCGAGTCGGGGAGGGGGAGCCAACTTAACTTGCACAAATCAAATAGACTTTCCTGTATAATTCCACTACCCTACACATATCAAATTAATACACTCTGTTAATCATACTGACAAGTATAAGAAATTTTGATTGATCAAGGATTTGACTCCTTCCCTTTTGGACGACTGAAAGACTAAGACATGGCTGGCTTTAAAAAACTTATATTTATACAATTGTTATCTTGGCTACTATTTGCAAGTGTTGGTGGTTACTTTATAGCTGCGGCCTTCGACGGTGCTGCAAGTAATGCCCAAAAGAAAGCACAACTCGTAGTTAGTAACTATATTAACTCTCATTCTATCTCTGAAATAAACCCAGAGAAAATTCAGCGCGCACTTGCTGATGGAAATACATTTTCTTCTTTTATATTGCGTGATTACGACGGTAAAGAAGTAATCAATATCCAATCCCCTATTCAACTACCCGCTTTTGCTAAATTTGTTGAATCAAGGTTTAATTCTATTCGGCCACAATTTGCCGTTAATAGCGCCGCTGACATCAAAGTAGAATTTACAATCAACGCTGTTAGCCTTGCTTCCCTGTTACAACAAGCCCTATTTATCGTTATTTTGATTTCAGGCATTGTAGCAATCATCCCTGTTATTTTTATGAAAGCGATGTTCAAACGCTTAAATAGAAATATCAGTATGACCGTAGCAGAAGTTATTGATGTTTATATTAATCAAAACCAAGTAGAAGCAGGTCTTGAAACAGCGATTGATAACAGTAAGATAAAACGACTGGGCGCAGATTTAATTCCGAGCTTTAATCGTTTATCTCACTTTTTACAAAGTAAACATGACGATATTGAAAATGCCGCTCATTCTATAAAACAAGAAGCATATAAAGATGTAGTAACTGAGCTGGGCAATCGTAATATGTTTGTAGAGTATTATGAAAAGAATATCGAAAGCAGTGAAAAGAGCACCTTTGGTTCGTTAGCCATGATACGCTGTAGTGAATTACAATCAATAAACCAAACACGCGGTTACCAAAGAGGTGATGAATACATCAAAGCTGTTGCTGATATTATCAAGCATATTAGTGGCACATACACTGACAGCAAAGTGTTTCGCTTAAATAGCTCTGATTTTGCGGTTGTTTTACCCAATGTCCCGCTTAAAGAATCTGAACGTTTTGGTGATAATTTACAATCACGCTTTACTCAATACCAACAAAACCAAGAACTAAGCTCGGTGGCAAACACAGGCATTGTTGGTTACGAGAAAGGTAAACCATTGGGAGAGTTACTCTCAATTGTAGATAATGCTATGAGCATGGCACAATCAAAACAAACAAATGCATGGCATGTACAGCGCGAAACTGATTTAGTAAATAATGTGAGTGCTGGTTTTGGTAATCAAAATTGGCGTAAAGTTATAAATGAAGTAATAGAAGCCGAACGTGTTCATTTAGTAATGCAAAATATAATGCCAATTGGTAAAAGTATTAAAGCCTATGCTGAAATACAAGTGCGTTTTAAAACCGCTGAAAACCAAGTTCTTCCTACGGCCTCATTTTTAGCGATGGCTGAAAAACTGGATATGGCGATTGAAATTGATCGTTTAATTATTGATACTTCTCTTGAAAAAATAAAAAGTCGTAATTTCTCTGAAAAATATTTTGGACTCAACGTTACTGCATCCAGTGCCCATAATGATCAATTTGTTATTTGGTTAGAAAGGCGCTTACTTAAAGAGACGAATATTGCTTCAAAGCTGGTATTTGAAGTCAGTGAGTTTGGCTTACAACAAAATATTAAAGCCAGTAAACGCTTTATTGATATGATACATCGTGTTGGTGCGCGTATTACAGTTGAGCGGTTTGGTGTTGGTTTAACCTCATTTAAATTTTTCCGTGATTTGAAACCTGATTTTATCAAAATGGATGCAAGTTATACTCGCGGTCTTGAAGAAGATAAAAACAATCAGTATTTCATGCGTTTAATGGTAGATTTAGCACACCGAATTGGGGTTAGCGTTTTCGCTGAAGGTGTTGAAAGCCAAGAAGAAAAACACATTGTTGAAACTTTATGTTTAGATGGCGTACAAGGTTATTACATCGAAAAACCAAAAGATATATAGAAACACCTTAAAAGATTCAACGCTTAGTTATATAAAAAGGGCTCCAGCATATGCAGAGCCCTTTTTGCTATCTCAGGCTTAAGATCCCCCTCTGTAGCAAAATCGTATCTAACTTTTAACGCACTCGTTAGCTTAATCCAATAGCTATACCCAAGCCACCTCAAGATGCGAGTTTCAGTTGGAATTAAAAGCAATTTAGGCAAGGCATTGATTGCAAATAATGGTTGTTCCCTTGTTAAAATCAATAACGCAGTATAAATTGCTTTTAAACCAACCCGTTGGGCGTTTCACAGGCGCTTACTCTCAGCGTTGTTACTTCTTAAAAGGGACTGCCATTGTTGCAAAGTAACGCCTTGATATTAAACACCTGTGAAACGCTGAAGTCTGCATCTTGAGATGGCTTGGGTATATCATAATTATCATATGCAACTGTTATATGAGTAATTAATAATCCCAGGGCAATTAATACCAATCGTGTAAGTTACTGACCACTTATAGCGACAAGTAAATACAGTGATAACAAGGCAGAAATTTTGACATGGTGTTGTTCTCGGCAATTGCTCCTGCATTGCTCTACCTCCTGCATCCATGCAGTCGTACATGAAAAATCACTAACGCTATTAGCGCTTTATTTAGCCCGCTAGAATGGTTAAATATTTAAGTCGATTGGTATAACCTGCGTAGGAACATGCTCATTGTATGAATAACTATGGTATGAAATTATATATTGCATTGGTTTTGTATATTTGCCTTCTACGTGTTGTTAAACAGCCAATAAAAAAGGATAATGTCGACGTTTATTATAGCTTGAGGCGAACATGACAGAATATGTCTTGCTGTTGATCGGCACTGTGTTGGTTAATAACTTTGTATTAGTACAGTTTTTAGGTTTATGCCCATTTATGGGGGTATCTGGCAAGCTAGATACCGCTATAGGCATGTCACTTGCAACCACTTTTGTATTAACTCTTGCCTCGGTAACAAGCTATTTAGTCAATCAATATATTTTGATCCCGCTTGATATTACCTTTTTGCGTACTATGAGCTTTATTTTAGTCATTGCTGTGGTCGTTCAATTTACTGAAATGGTCGTTAGAAAAACCAGCCCGACACTTTATCGCTTACTCGGTATATTTTTACCTTTGATCACCACCAACTGTGCAGTATTGGGTGTTGCCTTGCTAAACATTAAAGAAGATCACTCATTTTTACAATCAGCGGTATATGGCTTTGGTGCTGCCGTTGGCTTTTCTATGGTACTTGTTTTATTCGCAGCACTGCGTGAGCGTTTAGCTGCTGCAGACGTACCTACCCCTTTTAAAGGCGCATCAATTGCCATGATCACAGCTGGTTTGATGTCTATGGCCTTTATGGGCTTTACAGGATTAGTGAAATTTTAACATGACCTTGTTTTATGCATTAATTGCGCTTGGTTCACTTGCGCTCATCTTTGGGTTGATATTAGGGTTTGCCGCTGTGCGCTTTCGTGTACAAAGTAACCCTATTGTAGAACAAATTGACACTATTTTACCGCAAACCCAGTGTGGTCAGTGTGGCTACCCGGGTTGCCGTCCTTATGCTGAAGCTATCGCCAACGGTGACGAGATTAATAAATGCCCTCCCGGTGGTGAGTCAACAGTAAAAAAACTAGCTGATTTAATGGGTGTTGAAGCCAAACCATTAGCTGGCGGCGAGCAAGCTGAGCCAGTTAAAACTGTTGCCTATATTCGTGAGGATGAATGTATTGGTTGCACAAAGTGTATTCAAGCCTGCCCTGTAGATGCCATTGTTGGTGCTACACGCCAAATGCATACAGTGCTTATTGATGAATGTACTGGTTGCGACCTGTGTGTTGAACCCTGCCCTGTAGACTGTATTGATATGCTACCCATTGAGCAAACTAAGCAAAATTGGAAATGGCAGTTAAATACAATTGAAATCACGCAGGTAGATTAGGAAGCCACATGGAACAATTACTAAATCAAATAAAAAAAGGTAAAGTGTGGCCATTTCCAGGTGGGATCCACCCACCTGGGCAAAAAACACTGTCTAGCACACAGCCCATTACTCGCCTACCCCTGCCTGATAAACTTGTTGTGCCTCTTAAGCAACATATTGGTGCCAATGGACAGCTTATAGTTGAAAAAGGCCAACGCGTATTAAAAGGACAAGCGCTTACACAACCTATCGCTAATTGGTCAGTACCTGTTCATGCACCTACATCAGGCGTGATAGAAGATATTTGCCACGCCCCATCTGCGCACCCTTCTGCACTGCCAGAACTCAGTGTAATTATAATACCAGATGGCGAAGATACCTGGTGTGAGCTGCATGTAGCTTCCGCTCCGAGTAAATTATCGCATGAACAACTTATAGATATCATTCATCAAAGTGGTATTGCTGGTATGGGGGGAGCTGGTTTTCCTACTTACATCAAAGCCGATAGTAGAAAGGCCATTGAATATTTAGTTGTCAATGCTGTTGAATGTGAACCTTATATAACCGCTGACGATCTACTTATGCAAGAACATGCACAAGGGATCATTAACGGAATTGAAGTGATGCAGCAATTACTCACTCCAACCCTTACTATTGTTGGCATCGAAGATAATAAACCCGATGCAATTGCAGCGATGAAAAAAGCCGCACAGCACGCTGATAACATCATTGTTCAGACTGTGCCGACTATTTATCCGTCAGGCGGCGAAAAACAGCTGATTAAGTTGCTCACAAACAAAGAAGTACCTAGCGGTGGGATCCCTGCTGATATTGGCGTGCTCGTACAAAATGTGGGTACTTTATTCGCGATTAATCAAGCCGTTTATGAAGGTAAGCCACTTATAGAACGCGTGATCACCGTGACAGGTAATACGATTCATAAGCCCGGCAATGTCTGGGCACTCTTGGGCACAGAGATAAAACACTTACTCGACTGCCAAGGTTTCTCACCTGTACCACAGCAACGTGTTGTAATGGGTGGCCCAATGATGGGGTTTACATTACCCACCGTGCGTATTGGTGTAGTCAAAACGACCAACTGTATTTTAGCCCCTGATCATAATGAACTTGCAGAGCCCGGCCCTGAAAAAGCCTGCATTCGCTGCAGCGCATGTGCAGATGCTTGCCCTGCCTCTTTATTGCCTCAACAATTGCAGTGGTTTGCTAAATCTCAAGAGTACGACAAGTTAAAAGAGCATAACTTATTTGACTGTATTGAATGTGGCGCATGCGCCTATGTTTGCCCAAGTGAGATCCCTCTTGTTCAATACTATCGCGTTGCAAAAGCTGAAATTAAAGAAAAACAAGAAGACCAAATTAAAGCTGAACGCGCAAAAGTACGTTTTGAATTGCGTAATGCCCGATTAGAACGCGAACAAGAAGCCCGAAAAAACCGCCATAAGCGTAAACCTGCCACCGAAAAATCAGCCGATGAAAAACAAAAGATAGCCGATGCGTTAGCTCGCGTAAGTAATAAGCCCGCAAAAGACGATGAAAAATCGGCTGTTGCCGCAGCAATTGCTCGCGCTAAAGCAAAAAAACAAGGCGATCAGCTAGAGCCTGATAATAGCGAAGTAGCAAAAGAGCGTGCCGCACGTAAAGAGCAAGCGCGCCTTTATAAAGAACAAAAAGCCGCTGATACTAATGAGGCTACACATTCAGATGCCCCTGTTGATGACAAAAAGTCTGCTGTGGCTGCCGCCATTGCTCGCGCTAAAGCTAAAAAAGCCGCACAAGCTGATGCATCAACAACTACCGGGGATGCTCCAGTTGATGATAAAAAAGCGGCTGTAGCTGCTGCCATTGCGCGCGCTAAAGCTAAAAAAGCCGCGCAAGCTGATGCATCAACAACGACCGAGGATGCTCCAGTTGATGATAAAAAAGCAGCTGTAGCTGCTGCCATTGCGCGTGCTAAAGCAAAAAAAGCCGCACAAGCAGAGCAACTCGCTGCATCAAAGAATAATAATACTGAAGAAACGACAGTAGAAAACACACCAGCGGATGACAAAAAAGCGGCCGTGGCCGCCGCCATTGCGCGTGCTAAAGCTAAAAAAGCAGCGCAAGCTGAGCAACTCGCTGCATCAGAAAAGGTAAATACTGAAGAAGCGACAATAGAAAATACACCAGTGGATGATAAAAAAGCGGCAATAGCTGCTGCCATTGCGCGTGCTAAAGCTAAAAAAGCCGCGCAAGCTGAGCAACTCGCTGCATCAGAAAAGGTAAATACTGAAGAAGAAACAGTAGAAAATACACCAGTGGATGATAAAAAAGCGGCAATAGCTGCTGCCATTGCACGTGCTAAAGCTAAAAAAGCCGCGAAGGAGCAAGCTGATGAGGCAAATCCTCAAACTGAGACAAGTGAAACATCCGCAACATTCGAGCAAAATATAGAAGCTCAAGCACCCGTAAAAGAAAAACCTGAATTAACAGCTCAAGAGAAGAAAAAAGCCGCTGTAGCTGCCGCCATTGTGCGTGCTAAAGCAAAAAAACTACTAAAAGAAGGAAGTGATAAGTCATGAAGCTAACTATGGCCAGCTCGCCCCATAGCCACAGCCATAAATCACTCAGCAGATTAATGCTCACAGTGATTTTAGCCTGCATTCCTGGACTTATTGCCCAACTGTATTTTTTTGGTACTGGTGTATTAATTCAACTTATTTTAGCGTTAGTGACCGTCAGTGTGTGTGAAGCTATCATTATGCGTATTCGCAAGCGCGCTATTTGGCCTGCACTTAGTGATGGTAGTGCATGGTTAACTGGCGTGTTGTTAGCCCTAAGCATTCCGCCATTAGCCCCATGGTGGGTAATTGTAATAGGTTGCTTTTTCGCTATCGTTATTGTCAAACAGCTTTATGGTGGCCTTGGTTTTAATTTATTTAACCCCGCTATGGCTGCGTATGTGCTATTGCTTATCTCTTTCCCTGTGCAAATGACAAGCTGGCTCCCCGTTAACGAATTACTTGGTAAATCAATCGACTTAAGCCAACAGCTAGCACTGATTTTTAATGGTTTTACGAGCAGTGGTTTCAGCCTAGATCAGATGCGTGTTGGCGTTGATGGCGTAACAATGGCCACACCGCTTGATACGATAAAAACCGACGTAGCCCACGGATTAACCGTGTCAGAGAGTATGCAAAACCCACTATTCAACCAATGGACAGGCCTTGGTTGGGGATGGGTTAACCTTGGTTTCTTAGTCGGTGGTTTATACCTAATTAAAGCAAAAATAATTAATTGGCATATTCCAGTTGGTATAATTGCCATGCTTAGCGTATGCAGTGCGATAGGTTATATCGCATCCCCTGGCACCGAGCCTGGAGTGGTATTTCATTTATTTAGTGGCGCGACAATGATGGGGGCTTTTTTTATTGCAACTGATCCCGTATCGGCCGCCACAACAAATCGCGGACGTTTAATTTACGGCGCATTTATTGGTTTATTGGTGTATTTAATTCGTACCTTTGGTGGTTTTCCTGATGCCATGGCGTTTGCCGTATTACTGCTTAATATGGCAGTACCATTAATTGATTACTACACCCAACCACGCACTTACGGACACGGGGTAAATAAATGATTTTATCGTCGATGGGAAAAAATGGCGCCATTTTAGCCTTGTTTGCACTGTTAACCACAGGTGCAGTCGCCACTATTTTTAGCTTAACCAAGGACAGCATTGCAGAGCAAGAGCGCAAACAGCTCTCATCACAACTGCAAGAAGTGCTTGATGCCCACTTATATGATAATGCCCTCTACGAAGATTGTGCACTAATCGAGAATGATTTACTCAGCGCACGTGACTCGCAAACCGTGTATCGCGCGCGTAAAAATGGCCAAAACATTGCACTCGTTATGCGCCACGTTACGCCTAAGGGTTATAGCGGAAATATAGATTTATTAACCGCGGTATTTGCCAATGGTGAAATCGCAGGCGTGCGTGTAACAAAGCATGAAGAAACGCCCGGTTTAGGGGATAAAATAGAACTTAGAAAATCACCGTGGATCACCGTTTTCAAAGACCAAACAGTGTTAAGCACCGACGATAAGCGTTGGGCCGTAAAAAAAGACGGTGGTAACTTCGACCAGTTTACAGGCGCTACCATCACCCCTCGCGCCGTTGTAGGTTCAGTGAAAGACGCAGTGCTATTCGCTCAACAACACTTTGATGACGTTTTTGCGGCAGAAAACGCATGCTTGGCAGGTCAACTATGAGTCAAACAAATAACCCGTTAAAAGAACTAATCAACGAAGGCATGTGGAAAAACAACCCCGCTCTCGTTCAACTTCTCGGTTTATGCCCATTACTGGCAGTCACCTCCACAATTACCAATGCGCTAGGGCTTGGCTTAGCCACATTACTGGTACTTGTGGGCTCAAACGTTACTATTTCAGCCGTGAGAAATTGGGTACCAAAAGATATTCGTATCCCTGTTTTTGTGATGATCATTGCTGCATTTGTAACGATTATTCAATTATTAATGAACGCATACACATTTGGTTTGTATCAGTCATTGGGGATCTTCATCCCATTGATTGTCACTAACTGCGCCATCATTGGCCGCGCTGAAGCGTATGCCTCTAAAAATCCTGTGCATTTATCAGCGTTTGACGGCCTAATGATGGGCTTAGGGTTTATGGTTGTGCTAGTTGTTTTAGGCGCCATGCGTGAATTAATCGGCCAAGGCACTCTATTTGATGGTGCTGATTTATTACTTGGCCCATGGGCATCCGTTTTACGTATTGAAATTTTTAGTTTTGATAACCAATTTTTGTTAGCTATTTTACCACCCGGCGCATTTTTAGGCTTAGGTTTACTGATCGCCGCTAAAAATGTGATTGACGCACAAATAAAATCAAAGCAAGTTGCTCCACCAGAGCCTGAAAAAGGGCCGCGAGCAAGGGTCACCAGTTTAACTTAAGGGGAAGCGCATTATTTTATAATGCGTTTAAGTTGCATGAATAAAGAAAAACGTCACCAAATACTCACGCGCCTGCGCGACGATAACCCACATCCAGAAACCGAGCTTGAATATTCAAGCCCGTTTGAGCTACTTGTTGCAGTAACGCTATCAGCGCAAGCAACCGATGTGGGCGTAAATAAAGCCACACGTAAGCTGTTTCCGGTTGCCAATACACCACAAGCTATTTTAGATTTAGGTCACGATACACTGCGTGATTACATTAAAACTATCGGTTTATTTAATTCAAAAGCCGCCAACGTTTATAAAATGTGTGAAATTCTCGTCAATCAACATAATAGTATTGTGCCTGAAAATCGCGAAGCCCTAGAAGCCCTACCCGGCGTTGGCCGTAAAACTGCGAATGTAGTGCTCAACACCGCCTTCGGCTGGCCCGTAATAGCGGTAGACACACATATTTTTCGTGTTTCAAACCGAACTAAACTCGCCATGGGTAAAGATGTAGTAGCCGTTGAGCAAAAGCTTGAAAAGGTAGTCCCAAAAGAGTTTAAAGTAGACGTGCATCATTGGCTGATTCTACACGGGCGTTATACCTGTGTAGCGCGTAAGCCAAAATGTGGCAGCTGTATTATTGAAGACTTGTGTGAGTTTAAAGATAAAGTAGAGTAAATTAGTGACTGCTTTGAGCGACAACCGGACGCTGAAAAATTCGTAGCAACATCCAAAATGCGAGACCCGTCATTGAAACTCTATCATTTGGTAAAAATGATATTCTTATTTTATAGGGACAATTGAAACCAACGACGAACATAAATCATCACTGGCTTTTAAAATTAAAAGGTACAACTCAGTTTAATATATGTAATTATTGAATAACGACCATTTTATAATGGAAATTTTTAGCTAATAAAGGATTGATGAATGGCTCTTCTACGAATTTTTTTCACTGTTATTTTTGTTATATCTATCTCAGGATGCATAGGTGCAGGTGTTGTGTACTCTTATGATGAGGAGGAGAGTGTTTCTTTAACTAAATCAGAAGTAAAAAAGCAATTTGGTGAACCTTTAAAAGTAAAATCTGACCAAAAGAAAGAAGTTTGGTATTACAAAGCCAAAGACGAAAGCGTTAATGGTTTTTTTATTGGCCTTGGTATACCATTACCGCTATTTATTTTTCTAGATGAAAAACTTATCGTTGAGTTTGAAGGCGAAACAGCAACAAAATTGATATATAAAAATTCACAGCAAAAAACAGTTGGCGCATTTTGCAAGTTTGTACCAGCTCTGCACCATGGTCCAAATACTTGGTCTTGCCATTTGGGTACTAAATCTGGAGTGGTCTAAGTAATATCTTCCGTTCATAATAGCGATATTATAAATCATGAAACTACTGGTCTTAGAATTGGATTAGTTGATTTTGCTCAGCTTTCACAATCGTCCGCTTCTGGCACTTAGCTGAACTTCGGCAAAGAGCGAATAGCAGGCGGCCGATAAACTCGTTTTTGGACAATGCTGAGTTACGAAAGTAATGAGGCGAGGTTACTTTTAGATTAGAAAATCTATTGGTAACGTTGAACTGAGATTACTCTTACCTCGCCCAATATCTTTTAGGTTATCATGTCCACTAAATTTATAACTATCGGAACACATGCTATTACAGCACTAAACAATGCAATATTTTTAGTACTTTTAGCTATACCCAAACTATCTACTTCACGCAGTGCTTTGCTCTCTATCATTGCATCCTCTTCTTTCGAAAGCCATTGTTTAACCAAGGCTTGTTCAAAATCTTTGTAATTACTTGATTCACATTTTTTTTGAGCTAAAGAATACCCTTCAGTCTTTAACTGCTCAAAAAGAGAACACTTAAATTCCTTAATAGCTTCCTCTTCTACGCTTGTATCTTTTACGGAAATATATCCATTTTTAATTCTTTTTAGGATTCCAGGCTGCATTTTTAAAGCCATCCACTGACGAATATCTAGCGGGTTTTCACCATCCTTAATGGTGATTTCTCCCTCTGATGTTTTTACTAAAGTTGCCGCTGCATATTCTCCCCAGCTTTGATCACCCAATGGCGTTAACTTTGATCACTTACTTTCATTAAGCTTTGATCACGAAAATCACTCGATAATGATCACTTTTGTGTTCTTAATGATTTTGCCGATCAAAGCTTAACGCCACTCGTTACCGAGTTCACGTTTTATCATTTTTGTAGGTATGTTAAACCGTTATCTAAATCGTTTGATGAGGATAACAATAATGTCAACAAGACCTATATCTATGAGTAA
>NZ_LHPH01000016.1:0-114740 GCF_001298125.1 Pseudoalteromonas porphyrae | reverse complement strand
GAAATTTGTTCAATCTAGGGGCGATTTAATCGCGGCGCGAGGTTTGTAACCTAGCGGGCTAAGTAAAAACCGAGCAAAGCTTCCGCGTCCTGCTCACGCCCCTTACCTACATCCGTGTAGGTAACAAAGAGTCAATCGCCCCTAGGAAGAACCCTTTGGGCAGCGCATGTTTGGCATTTATACTGCGTTATCGCCTATTTATGGGGAACAACCACACTGCATAGGCGCTGCCTTGCCTAAATACCAAACATACTGCTGTAAAATTAATCACGAAAGGTCAACACGCCCTAGATATAAAAATTTTTTGCCTAGTTTTCTTGTCATTAAATAGACCCCATATCTACCCAGATTGGTATAATCCTAATTGCATTAAATAAGTATTTTGCTATAGCGATAAAAAATAACTAATTAAGCAATACAAATAAATTATGGCGTAACGTTGTTCTCGCGATTGCTTTTGGATTTCCCTACTTTGAGTATATAAGTGATTTTAACGCAGTTAATTATTGAGCGGATTACTCGCTAGAAAAATCACGATTTTAATAAAGTAGCTATAATAAGTCACATAATTAAGATGATAACGCCAAAATAGTATTTATTTTCCTTAAATTCAGCAAAATCACATTAAAAAGCTAGAAAAATTACAAATATAGTTAACACTTATAGTTAATAGGCCGATAATACGTATAGCTAAAATAATAGGGTAAATAGTATGGCTTCAAGCTTATCTTTTCAAAATATCAGTATCACTAAAAAAATTCATGCGATCACTAGTATTGCCGTGATTGCATTTGTGGTGATAGTGTTGAATAACTATATTGCCATGGATGACAATCGTGTTTCATTAGATGAATTAGAAAAAACATCTTATCAGGTCGTTAAACTAACATCTGCTAATGTAGGGCTTCTTGAAAAACTTGATGAGCTTTACACACAGGCGGTTACTTTTGGCGAACAAGATCTCGTTGATAAAGCCACCAAAACATATTCAAATTTAACAGAGAATCTGGATTCAATTAGTTCTCTCAGTTCAAACTATATTGATAATCAGGCTCGTAATCAGTTGTCTAATTACTCAAAAATATCATCTCAAATTGCAAATGATATGATCAACGGGACTGCTGACTTTGAGAAAATTCAGCAACAGGCAAAATCAAAAACAACGATGTATAACTCGGTACTACAAAGTTTTAAATCTGCGCAACAACGTGCAGATGATCGCTTCTTTGAATTAGTACAAAGCACTAAGTTGCGCTCAGATAATGCGTTAACGTTAATGTTAGTTGTTTCGTTTGTTTCTCTATTACTATTACTTTTTATGGCAATTTTAATTGCAAGAGGAATAGGTTCAGCTGCAAGTGATGCTGCAGATAATTTACGTCTCCTTGGAGAAGGTAAAGGGTCATTAAGCACTCAGCTCGCAGTACGTTCAGAAGATGAGATAGGCCAAGTTGCAATTAATTTCAATATTTTTATAGCGCTATTGAAAAAATCAGTTCTCGATGTAATGTCAGTGTGTGAACCCCTTATGGAAAACTCAACACGCTTAGTGCAAGGTATGGAACAAGCTGAAAAAGCAACCGCTAAACAAACTACAGAGGCTGAAGTTGTAAAGCAATCTATGGAAGAAATGAAGCAAAGTGTTGGAGATATCTCTCAATCTGCTGCGAATGCATCGAGGGCTGCGCAAACGGCTGAAAAAGAAGTGGAGCAAAGCCGCTCTCAAATAGAAACGGCTGTTTCAGAGTCTAAAACATTAAGTAATGAGATAAACCATGCAGCCACAACGATTAATAAATTGGCTGACGATACGAAGAATGTAACGCAAATTTTAAATGTGATTACAGCGATAGCAGAGCAGACTAATCTTCTTGCGCTTAACGCTGCGATAGAGGCGGCTCGTGCCGGTGAACAAGGGCGTGGTTTTGCTGTAGTAGCTGATGAAGTTCGTGAGCTTGCTTCACGTACAGCAAAATCAACAAATGAAATTCGTGAGCTACTAAACACTTTAACAAGTGCTGCTAATGAATCAGTAAGTGCAATGACATCAGCGCGAGATATGGCAACAAACAATGCAATTGCGGCAGAGAGTACAGGTATATCGATTGAAAAAATTGCCGAGCAAATGCTTGAAATCAATGGAATGAACTCGCAAATTGCCGCTGCAACAGAAGAGCAAACATCTGTGGCTGCAATGGTTGTTGAGAACGTTTCGAACATGCATATGTCATTTGAAGATACAATGCAGTCACTTGCTGCAGTAAGAGATGTGGCTAAAAATCTACATTATCTATCTGATAACTTATTAGATGCTACTGCTAAATTTAAAGTTGAGTAATCTACTTAAGTATTAAAACTTTAATAGGTTAGGGCGTGTTGACCTTTCATGATTGATTTTGCAGCAGTCTATTTAGTATTTAGGCAAGGCAGCGCCTATAGTGTGTGGTTGTTCCCCATAAATAGGCGATAACGCAGTATAAATGCCTTTAGAATCCAATACCTGAGGGTATTGGATTTTTTACGTCTATAGACTGAAAGAGCGGTTTATTTTATTTAACCTGAACTTAGGTTATTTAGCTCTCAACACTGACAGCTTGTAGTGATTCACTTTGATAACAACCTAATATACGCACATACTGGGTGTGCTTTTTGAGTTCTTCAAAGGCTTGTTTTACTTGGTTGTCGACTAAATTTGCTTCTAGATCTACATAAAATACCTCTTCCCATGGATTACCAGGAACAGGGCGGGATTCTAATTTCACCAAATTAATATTGTGGTGTTTAAAAATCATTAAGGCATCAGCAAGTGAGCCTGCTTGCTGCTTTGTTGCCATAATCAAGCTTGTTTTTGTTGGGATCTGTTTTGATACTTGTAACGGTTTACGTGCAACAACGATGAAGCGGCTATGGTTTTCACGCTGATTAGCAAGGCCAGACTTTATGACTTCTAAACCTACGTTTTTGCCTGCCTGAGCTGAACCAATCGCTGCGCTATTTGGTGTATCTAAAGCTAACTGTAGAGCACTGGAAGTTGAATCACAGGTTTCGTGTTGAATATCACCTAGCCCTTGTAAAAAACGGCTACACTGCGCAAATGGCTGTGGGTGAGCAAAAATTTTAGTGAGTTGACTAAGTTCAGTCTCAGGGGTCACTAATAAACAGTGTTCTACGCTATGTGTGACTTCACCAACAATCGACACTTGGGCGTGCTGTAATAAGTCAAACACTTCATTGATACTACCTGAACTGGTATTTTCAATGGGCAGTAGACCGTAATCAGCTTGGCCACTCTCAACTTTTCCAGTTATCTGCTCAAAGCTAGAACAACCCATTTCGACTAGTTTACCTGGGCGACGACTAAAGTATTTATGACACGCTAATTGGCTATAAGAACCTTGCCCACCTAAATAAGCCACGCGATGAGTTTCATTCATCACCCCAGGGTTAAGGTTTTTTTGTAACATAGCTTGTTGATTTAAAACTGAATCTTCAAGAATTGTTTGAAAAACGTTATTTACATAATACGCATCTAAACCGAGAGACTTACCATAACCTATAAGCTTCTCAAGTAAGGCGTGTTCACGGGCTTCGTCACGGATAGGTTTATTATTGGCAATTTTATATTCAACAACACCATGACTAATACGACGGCGCTTTGCCAATAAAACGAGCAGATCAGAGTCAATTTCATTGATATCATGTCTGAGTGAATTAAGTACTTCATTTGTCATTTTGGGTTCCTCATTCCAAAAGTTACCTTTGCAGGTAATACAAATAAAAAAGCCTCCCAGTTGGGAGGCTTTGCTATTCGGTTGATTAAATCTCGCAAACAGGTAAGCCTCTTCTATTCAATAAAGAAAAAGAAGCTAAAAAATGAAAAGGTAGTGTGCGAGAATTTTCTGTTCATGGCTTTAATGTATGGAGAGTAGGCTATAAAGTCAACACTCTATCGGACTTTTATCAATAACTATGAATGTTTATTTTTTTACTTGGTTTTTTTTAGCTATATTCACAAAAAATTTATAAATCTAAATAGGGATCTGGTATATTTCTTCTTGTTGATTCAAATAATAACAATTATTAATAAAAATAAGGTTGGCCTGTGGTATATCGACGCCCACCATCACGTTTTGGTGTGAATTCATTAAGTATGAAGTTATCACTACTTATCTCAGCAATTTGTTTGATTGCTGGTATTTGTGCTGCCGCTTTGATGCTTAAATCAGAAGAAAAGCAATTAGTGTTTGAAGAGCATGAAATGCTCAAACACTCTAGTGAACGTTTGATTCGTCAATTTAATAACTTAGTCAAAACAAAAGTTAATATAGCGGAGCAGGCAAATAACGTTGTCACCAATCAATTATTTTATGATTCATCTCAGTTGGTCAGCAATCAAAATGCTAAACTAAGCTTTGATACCGACGGCACTATTCGAAGCGCCGCTGAAGATGGTTTATCGGCGGCTTTTATGCCGCAGTCTAAATTTACTCCTTTTTATAAAAAGCTAATTAACGACTCTGAATCACTTTGGAAGATCGTATCACCAACATTAACTCAAGATTTTTTTAACTTTTATCTTGTTACCAAAGATAACTTTATTCGCATAGCCCCACCAAATTGGGCATTGAATGTCACAGGGAGTCATCAATTTACAAGCCGCACTAGCTTTAATTATGCACAAGAAGCACTCAATCCAACACGTGAGGCTGTCTGGTCAAAGGTTTACTACGATGAAATTTGGCATAAATGGGTTATCAGCGTGCTTGTGCCAATTTATTTGGAAAATAATTTTTTAGGTGTTACCGGCAGCGATTTGGCATTAAATACGCTGATCTCTCAGTTACCAATAGGTGACAATGAGCAGCACTTATTTGTGTTTGATGGGCAAGGGCAATTATTGGCACACCCAAAGTTAAATGAAAGTATTTATGAACAATATGGTCAGGCTGGGAGATCGTTATTAACGAATGATTTTGTTAATGGGTCATTACAGGAGCTAATTAATCAAACGATCAAAATGCGCCTACCAGAGTATGCTGATTCGTTTATTCAAGACAATGAAACACATATTATCAATATTAGAAAAGTTGAGCATTTAGATTGGTATATAGGTATTTATAAAAAACGTTCATCTGCACTGTCAGCATTAGAAGAATTGAAAGTGAAGTTTTTTGGATTGTTTATTCTCTATGCAATACTTGTCGCTTTATTATTACATCAAGCACTTTACCAGCTTGTGCTGCGTCGTATTCATTCACTGGTAAATGCTGTAACAAGTTTTGGTAAAGGTCATTTACAAATAGAGTTTCCAAAAGCGAATAAAGATGAAATTGGCACGCTTAATGGCTCGTTTCGTGATATGGCGGTTGAGATCCGTAAATTAATAGACGGTTTAAACCAACGTATCATAGAGAAGGAAATTGCAGAAAAAGCCGCTAACAAGTTATCCAAAGCGGTAGCATTCTCTGGTACGGGGGTAGTGATAACAGATCAAAATTTTGTCATTGAATATGTAAATCCAAAAATGCTAGAAATGAGTGGCTTTGATGAAAGTCACTTTATGCAATCACCTTTACTAAGTATTATTGCCACTGAAATGGCTATTTTGGTTGATGATATAGATGTTGATTTACGCAGCCGAAATTATTGGCGTGGCGACACCTTGATCCAAGGGCAAGGGAAAAAGCCAATTTGGGTATCCTTGAGCATTTCCCCAATTAGAGAAGAGGGTGGGTTAATCTCAAGCTATGTTGCATCTGCTCAAGATATTTCATTTGTAAAAGAAAGCCAGCGAAAAATGGAGCAGTTGGCATACTTTGATACGTTAACAGGGTTAGCTAATCGTACTTTTTTCAGAATGCAGCTTCGTAAATCAATGGCATTAGCAGAACGAGGGCATTATGCTTTTGCTTTATTTTATTTTGATTTAGATGAGTTTAAACGCATTAATGACACGCTAGGGCATGATGCGGGAGATCAGCTACTTGTTGAAGTTGCAAATCGCTTAAAGAAACGACTTCGAGCTGAAGATACCATTGCGCGTTTAGGTGGCGATGAATTTGCCGTGCTACTAAGTGGTATTGAGCGCCAAGAGCATGCAATGGATGTAGCCAACACGATTCAAAAAACCCTTAATGTGCCAATAATGCTTGGAAATAATGAAGTAATTATTAGTGCCAGTATTGGTATTACAATGGCGCCATATGATAGCCAAGAAGAAGATCAATTATTAAAGCATGCTGATCTGGCAATGTATGAGGCAAAAGCAAAAGGGCGAAATACTTACCACTTTTATAGCCAAGAACTCAATGCAGCAGCTAATGAAAGGCTATTCATTGAAAATGAACTACGTTTAGCCCTTAAAGAGAAGCAGTTTGTGCTTTACTATCAACCTCAAGTTGACAGCAAAACACAACATGTAGTCGGTTATGAGGCACTTATACGTTGGTTCCATCCAACACAGGGCATGATCCCACCAACAAAATTTATACCAATAGCAGAAGCGACGGGCTTAATTGTAGAGTTAGGTGCCTGGGTATTGCAGGAGTCATGCGAGTTTGCTGCAAGATTAGCTGCACAAGGGCGAGAGAATAATATTTCAATAAACCTGTCAGCTCGTCAGTTTAAAGACGCTAATTTAGTGCCCTTGCTAGCATCAATGATAAGACAAACAAATGTACCAGCTAGGCGATTGCACTTAGAGCTGACTGAAAGCATGTTGATGGGGAATGTTGAAGCGGCAATTACGCAATTACATCAATTAAAAGCGTTAGGGGTGTCAATTTCTATTGATGATTTTGGGACAGGTTATTCGTCACTGAGTTATTTAAAGCGTTTCCCGGTTGATATTCTAAAAGTAGACCGTTCGTTTGTAAAAGATATACCCGAAGATACAAACGATATGGAAATTACCGCAGCAATCATCGCAATGGCGCAAAAGTTAAAACTAAATGTTGTAGCTGAAGGCGTAGAGACAATAGAGCAAGTGGCGTTTTTACAGAACAACAATTGCTTCATAGTTCAAGGGTATTATTACAGCCCGCCAATTCCTGAAAGTGAGCTTCCTAAGTTATTTGAAAAGCTCAATGACACAATAAGATAAGCACTTTAAAAGGCACCATGCAAGGTGCCTTTTTCATAGATATACCCAAACCACCTTAGGATGTAGACTTCAGCGTTTCACTGGTGTTTATAATATCAAGGCGTTACTTTGCAACAATGGCAGTCCCTTTTAAGAAGTAACAACGATGAGAGTAAGCGCCGGTGAAATGCCCAAAGGATTGGTTTAAAAGCGATTTATTTGCAATCAATGCCTTGCCTAAATCGCTTTTAATTCCAACTGAAACTTGTATATTGAGGTGGTTAGGGTATAAAGCAGGTTTACCCAATTGCTGGAATAAGTCCCGCCATTTGCAACCCCTGAGCACTAATTATGAGCACTCCACATAGGCCCGCTACCATTAGCCCTATGTTACCGCCTCGAACTGTGTAGCCTTTACGGTTGTTGTTGCTATTACGTTGCTTATAAACCATCGTAACAGGCAAAAAAACAGCCAATACAACAAGTGCAATAGCAGCATAGCCCAATGCCATTATAAACCCTTGAGGATAGAAAAGTGCAAAGCCAAGAGGTGGAATAAACGTGATTAAAGCGGTTTTTATTCTGTCTCTGCTGCCATCACCTTTTTTAAATGCATCAGCAAAAAAGTCAAACAACCCTAAGCTCACACCCAAAAATGAAGTTGCCAACGCTAAATCGGCAAATAAATTAACAGCAGTTGCCACGGCTGAATTATTTGCAATATTTGCCATGCTAGCAACAAAACCGGGTAACCCTGTACTTTTTAGTAACTCAGCTTGGCTCATCATACCTTGGCTAATTAGCTGCCAAAATATATAAATCACTAAAGGCAGCGCAGCGCCTGTTATCATTACACGACGAAGTGTTTTAATATCAAGGCCTACATATTTTACGATAGACGGAATAGAGCCATGAAAACCAAAAGAGGTAAATATAACAGGAATAGCGGATAGAATAAGCCCTTGTTCAATTGGCATTTCAAGTAAATGCTGGCCATGAACATAAGGGGTTAGCATGTAAAATAGGCTAGCAAGTACAACTATTTTAATGCTAAACAGCACACGGTTTAGCTTATCAACCTTGCTTGTGCCCATTGTAACAACTGTGCCGATAACAATTGCGAGAATGATAGAACCTATTTGTGGGGCAATATCAAAATTGAAAGCATTGTTTATTTTTTCTTGTAGTTGCGCGCCGCCACCGGCGATATAAGCTGCACAGAGCGCGTAAAACAAAAACATGACAGAAAAGTTAGCCACGTATTGCCCACGCTTGCCAAGCCAAGATTTAGCTAACGTATTGAGCGTAGCATCACGATCGGCATGTTGATGTAATTCCAGCATGAGTAGCGCCGTATAGGTCATTAGTACCCATGTAGCAATGATTAAACTTAATGCAGTTGTAAACCCTAATCCTGCGGATGCGATAGGAAGCGCGAGCATCCCTGCGCCTATAGTGGTACCTGCAACAATTAACATGCTGCCTATTGTTTTATTTTTAAGCACTTTTTGCCCCTAAAACTACGTGAGAGGCAGGCAAGATATAACTAGTTGAAGCAAACTTAAATAGTTTTGTTATAAATCAAAGAAATTAACTGTAACTTATGATTTACAAGCATAGTATCTAGTACGCGTTTTTAGCGACTGCGTGGCATAATAAAAAGCAGTAAAGAGTGTTGACTTATTAACCAGTTCTGGTATTTCTATTAGTTCAAAATAATATTTGTTTAAGATAACTATAAACATGCATCAAACTAACCGACTACTAACTCTATCATGTTCATGGCTGGCTTCATCAGTCATGTATGTGCGTATGGGTAGCGGTCTGGTATAGTTTTTATATTTTAGCCGCGATTTCAAAGCGGTTAGAATTATCCTCCTTTCCTCTTTTACATCGCTCTTTAAAGGAATTATCGTGTGAACGTAAAAGCGTCGTATTTGTTGATGGTGTTGATTTGGTCAACAACGCCTTTAGGCATTGTTTTTAGTAGTGAAACTGTTGCGCCAACTTTAGCTGTGCTCATGCGCATGCTAATAGGCTTAGTTTTAGCCGCTTTTGTTGTTGCTATAGCAAATATTCGTGTGCCATGGCATCGCCGCGCATGCTTTTTATATGGTTATTCGAGTATTGGCATCTACGGTGGCATGTTACTCAGTTATATGGCTGCCAAAACAGTACCATCAGGCATTATTTCTTTGATGTTTGGTTTAGCCCCCATATTGTCGGGCTTATTGGCACAGCGCCTTTTAAACGAGCCAAAATTTAGTCTTATAAAAATTATCGCTCTTGGTTTTGCTCTACTTGGGTTGTTTTTAGTGAGTGCAAAGCATATTCAAGGTTCTTTAATGCAGCTACAAGGTTTACTGTATGTGTTTATGGCAGTATGCTTTTTTAGCCTCAGTGGCGTGATGATTAAGCGCGTAAAAATAGCAATTCATCCGATGGCAACAACCTTTGGCGCATTAGTATTTGTAACCCCTTTATTTTTTATTACATGGTGGATTGTTGATGGGCAATTACAAAGCCATTTATGGAGCGCAAAATCGCTCTGGTCAATAGTCTATTTAGGTGTGTTTGGCTCTCTTATTGGCGCTTTGGCATATTTTCATGTGCTGCAAAAGTTGCCAGCAAGCACGGTGGCCTTAACAACATTGATCACACCAAGCTTCGCGATTGGTTTAGGTGCATGGTTAAATGATGAATCAGTTGATCAACAGCTCATTATAGGTGCAGTGATTATATTAATGAGCTTGGCTGTGTTCCAATTTGGTGAAAATTGGATGAAAAAAAGAGTTAAGTTAAGAAAACTTAACTCTTAAATATTATTGAAAGTATAGTTAGGGCGTGTCTTCAGCGCGATTTAATCACCTCTAGATTGAACAAGCTTTAATTATTGAAGGTTAGCACGTCCTAATTTTTAACTACATTTTTGCTATTTGAATAACTAAGCGTCGGTTTTTGTCTCGACCTAAAATATTATCGTTAGTGGCTACGTGGCGCTTTTCGCCAAAACCTTGGGTTTCGACCTTGGCTTCATCAATACCTAAACTGACCATATAATCTTTTATAGCTTTAGCGCGTTTTTTTGAAAGCTCTAAGTTGTTCCAGCGTCCACCGTAGCTGTCGGTATAGGATGCAATAGAAATAGACGCAATCCCCGTATCGTACTTTAAATACTCAGCAATTTTGTCTAAGCGCTGTTGAGATGATTTTGTCAGCTTACTTGTGTTTGGTTGGTAATTCATTACGGTAAATGAAATATCCTCAAAGCTATAAGGCAATAACTCGTCGCGACATTGCAAAAAAGCCCAATAGGCTTGTTTGAAATTGATGCTTGATAAACCAACGGCAATTTTATCGGCACTGTTTTGCCAGTCTTGGTAATAAAAAGTTGGATAATAGCCTTTCTCAAGTTCTGTGAGCATTTCCCACGCTGTTTTATTTCCAAGTTCACCATCGAACTTTCTAAGTAGTTTCATATTAGCTAAGTCGCGAGCGGGTAATCCTGCTCGCCAAGTTGGCGGCACTGCTTTTAATCCCGCAATAGCGTAATTATCTGGGCGCACAACCATATCAAGATTGAAAGTAACATTTTTGTTTTTACTGGCATCAGCACTGAAAATTGCCTCACCATAGTAAGGAACCTCATGATTTAACTGACATTGTAAACGAGTGGTTTTAACGACTTCCCATTGTGAGTTATCTGCCGTCGCAGTGTATTGGCGCATCGCAGCGCTCGCCGTATTTGACAGGCATACAGTTGCAATGCTTAGACTGATAAACAGCATTGAAAGCTTCATCGCGGGATCTCCAACAATTTATTTACGCCAATATCTTGGCAAAGACTGCATCTACAAAGGCTCTAAGCCATCATAATGTCATTAGCCAGTTAAATAAAGCAAGTTATATGCCTAAATGTAAGCGTTAAATTAATCGGTAAAGCCCTAGCACAGGAGCTATGATTTTTGACATAATAGCCAGCTTACTCTGGCAAACCAAGAATACTATGGCAAATACTGAACAAACTCTTTTCGCAAAACGCTTTCGTGGCTTTTTCCCGGTGGTTATTGATGTTGAAACTGCGGGCTTTAATAAAGTAACCGATGCACTGCTAGAAATTGCGGTGTCAGTATTAAAAATGGACGATGATGGGCTGCTAAGCATTGATCACACGGTTCATTTTCATGTAGAACCATTTGAAGGGGCTAATATTGAACAAGCCGCAATTGACTTCAACGGTATAGACCCATTTTCGCCATTACGCGGTGCAGTACCTGAAGAAGAAGCAATTAAAGAAATTTGTAAAGTTGTGCGCAAAGCTCAAAAAGCCGCAGGCTGTCAGCGATCAGTGATTGTGGCTCATAATGCTGCATTTGATCATGGTTTTTTAAATGCATCAATTGAGCGTAACAATATTAAACGTACGCCTTTTCATCCTTTTGTAAGTTTTGATACTACTTCACTGGCAGGCTTAGCACTTGGTCAAACAGTATTAGCAAAAGCATGCAGAGCGGCAGGTATTGAGTTTGATAACCAACAAGCTCATTCAGCACTTTATGATACAGAGCGTACTGCTGAACTTTATTGCTTCATTGTTAATCGTTGGCAAGAACTCGGTGGCTGGCCGCTAGCAGAAGAAGTGCTAGATGATTCAGAGGGAAGTATTTAAAGTGATGAGCAAAACTCAGTCGTTAAAACGACTGAGTAATTTTTCCTTCAGTCATTTTGACTAAGTGGGGTGGGTAAATTCGCGAAAAGTGCTTTGAATCTTTCGCAATTTTAAGCTCCACACCAGGGTGCATTAGCTCATTAATTTTTAACCGACTGGTTGCTAATAAACGCGTTATTTTTTGTTTTATCAAATGTTTTTTACGTTTGGTATTCGCGATACGAATATCAATTTGTTGCTCGCTGGCTGATATTTTATCTAAAAATAGTTGTCGCTTAACGGGTAGTGGAATTTTAACTGCTTTTTTACGCGCTTGCTTAAGTGCGACAGATTTAGTGGCGAGCAGTTTTTCAAAATCGGCAATTTGTTGTTGTTTTTGACGTAAGTCATGCCAATATTGCGCAAGATAAACGCGGGTTTTAGTACCTGATGGCGCACCTAATTCGCCGGTTTCAATCCGCATTGCGTCTAGTATATTGCCACCAATTATTTTACCTCTCGGATTATTGGCTTTTCCTACACGAATTAACCGCCGCGCACTTAAATCACAATGCAATGCCTGACGTTCTATAAATAAATCTTGCTCAGTATGAATATGACAATATTGCGCATAGCCAATTGAAATAGTACGAGCTGCTTTAATTTTACAGGTAAAGGCTTCGCTACCTTCACGCTTTCTGCCTATCGCGCCCAACATGATAGTAACGGCACTCGCACTTTCGATTTTTCCGGATTCAACAAACCCGAGTACAGTGATATCACCACTTGCACGAACACGCATACCATCTTTAATATCACCGCTAATGATTACACTGCCATCAAAATCAACATGGCCAGTGCCAATATCAACATTATCAAAACAGAGAACATCATCAACCCGCATACCTCGCGGCAGAGCAACGGGTACGCCTTTACAGTCTGCTATGAGAATATTGGGGTTTTCCGGGTCTATTTTAGTCCCTTCAAAAGGTTGTAATGCTAAATCTTTTCCTGGGTTGGCGGGAAGAATATCACCAAAAACAGTGTAACCATCTTCACCTGGCGTTGCAGCAACACGCTGCATTAGAGGGGTGCCCGGTTTTACCGTAATAATGGCGCCTAAATCACGCATGTCGACCTTACCGCCTTCTTTTGCTTGCGGGCTTAAAACGCGGTCTTGGGCTGTAGAACACAAACGCACAAATTTAGCATCACTGCCTTCTTTAGGCCTGCGCCCGTGAGCAACAATCGCCTTATAAGAAACACCAGCAGGCTTTTCAAACTGTTGGCCTAAAAAATTATCCAGTGCGCGAGTGCTAACACCTTGTAATACACCAGCGTCAGCTAACACCTCGCGCGCCAGTTCCATAGACATCAACGTGCCGCCCTTAGCGGTGGTCAATGTTGCCTCTGCTACCATATTTTTTTCATCAACTTGAATGAGTAATGATGCATCAAGTGCACGGGCAATAATGAGAGGATCAGCTTGATAGTTTTTGCTAGGAGAGAACAACTTACCGATATTTGCACTGACTATTTCAAAATCAGCATATGCAGATTCTTCTATTAACTCCATAAGTTGAGAGCTAGTGGCTGGAAAACCACTGTTTTTTGGGTGCTCAAGCAATGAAACAAAGCCTGTTTGCATATCATGGGTAAACAACGACATTTAGAATACTTCCTATTTAATATGCCTGTTTTTATTATTTTTTATCCCCAAACCAAATAACTAAAATGAGTTTGGTGGTTTAGCCAAGCATTTGAGCATAACTTTGAATGTATGTTAAGCAATTGTTCTATTTTATTTCGTTTCTCGGCATTTTGTTAACATGTTTATGTGTGTTAAATGAGCAGTTGAATAAAATGCTTAAAATAAAGCGCAGAAGGGCCTTGAGTATCAGTGCGTTACTCAGTTATACTGGCTGCACGCTCTGAATGAGTTTACTAATTCAGGGGCTGATTAGGATTCGACGGAATTCAAGAAGCCCAAGGTGCATGTCGAGGTGCGGTTTGCCTCGTTAAAAAGCCGCAATCTAAAGTAATCGCAAACGACGATAACTACTCTCTAGCAGCTTAGGCTGGCTAGCGCTCCTTCCATGTATTCTTGTGGACTGGATTTTGGAGTGTCACCCTAACACCTGATCGCGACGGAAACCCTGGCCGGGGTTGAAGCGCTAAAACTAAGCGGCCTCGCCTTTATCTACCGTGTTTGTCCGGGATTTAAAGGTTAATTAAATGACAATACTAAACATGTAGTACCGACGGTCGAGGCTTTTCGGACGGGGGTTCAAATCCCCCCAGCTCCACCAATATAGGTTTTTAAATTCGTTGATTTAAAAACCCTAAAAAACCCGCAAATTTGAGCAATCAAGTTTGCGGGTTTTTTTATGCAATTCATTTATATAAACAATGGGCTGACTGTACAAATAAAGTTTGAAAGTGTTACTTTATCAACGACTGCTCAATTTAATAACCTAATTAATGAACTGACAAAATGGCCAAATAAGCACCGCCTTTTACACTATCAAATAAAACACTCACGTTAGTTGCCAAAATTAGTGAGTCTATTGGTCGACTCACAGTGCAACAAGAGCAAGCCAAGTTACTGCGCTTACGTAAGGTTAACCGCATGCGAACCGTGCAAGGTTCACTTGCGATAGAGGGAAGCACCTTAACGCAGCAGCAGATAACCGCTATTTGGGATGGCAAACGTATTATAGCCCCACCTAAAGAGGTGCAAGAAGCGCATAACGCGATTAATAGTTATAACGCGCTAACTCAGTGGCAGCCAACAAACCCTTCAAATCTTTTAAGTGCGCATTTATTGATGATGACAGGCTTAGTTAACGATGCAGGCAGGTACCGTCAAGAAGGTGTAATGTCGGGTGAGCAAGTTGTACACATGGCACCGCAAGCTGAACGTGTACCAAAATTAATGGCTGAACTATTAGAATGGCTAGAAAGTAGTGATGTTCATCCACTTGTTGCCAGTTGTGTATTTCATTATGAATTTGAGTTTATTCACCCGTTTTCAGATGGCAACGGCCTCATAGGACGTTTATGGCAAACGTTGATACTGTCTAAATGGCATGACGTGTTTATTAATATTCCTGTTGAAAGTATGGTGCATCAACATCAAGACGACTACTACCTCGCTATTCGCCAAAGCACCCAGCAAACCGATAGCGCTCCATTTATTGAGTTCATGTTACAAATGATTTTTGATGCAATAACTGAGGCTAAAACGTCAGAAGCTGAGGGCTTAAATGCGGGCTTAAGTGAGGGTTTAAAACTATCTGACGTTGATAAAGTCATTTTGGCGTTTATCGAACAAGGCCGCTATATGACCAATGCACAGCTTGCTGAGAAATGTGGTAAGTCGCAAAGTACCATTGAAAGGCGCATAAAATTTTTAAAAGGTGCGAGATTAATAACACGCATAGGCGCAAAGAAAACAGGCTATTGGCAAGTAAAGCAGTAGCAGCGAGTTAAAATAACTGCTGTAAATCTAAAAACGCTTGATGTGCTTTATTGGTATTCAGTTCGTTCTCAGTATGAATTTTTTCATAGAGCGTTAAGCTTCTCCCATTCATTGGAATAATAGGATTATGACCGTGAGGTAAGTGCATTGGCGTAGATAAAACGCCTATGCACTTAGTTATTAGTTTAACCAGCGAATTGCATGGTTAATACGATCATTGTAGTTTTGTAGTGGTGCACCGAGGCTGGCGACTAAAATAGTATCAGCATCCGGGCCACGATTAATATGGCCTTCAAAACGGTCATCTTGGAAGTCATCTTGACCAAGACCAAATGATTGTTGCTTCGATGGCACAATAAATACAGTCATAGGTCCGTGATCAGACTCAAATATTAAATGTAACCCTTTTTGACCTTTGAAGTCGCAAAACATCAAGTAGGTGACTTTGCCGGGTAACTCATCTAAATGACCACCTAATACGGCAAATTTTTCGTTGACCGTTTGTAAGCTGATTTCGGCAGTTTTTTCTAATGCATTAATTTCATAGTAAACGTGAGCAAGTGCATGTTCGCCAGCACCATAGGCTACACTTTGTTCACTACTAAAGAAAAATGCACTGACCGCTACTAATAATGAGGCGGCCATTGCTAACGGTAAACGATTACGTTTAAAGCGCAAACTGGCATCAACAACATTATTAGTAGGTTGCTGTGTTTGCGTTACTGCGTTAGCTTGCTCAGATTTTGTGTGCTGTGTAGCAGTAGACTCATCTTGAGTATGCGCAGCGGTATTTG
Organism: Pseudoalteromonas porphyrae; assembly: GCF_001298125.1. Taxonomy (NCBI): domain Bacteria; kingdom Pseudomonadati; phylum Pseudomonadota; class Gammaproteobacteria; order Alteromonadales; family Pseudoalteromonadaceae; genus Pseudoalteromonas; species Pseudoalteromonas porphyrae. Next base: position 98,736 of record NZ_LHPH01000016.1, on the reverse strand, counting down.
CTAGAATACGCTCTGAGAGCCCTTTTGGTACAGGTATATCAAGTGCGCCTGAAAGCTCTAAATCAAAAGCTTGCATTTCATTGATTAGCTCTTGTCGCTCAGGGTGTTGCTCTGCAAATTCCAATAGCTCCTCATCGGTGCTACTTGGTTGTGCAAAAACTCGGCGACGAAACTCGAGATCATCCATTATTTTGATGCCCCTTTAAGTTGTTCATCATCACGGCTTAATGCCTCTTTTAACTGGTTTCTCGCACGGTATAAACGTGTCATAACCGTGTTCTTATTTAAATCTAATATTTCTGCTATCTCTTCGCCTGAGCAACCCATTACAACTTGCAGCAGTAATGGTTCGCGGTATTCATCGGATAATTTAGCAATTTGACGTTGGATCACTGTTTGTTCCATTTCGTCATCCAAAGTGACGCTTTTTTCGTCAACTAAGGTGTCATTTTCAACATCACTATAATCAAATTGTTTGCGTTCAAAACGGCGGGCATTTTCCCGGCGTAAAATCGTCAATAGCCATGGTTTAGCTGCTTTTTGATCTAATAGTGAGTCAAGAGCGCGCCAAGCACGTAAAAACGTTTCTTGAACAAGATCTTCGGCAATATTAGGGTCACGACATAACCAATAAGCAAAGCGATATAGTTCACTATGATAAACATGAACAAGTTTCTCATAGCGTTTTTGTTTCTCTGCCATATTTACTAAGACCTGATCATTAGAATTTTTATTTCCAAGCATAAGCACTTTTTTATTTTAAGTAATTCTTTGTTTAAGTCGAGAATAACACCTCATTACTCAAACTCTATTTATAAAGTCCTTTTAACACCGATTCTTGTGACGTTTTTTGTATTTTATGTTGCTCTTGTAATAGGTTTACAATAGCGACCATATCAACATCTGTATTGTTAGGACTATAGAGCGCAGCCCGCAATTTAGCAATGTGCTGGCTAAGCAAAGCATTATCAGCGTGCAGTTCTAGCTTGTCTATCGCACTATGAGATTGTTTTGTTGTTTGTACCGCGTAACGATTTAGAGCCTGATAAAAAGCGCTTACATCGTTATTTTTACTGTGGCGTTTTAATTCATCCAAAAATAGTGACGATTTATTTGTTACTTTTTTAGCGGGGGCATTTATCAGCTCACGATGAGATTTACTACGCCACCATAAAATAAGTGTTATAAGCCATAATAAGTAACCAATTACACTGATAATCACGAGCCATAACGGATATGAGTTTATATACACTGATGAGGTAGATATTGGTGTACGTGAATCTGCCGATACGCCTTGATCTGATTGTGCAGGCAAGGGTGGGTTTAGCGTTGTGGTGCTGCTAGGTATCACAGTGATTGTACGGGCAGGTAGCGTAGCATAGCTAATTCGATTTATTTTGGTGTTATACCAAGGCACGCTTACCTCAGGTAATGTGTATGTGCCTGGTGTTTGTGGTAATAGTGCGTATGAGGCTGTTTGTTGTGATATTACTCGACCATCACGAACTAGGTGGTTATTCTCTTTTTCATCAGGGTAGCTGCGAATGCCTTGTATTTCAGGTAATTTAATATCAGGTAATTGCTCTTTAGTAATACCAAGGGCTGTTAAAGTTAAAGTCCGTGTAATCGGTGTACCAACTTCAACAGTATCGTCAGTTGGTTGCCACTGCTCATCTAAATTGACTAACTCACTTGGTAACCATGAACCTTGGTAATCACTCGGTATTGGCTTTATCTCTACATTGACGCTTTCACCTAGTGCGGAGATTTCTAGTTGACGGTAATTCTGGCGAACGCGGCCTTGAAACGCAGGCGCTTCAATAGTATAACTGCCACTTTTTTGTGGCTGGACTAAATACTCTCGGGTGATAACTAAGTAACGTTTACCATCTATAAGTTCATAGTTTTCCGTTTGCTTACCGATTTGACTCAATTGTGCATCAGGCATGCTTGGTGCCGTTAAATTGCCATCTAGCAGTTCTTTAGCAAGGTAGAGCTTAATCGTGTATAGGCCAGCTTCTTGCACGAATAAACTTTCACTAGAAAGCGACGCTTTAATAAATGCATCACTACTTTGCTCAGTATCCTTGCTGCGCTGCGCCACTTTTAAAGTGATGGGAATAGAGTTTACGCCAGCAATACTAAATGCAGGTATTGTATATTCACCTGCACTTCGGGTCATTAGCTTAACTGACCACGTCGTTTGCTTTGAAATACTGCCATTGACGATATTAGTACGAGTACTAACACTGGTTGGCCCAACGACAAAATCCTTTAACAACGCAGAGGTGTCTGGTTGTTCGTTTTTTATGGTGTCGTCAGCACTGATACTGAGAGTAAAAAATTCACCCGCGAGTACCGGGTTTTTATCAACACTGGCTTGTAATTGAGTAACAGCCCACAGGGGCATAGCGCTGATAAGCAACAAACAACAGATTAATCGCATTACCATGATTTTTCGACTCCTTGTGGACGGCGTTGACGGTTTCGTTTTTGGGCTTCTAATTGCATTTTATTGCGTAATAAAATAGCAGGGTCATCGGGGACTTTGCGCAACAGTTGATTTAATTGCTGTGCTTTTTCTTTTTCTTCATTAGTGAGCTCTGCAGTTTGCGCTTGCATAGCTTGTTGCTTTGCAGCTTCTTCTGCTTGTTGCTGTTGCTCAGAGGTCATTTGCGGTTGTGCTTGCTTGTCATCTTCTTTAGCGGCGTCATCCTTTGATTCGTTCTGCGCACTTTGCTGCTGCTCTTCGCTACTTTTATCGGTGTCATTTGGTTGAGCTTCCATTTTTGGATCATTTTGCTCAGAAGGTTTACCATCTTTTTGCTTGTCATCAGCTTGCTGTTCATCACTTTGCTTGGATTCATCACCTTGTTGAGGTTGTTGATCTTCAGATGGTTTGTCCCCTTGTTGTGATTTATCTTTATCTTTATTTTCTTTGTTTGGCTGATCTTGGCCTTGCTCGCCATCTTGGCTTTGTTGCTCTTGATCTGAGTCCTGATCTTCTTGCTGTTGCTGCTGATCCTTTAATTGCTCAACAAGTGCTTTGTTATCTTTTGCTTGGGTAAAGTCGGGGTCTATTTCAAGGGCTTTTTTATAAGCTTGTGTTGCTTCTTCTAACTTTCCAGCTTTGGCAAGGGCGTTGCCGTAGTTATATAAACCCGTTGCGGTTTTATCTTGACTGAACTGTGTCAAAGCAGCATCAAAATTGCCTTGCTGGTAAAGCGCCGCGCCTTTTAATTGACTTGATTTTGCTGTAGCTGCTTGATCATATTCACCTTTTTGGTAAGCATCTAATGCGCGTTGATCTTGATTTTTAAATACACGCGGCACCTCTACAGCATATGCATTTTGTTGTGGTAAAAAGCATATGACTAAAAATGCAGCGGCAAATGCACCACGGCGAAAAATCCACATCATCATTGGCAGTAAAATAAACAGGCCATAAATACCGGCATCAATACGCCATAATGCTTGGCTTTGTTTTTCATTTTTTAACATTTCGCTGTTGGCACTGGGTGCAAAAATTTGAATGTCACCAGCACTAGGTTGGTAAGTTGCAAACTTGCCACCACTGTTTTTGGCTAAGCTATTAAGCATGCTTGTGTTGATGGTTGGGATCACAATTTGGCCGTAGCTGTCTTTTAAAAAACCACCTTCAGGTAGCTTAATGGGCGCGCCTTGCTCTGTACCCACACCATAAATATTCAACCGATAGTTATTTGCTGCAGTAAATTGACTAATGTCTTGTTGCTCACTTTGCTCCACGCCATCTGTAATTAAAATAATGTCGCCTTCAAGGTAGCCTGCTTGTGTTAATAGCTCTTTGGCTACATCGAGTCCGGCAAGTACGTTTGAGCCTTTGTCGGGCATAATATCAGGGCTTAAACTTGGGATCAGATTCTCAAGTGTTGCAGCATCATTGGTTAAAGGAGAAATAGTATAAGCAGTGCCAGCGTAAGCAACAAGTGCGGTGTCGCCTTCTTTAAACAGTTCAATCATATCAAGCGCTTTAAAACGGGCTTGCACTATGCGACTTGGGGCAATGTCGGTGCTGTACATTGACAGCGACATATCCATTACAATTACACGGGCGTTTTTACTTTGAAATACCGGTACTTGTTTTTCTTCAAAGCTAGGGCCAGCGCTAAAAACAACGGCTAAAATAGTAAAAAGGGCAATTAGCCACATAGGTTGCGACTGTTCTTTGCTATTGGTGTTGATCACAAACTTTGCAAGGTGCGGTGCGATTAGTTCACTTTGGCTCGTTTTTTTGTTTTTGATCATTGCAATCATAAACACTAAGCACACAGGGATTAATAGCCACAAAACGGCTGGGCGGATAAATTCAAAGTCCATTAGGCCTCCTGTCTTAGTGTTTTTGCCGTAATGAACATAACGCGCAGGCCAATCAAGGCCAATGCAATTAATAACGGGTAATAAAATAATGCACTTTGCGGGCGAAAAGTTTGCTCATCGGTGCTGATAGGCTCGAGTTTATCAAGCTCTTGATAAATTTGTTGCAAGCCGGCCACGTCTTTTGCGCGAAAGTAGAGTCCGCCAGTTTGTTCAGCAATACGTTTAAGTAAGGTTTCATCTAAACTTCCACCGCTCATGCCACCCATATTGAATAAGCTAAAACCGCGCGGATTATCAGAGCCCACACCTATGGTATACACTTTAATGCCTTCTTCGCGTGCAAGTAATAAGGCTTCTTCTGGATCTAAATTACCGGCGGTATTTTGGCCATCGGTTAAGAGTACTACTATGCGGTTACTTTCATCTTTGTTAGCAAAGCGCTTTACTGATAAACCCAATGCATCGCCAATCGCAGTTGCGCGGCCAACTAAGCCAATTTGTGCCTCTGAGAGCATTTGACTCACGGTTTTTACGTCCCGGGTGAGTGGGGTTTGTAAAAAAGCCGTGTCGCCAAATAAAATCAGCCCTAATCGGTCACCTTGGCGTTGCTCTATAAAGTCACTCAATACTGCTTTTACCATGGTTAGACGATCAACATATTGGCCTTGATATGCCATATCTTGCTCGGTCATCGATCCAGATAAATCCACGGCAAGCATAATATCGCGACCTTCATTAGGTAATGTAATTGGGTCATCGAGCCAAGTGGGGTTTGCCAGTGCGGTGACTAATAAAGCCCAAATTAACCATTCAAATAAGCTAATACCGCGAGTTTGCTGCTGGGCAACTTGCGTGGCCAAATTGTGTTTGGCAAAACTGGGAATACGTAATCGGGTGTTACCTTCGCTGTGTACCGGTTTAAACAAGCGTAACAACCAAGGCAGTGGCAATAATAAAAATAACCAAGGCCAGCTAAATTCAAACATTTAACGGCTCCTTTACTTTAAATTGCACAATGGCGAGTTTTAATTTATTCGCTAGCGCCGCTTGATTGGTTTGCGGTTGATATAGGCTCATGAGTTCAAGTTCAGTGAATTGTTGACCGGTCAGCTTATTTAGTGTGTTACACCATTGCTGCGTGCCTTGCGATGCCACGCGTTGTTGATAGTAATGTAATGCCAGACGTTTAATTAAAATATGTAATTGCTGGGCATCATTATCGCATTGGTTACTTAGTAAAATAGCCTGACGTTTGGCTTTTTTAAATTGGTAAGTCTGATACAACTTGTAACTGATAAAACTAATAGTCAGTAGCAGTATAGCCATTATAACCCACCAAATAGGTGCTAATGGCCACCAAGAAACGTGGGTTGGTACAATTACATCATGTAGGCCATCTAATGGAGAGGTTTGCATGTTACTTTCTCACTAATTGTAGCTCAAGGGGTGTAGCTGCATTGAATGATATTAAATTAAGACCCGATTTAGTTAAACGCTCTAAACGTGAAGCAAATGCTTGCTCAGCAGTTTTAGCAAACTTATCACGAAAGCCTTTGTCCATAAGCGGCAGGGCAAAATCACTGCCATTGGCACTGACTGTTACCGTTTGTTTAAACGCAGGGAGCTGGTGCTCAAATGGGTCGCTAATATGGCAGCCAATTAGCTCACAGTGACGACTCAGTATTTCTAATTGCTTAAAGCTGGCATCATCAAGGGTGCTAAAATCAGACACCAAATACACTAAACTACCTGGCTTGGCTAAATGGTTTAAGCGCTTGAGGTTATCGCTGAGTTTATTTTCGGTGGGCTCGTCAATGCGTGTCAGTGCTTGCTGGTGGTTATCGCATAAATTGTGACACAGTTTTAATACTGCTTTCTCACGGGCGGTGGGTTTTAGTTCTAAATGGCCATGTTGATTAAATACAATACCGCCGATACGATCACCACGTTGACATGCAGACCATGCAACTAATGCGCTAATATGCGCTGCTTGCACAGACTTAAGTAACAGCTTGGAGCCAAACAGCATCGAATTAGAAAAGTCGGTAAACACAAACACTGGGCGTTCTTTTTCTTCTTGAAAAAGTTTAGTGTGGGTTTCACCAGTACGTGCGGTAACACGCCAATCAATTGAGCGAATATCATCGCCTTGTTGATAATGGCGTACTTCGGCAAACTCCATACCACGGCCTTTATGAGGCGCAAGATATTGGCCAGTTAGGCTGTTTTTAATTTTAGCTTTTGGGGCAAACTCAAGCAAGCGGGCTTTAGCTTTGTAATACATCAGCTCTTTAAGCCCTAAGTCGACCCCATGACTATGACTTAAGCTACGCCATTGTTGATTATCTAATTGGCTTTGCATAGTTTATGGCACGGCAACAAGTTCTAGGATACGGCTAATAACCTGATCTTTAGTCACACCATCAGCTTGTGCTTCGTAACTTAAGATAATGCGGTGGCGCAGCACATTATGCAGTACCGCTTGAATGTCATCAGGTGCAACAAAGTCACGGCCTTGTAACCAAGCATGTGCGCGGGCACATTTATCAAGGGCAATCGTGGCACGTGGGCTTGCGCCATACTCAATCCAGCTGCCTAGTTGAGCATCTAATTTAGCGCCTTCACGCGTGGCAATAATTAGCTGTACTAAATACTGTTCAAGTGGCTCAGCTAGATGCAAGCCTAAAATCGCTTTGCGTGAAGCAAATAAGTCGTTTTGACTAATTTGTTGTGCAGGGGCTTGATGTTCGCTCAGTGCTTCGCCGCGAGTCAGACGTAAAATGTCAAGCTCATGCTCTGCGCCAGGGTAACCAATACTTAGGTGCAATAAAAAGCGATCAAGTTGTGCTTCAGGTAGCGGGTAGGTGCCTTCTTGCTCAAGCGGATTCTGCGTCGCCATCACCATAAATAAATCAGATAGCGGGTAAGTATTTTTGCCTACCGTAACTTGGCGTTCTGCCATCGCTTCTAATAAGGCTGATTGGACTTTAGCTGGGGCACGGTTAATTTCATCGGCTAAAATTAGGTTATGAAATAATGGGCCTTTCTCAAACACGAACTCACTGGTCTGTTGGCGGTAAATATCTGTGCCAGTGACATCCGCAGGTAATAAATCAGGAGTGAACTGCACGCGTTGGAATGAACCTTCAACGCCTTTGGCAAGTGCATTTACTGCTCGGGTTTTAGCAAGCCCTGGAGGGCCTTCTACTAATAAGTGACCATCGGCTAAAATAGCGATAAGTAGCGCTTGAGTTAATTCTGGCTGGCCAATAATTTGGCTGTCTAAATAAGTTTTTAATTGTGAAAATACGTTAGCGGCCATAATAAAAGACTGTCCTGGTTAGCAAGGTTTATAAAAAGCTTTATTGGTTATTGGGATTATTGTTCTATAACACAAGTGTTAGACCCTATTTTACAAAATAGTTCGTTATTTTTTAACGGTTTTTACCCTAGCATAGAAATACAGGTATTTTTTGTAAATACGCTAAAAAAAGCCTATTGTTGGTAACTAATTATACTATTTTCAATTTCTCTATTGGCTTTAGTACACGGGTTGTTTAGAATCGAGGAAAATAAACAGGTCAGACCTGTCAGCGGGAGAGCATTAATGTCTGAGCAAAACATACTAAAAACAGCAAAGGGCGATCGTATTGCCATCGTCAGTGGTCTACGTACACCATTTGCTAAACAAGCAACTGCATTTCACCATGTACCAGCCCTTGATATGGGCAAGTTAGTGGTTAACGAAATGCTTGAACGCCTTAACTTTGATAAATCTGAAATTGATCAATTAGTATTTGGCCAAGTAGTGCAAATGCCAGAAGCGCCAAATATTGCCCGCGAAATCGTATTAGGTACTGGTATGCCAGTATCCGTTGATGCTTACTCAGTATCACGCGCCTGTGCAACTAGTTTTCAGGCAATTGCTAATGTAGCTGAGTCGATTATGGCAGGCTCTGTACAAGTGGGTATTGCGGGGGGCGCTGATTCGTCATCGGTATTGCCAATTGGCGTAAGCAAAAAACTAGCTGGCAGCCTTGTTGATTTAAATAAAGCGCGCACACTTGGACAACGCTTAAAAATATTCTCAAAATTGCGTTTAAAAGATTTACTTCCTGTCCCACCTGCTGTTGCAGAATACTCGACGGGTTTATCTATGGGTCAGACTGCTGAGCAAATGGCAAAAACTCATAATATTAGCCGTGAAGATCAAGATGCGCTTGCGCATCGCTCACACACACTTGCTAGCCAATCGTGGGCAGATGGCAAGCTTGCCGATGAAGTTATGACTGCGCATTTACCGCCGTATAAAAGTTTTATCGAGCAAGATAATAATATTCGTCATAACTCAACGGTTGAAGGGTATGCTAAATTAAAGCCTGCATTTGACCGTCAACATGGCTCTGTAACCGCTGCAAACTCAACACCACTAACAGATGGTGCGGCTGCGGTACTGATGATGAGCGAAAGCAAAGCTAAAGCATTAGGCTATAACATTTTAGGGTATGTGCGTAGTTTTGCGTTCTCTGCTATTGGCGTAAATGAAGACATGTTAATGGGGCCTGCACATTCTACGCCTATCGCATTAGCAAGAGCAGGTATTACGCTTGCAGATCTTGATTTAATTGAAATGCATGAAGCATTTGCAGCGCAAACGCTAGCAAATATGAAAATGTTCGCCTCTGATAAATTTGCACAAGAAAAACTCGGTCGCAGTAAAGCGATTGGTGAGATTAACATGGATAAGTTTAATGTTATGGGCGGCTCGCTTGCATATGGGCATCCATTTGCAGCAACTGGCGCACGACTTATCACCCAAAGTTTACACGAACTTAACCGCCGAGGCGGTGGCTTAGCACTAACAACTGCATGCGCCGCAGGTGGGTTAGGTGCAGCTTTTGTATTGGAGAGTGCGTAATGACACAGTCTGTATTTAGTTTAGATGTTGATGATAACGGTATTGCCGTAGTTACTATTGATGTGCCGGGTGAAAAAATGAACACCCTGCGCGATACCTTTGCCGATGATTTAAAAACGTTGCTTGATGACGCGAAACAGCAGTCAGTTAAAGGCATGGTATTTATCAGTGGTAAAAGCGATAACTTTATCGCCGGCGCCGATGTGAAAATGCTGGATAGCGTAGAGCGTCGCGAAGATGCATTAGCGATCAGCGAGCTATGTCACCGTGCCTTTTTTGATATGAAAAAACTGCCGTTTCCAACCGTCAGTGCTATTCATGGTGCAGCGCTTGGTGGTGGTTTGGAGTTTGCTTTAGCGTGTGATTACCGCGTGTGTACTGACAGCGATATTACCAAGCTAGGCTTACCTGAAGTGCAGCTTGGTCTATTACCTGGTGGTGGTGGTACTCAGCGCTTACCGAAATTAGTTGGTTTGCAAAAAGCCCTAGAGTGGACACTAACAGGTAAACAAATACGCGCTAAACAAGCTAAAAAGTCAGGCTTAGTGAATGATTGTGTCCCTCAAACTGTATTGCTAAAAGTGGCCAAAGAGTTTGCGTTAAAAGGCAAGGCAAAAGCGAGTAAGCCCAAGCTTGATCGTGTTAGCCAATTGCTTGAGTCAAATCCATTTGGTCGCAATATCATTTTTAAAAAAGCACAAGAAAACGTACTGAAGAAAACCGGTGGTCATTACCCTGCGCCACTGGCTATCATTAAAGCAATACGCGCCAGTGTAGAGCTTGATGAGCTAAAAGCTTATAAAACAGAGGCAGAAGGGTTTGCTACGTTAGTGATGAGTAGCGAATCTAAAGCATTACGTGGGATCTTTTTTGCTACCACCGAAATGAAAAAAGAATGGCGTAACGATGACGCACTGGCGATCACCAAAACAGCAGTGTTAGGTGGCGGTTTAATGGGCGCAGGTATTGCCCATGTTAGTGCTGTAAAAGCGGGTGTATTAGTGCGCATTAAAGATGTAGCAGAGCAGGGCATTAGTAATGCCATGAATTACAGCTATAAAATTTTAGATAAAAAGCAAAAGCGTCGCATTTTATCTACAGCTGAACTGCAACAAACAATGAATCGCATTACTGGCACAACTAATTACAGTGGTTTTAAGCACATTGATTTAGTGATTGAAGCGGTATTTGAAGATTTAAGCCTTAAACAGGGCATGGTTGCTGATGTTGAACGTGAATGCCAAGCAAACACTATTTTTGCTAGTAACACGTCATCATTGCCTATTTCACAAATAGCGGCAGAAGCGGCCCGTCCAGAGAATGTGATTGGCTTACATTACTTCTCACCGGTTGAGAAAATGCCATTGGTTGAAATCATTCCACATGAAGGTACGTCGCAAGAGACCATCGCGCGGATTGTTAACTTTGCTCGTAAGCAAGGTAAAACGCCGATTGTGGTAAAAGATAAAGCGGGTTTTTATGTAAACCGTATTCTTGCCCCTTATGTGAATGAAGCTGCAAATTTATTACTTGCAGGCGAGCCAATTGAAAAAATTGATGCTGCGCTTGTTGAGTTTGGTTTCCCTGTTGGGCCGCTCGCTTTACTTGATGAAGTAGGGATTGATATAGGCTCTAAAATTGCTCCAATTCTTGAAAAAGAACTGGGCGATCGTTTTAAAGCGCCAGATGCATTTTCGCGTTTAATTGATGCGAAACGCTTAGGCCGTAAAACGGGTCGTGGTTTTTATCTATACGATAAAAAGAGCAAAAAAGTGGACGAATCAGTTTACGAATTACTTGGCGTGAGCCCTTCACCACGTTTAAACAAGAGTGAGATAGCTCAGCGTTGCGTTGCACAAATGCTTAACGAAGCAGCGCGCTGTTTAGATGAAGGCATTATCGCCAGTCCTCGCGATGGTGATATTGGTGCTATATTTGGCATTGGCTTCCCACCATTTTTAGGTGGTCCATTTAGTTATATGGATAAGCTTGGTGCGGATAAAGTAAGCTCAGAAATGGCGACGTTTGCTAATTTTAATCCGGTATTTGCGCCGTGTGCACCCTTGGTTGCAATGGCTGATGCTGGTGGGCGTTTTTATCAAGTAGTACCAGCTCAAACACAGCAAAATATTGTTGAAACAACCGTAGTTGATGACGCAATTAGCAAAGATGAAACTACTGACATTGAGAGCTCAGAAGCGACTGTTACTAACGCTGAAAGAGAGGACGCTGAAAATAGTGAAACTGATACTAATGTCGTAAACTCAGCGTGTGAAGGTACCGATAAAAAGTCTTAATCTTTAATTTTTATTTATAAAAACGCACTTTAGTATTAGTGCGTTTTTTTATGCCTTTTTAAAATGACAGCTCAAAAAACCACTAAAAAAGTTTGTACTATTAAGGATATAGCGAACTATTTTAGGGAACACAGACAGGAGAATAAAAAATAATAAAAAGTTCTATTTTTCACATATAATTACAAAGTAATTAATCGTGGAATATTAAATGTTTAAAATGGGCTTTCTTAAATCAAAAAAATTATTAGCCGTTGGCTTTTCGCTTACTTTAGCAACAGTCGCTTTTGTTATTTTACGGTTTGATCAGCCCTTAATTGCACAGCTTTCTTACGTGGTGTTTTTAGTAACTCTTGGCTTAGCTTTTGCTCTTTCTAATGTGCGCTATAAACAAGGTTTAGCTGCAATATCCTTTTTATTTATTTTTATGGTGGGCTTATTATTCCATCTTGATATAGAAGTAATAGAAGAAGTGTACTTATTGATCCCATTATTATATTTAATGGTTTTCCCGGGTTCCATGCTTCCTATCCCTATTGCTGTTTTACTATTAAGTGCGTATGTCTCCTCTATTAATGCGGCTGAATTTTTAGACATTATTGAAGATGGGGTCGAGATGATAGTTATCACCTCATTTGCGACAATCATGACCTATTTTCAGCGTAAAACTCACTCGCAAATGGAGTTGTTTCGTACTGAGAGCTATACGGACTACTTAACGGGGTTGGGTAATCGAAAAAAGTTTTTTGAGGTATTGCTGTTTTTTAAAGAGCAATGCCGAGAAGATGCAACGCTAAACTTTTCATTACTAATAATCGATTTAGACGGCTTTAAAAAAGTAAATGATCAGCTAGGTCACCTGACTGGTGATAGTGCATTAAAAATGGTGACAGATCGTTTTAGTCAATTGATAGATGAAGATTCGCTATTATTTCGTATAGGTGGCGATGAGTTCGCTTTTATCACAACACCAAGTAATAACTCCAAACAGGTTGCTCGTGCATTAGCCAATGCGATTCACACATTGAGTAAACCGAGCTACTTATTAAAAGCAAAAAACTACCAGTTAACGGCAAGTATCGGTATCGCAATCTTTCCTGAAGATGCGACTGAAATAGAAATTTTATGTAGCAATGCTGACATGGCCATGTACCATGCAAAAGCTGTGGGCAAGAATGATTTTTCGTTTTATCAAAGCCAGCTTACAAAGCAAACGCTACGACGCTACCGATTAGAGAACGATTTAAAGTTTGCGACGGAGCGTGGTGAACTCGCTCTTCATTATCAGCCTAAAGTGTGTATCACGACCGGTGAAATCAAATCGGCTGAAGCCTTAATTCGTTGGTTCCACCCTCAATTGGGGTTTATTAGCCCTGTTGAATTTATTCCAATAGCAGAACAAACTGGTTTAATAAACCCGATTGGTGAGTGGATCACCGAAACAGCCTGCCAGCAAATAGCTCATTGGAAAAAACAGTTTAACATTGAAAGTGTTGCAATTAACGTGTCAGCGATACAACTACAAGACCCACTGTTTTTAGATAAGCTAACAAGCGCATTAGCACGTAATAATTGCACTACAAGCTGTTTAGAAATAGAGCAAACAGAAACTGCTTTGATGGCAAATGCGAATGACAACATTCGTGTACTGACTGCGTTGAAAAATGCTGGTTTAACCCTGTCGCTTGATGATTTTGGTACTGCTTATTCTTCACTATGTCAGCTGAGCTTGTTACCTCTGGATATTTTAAAAATAGATAAGCGCTTTATCGATGATTGTACGACCAATCGACGAGACCACATGGTGGTGCGAACTATTATTCAACTTGCGCAAAACTTAGGGATGGGCACTATCGCAGAAGGCGTTGAAACACCAGAGCAATTAGCATTACTGAAACAAGAGGGGTGTCAATTGTATCAGGGGTACTTTTTTTCAAAGCCTCTCAGTGCTGAAGATTTTACAGCGTTACTCAGGGCGTGTTGACCTTTGTAAGGCGCTATGGTTTGCTTACCATAATGGCAACCTCTGTGACGTAATTTTGAGTGGTTTGGGTATATAAGCTAATTCGTATTTTTTTACTCTCTAATGTATAAAATAAAGTACGGCGCAAGCTATCGCCTTTTATAAGATCAGGGTTACCAAGTGTTTTTTGATAAAATGCACTTACTTCACTCACTGATTGTGCCACATAGCCTGTTTGTACTAACGGGTAGTCATCAGCAACTGTTAATGAGAGTTTAAAGTCAGCAGGTAACGGTACGCTTTCTAGGTTTGCTGCACACGTAAACGAACTCAAACTTATAGCTAATAATAATGGCGTTATAATTTTAGTCATTAGATCCCTTAAAAAATTTATCCCAGTCTTTTATCTGATTGTGTCTAAATTTTAGCTTGTTGTCACCTAACTTAAATTTTATTACGAATTAAGTCTCTTACAATAAAACGGGCAGGGTGAATTGCCTGACTTACTCGTTCACTTAAAGGATGTGGTTCATCGTTAAGTACAGCCACTAATTGCTCCGCACACAGTGGCGCGCTGCATAAACCTCTAGCACCAAAGCCTGTAAGTATATGTAAGCCTTGTAGCGGCTTTTGTAATGGCTGGTATTGATAGCGCTTTCCTGAGCGTAAGTTGGCAAACGCATGTATATAATCACTTTGCTGTGCCCATTCCCCAGCCATTGGAAGGTGATCAATAAAACTACAGCGTACAGCTGCTTTGGCGGCCGTGATAGCACCTAAGCTACTAGCAAACTCTGTTTGCCCATAAAAGTTAAGTAACTGCTCGCGATTGGTGATGTTGTCTTGCTCTGTAACGGCACGGCTTTTGGTGTTTTTTTCAAAGGTTGCGCCCATACAATGGTGGTCTAAATACGCAGGGGTAAAATAACCCTTATGACAGAGTACAGTTTTGAGTTTTGTTGAGGCTGCACTTGCTTGTACGTGCGAGACTTGACCTCGCACACCAACAATAGGCAGTGACTTAGTTTGTTCAAATCGGTCACTGTGCTCACCGGCACAAATAATAACGTCACTAAATGGGCCAAATTGTTGCCCTTGGCTCTGTAATAGCCAACCTTGTGGTGTTTTTTCAAGCTTGTCGATATCACAATTAAAATGGCTTTGGATCGGAGTTAGTGCATGAGCTTGTTGGTAAAGGGCATTGACTAACTGGGGGGGATTAACCCAGCCTCCTAATTCAAAGTACACACCAGAGTAGCCAGTGCTGACACCTGCAATTTCATCGCCTTGAGCTGGGGTTACACTGTGCATTAATTCATTTGGCCATAGCTGCTTATTTTCAATATTTTGATGACGCTCAGCTAATGGCTGTTTTATCGCATGTTGTAATACGCCACACCATTGATGGTCATAATTAAAGCCATTGTCTATGAGCTGTTGGTAGAGTCGTTTAGCGTATAAAAAACTGTGTGCAAAAAGCTCACTGTGTGGGGAGTTCTTTGCTTGTAAATGCGGGTAAATCGCACCTTGTACGTTATGAGAGGCGCCCATTGCAAGTTGCGGATCTTGGCAAAATAGTTGGCTGTTACAGCCGCGTTTAGCCAAGCTATATAAAACAGCACTGCTGGCAATACCTCCGCCAATAACAGCTACATTTTTAAGCGAGCTTTGCTGGTGAGTAAAGTAAGCTGGAGCAGAGTGTGCTTTATTAGCATGAGGTAAATGGCCAATCAGCATTTCATTTTTACTGCCATGCCCTTTCGCCTTTTGTACTGAAAACCCAGCGTCTGAAAGGCCTCTGCGTACAACGCCGGCAACTGTAAATGTTGCTAATGTGGCATTAGTGCGAGAAATATCTGCCATTGCATTAAATAAGGCTGGTTGCCACATCTCGGGGTTTTTACTTGGTGCAAAACCATCTAGGTACCAGGCATCTATAATACCTGTTTGCGGGTAACTTATGCCAGCAAGTGAATTTAGAACATCGCCAAAGTATAAATCGAGTACAACTTGACCATTTTCAAATTCAAGACGGTGACAGCCGGCTAAATTTATAGGGTATTTTGCGAGTAACTGTTTACTCTGTAACGCTAAAGTCGGCCATACTTGCAGCGCTTTTTTTAGATCGTCAGCTTTAATAGGGTACTTTTCAAAAGAAATAAAATGTAAGCGCTGAACATTTTGTTGTACTGAGTTGTGAACTTCTAGATTATGATGTTGCCTACTGGTTAGATAATTTTTAAATTGCAGCCATGTATTTAAAAAGTTAAGCCCAGTGCCAAAACCTGTTTCACCAATAACAAAATGAGGTCGGTCATGATTTTGTAATCGATGAGGCATATTATTTTGCTGATAGAAAACATAATCAGACTCTGCTTGGCCATCATCGTTTGAAAAATAGACATCATTAAAGTTGTCTGCAATAGGTGTACCTAAGTGATTAAAGTGAATTTCAGCGTTTTTGATCATGGTATGCAATTAATGAGTACTTTTTTTCATTATTTTACGTGTTTTCTTTGAAATAGTCTGGCGTTATTTATAAGCTAGAGGTTCAGAGTACAGGTGTACGCTAGAAAGCTGACCACTTCGTTGTACATTTCAGCGTAAAATAGAACACAATTTAGTATTAAGCTAAGGTAATTACCCATGAGAAGAGCCGTTATTACGGGCATCGGTGTTGTATCAAGCATCGGTAACAACAAAGAAGAAGTATTAGAATCGTTAAAAACAGGTAAAAGCGGCATCGCTTTTAACCCTGAATTTGCTGAATATAAATTACGTAGTAATGTATCAGGCAAAATTGATATTGACGTTAAAGAGTTTGTTGACCGTAAAGCAATGCGCTTTATGGGTGATGCTGCTGCTTATTCGTATATTTCGATGGCACAAGCAATAGATGATTCAGGTTTATCTGATGATCAAGTATCAAATGAACGCACTGGTATTATTGTAGGTTCTGGTGGTGGTTCATCTAAATGGCAAGTAGAAGCGGCCGATATTTTACGTGAAAAAGGCGTAAAACGTGTAGGCCCTTACATGGTACCACGTACTATGGCAAGTACCACGTCAGCATGTTTAGCAACACCGTTTAAAATCAAAGGTGTTAACTACTCAATCAGCTCAGCATGTGCAACCTCTGCACACTGTATTGGTAATGCCGTAGAGCAAATCCAATTAGGCAAGCAAGATGTTGTTTTTGCAGGTGGCGGTGAAGAGTTACATTGGACGCTAGCAATGGAATTTGACGCAATGGGCGCACTTTCTACTAAATATAACGAAACGCCTGAAAAAGCGTCACGCACATATGATGCAAACCGCGATGGTTTTGTTATATCTGGCGGTGGCGGTATTGTTGTTGTTGAAGAGTTAGAACATGCACTTGCTCGTGGCGCACATATTTATGCTGAGATTGTTGGTTACGGCGCAACATCTGATGGCTATGACATGGTTGCTCCATCAGGTGAAGGTGCGGCACGTTGTATGCGTCAAGCAATGCAAGATGTAGATAGCATTGATTACCTAAACACTCATGGTACATCGACACCTGTAGGTGATGTGAAAGAATTAGGTGCAATTCAAGAAGTATTCGGTGGTAATTCACCAATGATCAGTGCAACTAAAGCAATGACCGGGCATGCACTGGGCGCTGCTGGTGTGCATGAAGCTATTTTCTCTCTACTGATGTTAGAGCACAGTTTTGTTGCACCTTCAATCAATATTGATGAACTTGATGAACAAGCTGCTGGCTTAAACATTATCACTGAGCGTAAAGACGTTGAGCTAAATACTGTTATGTCTAACAGCTTTGGTTTTGGTGGCACTAACGCCACGCTAGTGATGAGTAAATATAAAGGCTAATTAGTCAAAAGTTAGTTAGTTTAGAAGCCGAGCAACTTGCTCGGCTTTTTCGTTTTCAAAGCCGGCTATGTTCGTTACAATGGCGGCTCTTCGTGCCAACAGGATTTGTTAATGAAAATACTTGCTGATCAAAATATGCCACTTGTTGAGCAATACTTTGCTGATTTTGGTGAAGTAACGCGTTTCGATGGGCGTACTTTACAAAGTGAACAGTTAATCGATGTTGATGTATTACTTACGCGTTCAGTTACGCAGGTTAATAGCGCATTGCTTCACAGTGCAAATAAATTGAAGTTTGTAGGTACTGCAACCATTGGTATCGATCATATAGACACCGCACTTTTAAAAGATCGTAATATCGCATTTACAAGTGCGCCTGGGTGTAATGCAATAGCAGTTGCTGAATATGTAATTAGTAGTATTTTTGCTTTGTGCCAAGAAAATGCAAGTAGTATTGAAGGCAAGACAATTGGTATTGTTGGGGTTGGAAGCATAGGTAGTTGTTTGCGTGAAAAGTTAAAAGCGCTAAATGTCACCGTATTAGTGTGCGATCCACCTAAATATGAAGCCGGGCAGCTTGATGAACATCAAGATCTAGAGTTGCTACTAACTCAATCTGACATCGTAACATTTCATGTTCCTTTGATAAAAACAGGCAAACACAGCACGTTGCATTTGCTGAATAAAGCACGTTTGTTAGCGCTCAAAGCCGGTACTATTATCATCAATGCTAGCAGAGGCGACGTTATTGATAGTCAAGCCTTGCTTGAGGTAATGCAAGATGGTGCACAACTTGATTTAGTTATTGACGTATGGGAAAACGAACCCACAATATTAACTGAGCTTCTTGAATATACACGATTGGCAAGTGTGCATATTGCAGGGCACACACTTGAAGGTAAAGCACGTGGTACACAAATGCTGTATCAAAAGCTATGTGAACTTGAAAAGGTCGAAGCGAAGAAATCCTTAGCTGATTTTTTACCTGTACCAAGTATTACGGATATTAACCTGCAGGAAACATTTGATATACCTGATCTTGGTCAACTTATTCATCTTATCTATGATGTGCGCCGAGATGACGGTATTTTACGACGAGATTTGGTAAATCAAGGTTTTGATAGCCTTAGAAAAAACTATCCAATTAGGCGTGAATTCAGCACGCTAAATATCACAGGCGCAAATCAGCATGCAGATGCACTAGCGGCGCTCGGGTTTAACTTAATATAATTTAGACAATGGCCATAAGGGCGGTTGTTAATAGAGGAATACACATGTCACAAAAATATAATGTTGCCGTACTTGGTGCTACAGGTCTTGTTGGCCGCCAAATTATTGAAACGTTAGAAGATCGTAAGTTTCCTGTTGATCAATTATTTTTATTGGCAAGCAGCCGCAGTGCCGGTGAAGATATTAAGTTTCGTGGTGAAACTATCGAAGTGCAAGATGTTGAAGGTTTTGACTTTAGTCAAGCGCATATTGGCTTGTTTTCAGCTGGTGGCAGTGTGTCAGAAAAATATGCACCGATTGCAGCTGATGCGGGCTGTATAGTTATTGATAACACATCACATTTTAGAAATGACTTTGAAGTACCATTGATTGTGCCTGAAGTTAATGCTGCAAGTTTGGCTGATTTCAGAAACCGCAATATTATTGCCAATCCTAACTGCTCAACGATTCAAATGATGGTGGCATTAAAGCCGATATACGATGCGTACGGTATTGACCGTATTAATGTATCGACCTATCAAGCAGTATCGGGTGCTGGCAAAGAAGCCGTTGATGAGCTTGCAAAACAAACTGCAAATCTAATGAATGCGCGCCCAGTTGATAGCCAAGTATTTCCAAAGCAGATGGCATTCAATGTAATCCCACAAATTGATGTGTTTGAAGATAACGGCTATACGCGCGAAGAAATGAAAATGGTTAATGAAACCCATAAAATATTGGGTGACACTACTATTGCAGTAAACCCAACATGTGTGCGAGTACCTGTGTTTTTTGGTCATTCTGAAGCGATAAACATTGAAACACGTATGCCATATGATTTTGAACATGTTAAGCAGTTACTCAAAGATGCCCCGGGCCTTGAACTTATTGAAGATGAAGGTGATTATCCAACGCCAGTATCAGATGCAAGCGGTAATGATACTGTTTATGTAGGGCGTTTACGTCAAGATATTTCGCACCCGCATGGTTTAAATATGTGGGTTGTTAGCGATAATACCCGAAAAGGCGCAGCTACTAATAGTGTACAAATAGCTGAAGAGCTTATTGCAAATTATCTTTAAGAATAAGTAGAAATAGCGGCAAATTGCCGCTTTTTTATTTTTAAACTGCCAAATAATTGCCGCATGATGGCTAAAAGCGTATAAACTTAACAATAACTATAAAAACTCTTCCGGCTGATAAAATTTAAGCTATTAAGTATCAAAGTGTTGCGATAGATATAAAGACGCAACTGGTTTATAGTTTGCAACTGGAATAGAGCTTGCAAGAAAATTGAATTAACTATTTTATTTATGTCAGTTATTTCTGCAAGAAATAATCAATGTTTAAGCGCCTGTTTTTTAGGTGCTGCGTTAACATTTAAACATTAAAGGATCAGCATGCGCGGTTTAGCTACACTCCTCTTATTAGCGTCTGCATTGGTGGCAACACCAATATACTCCCAAGACGGCACCCAACTAAAAGGGCCTAAAGGCGTTGATTACGGCGTTCAAGGGCGTTCAATTGGACCAATAAAGCCAACCGATACGTTATGGCGTATTGCAGCGAAAGTGCGACCAGATAACTCAGTAAGTATTTATCAGGTGATGCAGGCATTGTATGAGAAAAACCCCAATTCATTTTTAGATCAAAATCTAAATCATATGCGTGATGGCGCGTACCTCAAAATACCTACACTACGCGAAATTCGTAACATTAGTCCTCAATTAGCAAAACAACGATCTGAGCAAGATGATGACTTATGGGATAAAAAGAAAAACGGAACATTAACCCAAAGTGATATCGAAAGCTCCAAAACAAAAGTAACACAAGCGCGAAAAGTTGATGTTGATGAAGCAAAAAAAGAATTAAAACAAGAAATCAACACGATAAAAACCGAGCAAGGTACGCAACTTGTTGAGTTGCAAAAGCAATTTAAATCATCAGTTGAAAATGTTGAAGAGATCTTAGTTGAAAATAATAATTTAAAAAAGCAGCTAACCGGTATTTCTAAAGAGCTCGAAAAAGTGCGAAATCAGCTAGGACAAGATAGTGAAATTCAGCAGCAACTAAAAGAGTTAATTGCAAAGCAAAATGAGTTTATAGAGCAGCAAAAGGTAAAAAAGCAACAAGAGGAGAGTGAGTTTGATTTTGCCGCGTTATTGGCAAATCCGTTTGTTCTTATTTTACTAATGACGATACCGGCTTTATTAATTGTTTTTGCAGTGGTGATGTTTTTACGTAAACGTAATAAAGAAGATGAAGTAATTGACGACGATGAGTTTTTACCACAAAGCCCTAGTTATGTTCCAGACGAAGATATTGATTTAGGCCCCTCAATAGATCCTATCATTCCTGATCCAGTACAAGATGATTTAAGTGTCCAACTCGATGATAACTTAGACAGCGATATGCTGCCTGATGATGACATTATTTTTGATGACAGTATTGATGATGAAAGTATTGATGACGATTTTGAAGATGGCGACAGTCTATTAAATCAAGACGAACTCGATGGTCTATTAAGTGATGACATTGTATTTGATGATGAAGTCAAAGAAGATGATGAGTTAGATATCTTCATGCAGCAAGATTTTGACCAACAAGACGATGATAGTTTAGGCGATGATATCGACTTGGATCTTGATGCCGAAAAAGGTGACGGGGATATTTTAAGTGCAGAAGACCTAGATGACTTATTTGCAGAAGATGCCGTTGACAGCTCTTCTGCGCCTGCAAACGGGGAAATTGATGATTCCCTCGATGAGTTAGAATCAGATGATGCCCTTGCTGCGCTCAGTGAAGAACTTGCTAGTGAAGATGATGACTTTGATATAGATGAACTCATCGATGCACAAAGTTCTGTTAACGAAGAGCCAGAACTTGATGTACTTAATAATAACGATGAGGATTTTGACTTAGACGACATTGACAGCTTAATCGATGATGCTGCCGCGGAGCCTGAAAAACCAGCCGAGTTAGTTGATGAAGACGACACTGATTTTGACTTGGACGACATTGATAGCCTTATTGATGATGCTGCCGCAGAGCCTGAAAAACCAACAGAGTTAGTCGATGAAGACGACACTGATTTTGACTTGGACGACATTGATAGCCTTATTGATGATGCTGCCGCAGAGCCTGAAAAACCAACAGAGTTAGTCGATGAAGACGACACTGATTTTGATTTAGACGACATTGACAGCTTAATTGATGACGCAGCCGCAGAGCCTGAAAAACCAACAGAATTAGTCGATGAAGACGACACTGATTTTGAYTTRGACGACATTGAYAGCYTWATTGATGAYGCAGCCGCAGAGCCTGAAAAACCAACAGAGTTAGTCGATGAAGACGACACTGATTTTGATTTAGATGACATTGATAGCCTTATTGATGACGCAGAGCCTGAAAAACCAACAGAGCTGGTCGATGAAGACGACACTGATTTTGACTTAGACGATATTGATAGTTTAATCGATGATGTTGATCACAATACTGATTTAGATGAAGCCCTTTCTGATTCAATGAATGAATTATCAGGTGTTGAAGATGAGCTTAATCTAGATGAAGTAGAATCACTAGTATCGAGCTTAGCCGATGAGCCTGAAGTTGAACCAGAGCCTGAAGTTGAACCAGAGCCTGAAGTTGAACCAGAGCCTGAAGTTGAACCAGAGCCCGAAGTTGAACCAGAGCYTGARGTTGAACCAGAGCCCGAAGTTGAACCAGAGCCAGAAGYTGAACCAGAGCCAGAAGTTGAACCAGAGCCCGAAGTTGAACCAGAGCCAGAAGAAGAACCAGAGCCAGAAGWAGAACCAGAGCCTGAAGTTGAACCAGAGCCTGAAGTTGAACCAGAGCYTGAAGTTGAACCAGAGCYTGAAGTTGAACCAGAGCYTGAAGTTGAACCAGAGCYTGAAGTTGAACCAGAGCCTGAAGYTGAACCAGAGCCAGAAGTTGAACCAGAGCCTGAAGTTGAACCAGAGCCTGAAGTTGAACCAGAGCTAGAAGCTGAACCAGAGCCAGAAGAAGAACCAGAGCCTGAAGTTGAACCAGAGCTTGAAGTTGAACCAGAGCTTGAAGTTGAACCAGAGCCTGAAGTTGAACCAGAGCCTGAAGYTGAACCAGAGCCAGAAGTTGAACCAGAGCCAGAAGTTGAACCAGAGCCAGAAGTTGAAYCAGAGCCTGAAGYTGAAMCAGAGCCTGAAGTTGAACCAGAGCCTGAAGTTGAACCAGAGCYTGAAGTTGAACCAGAGCCTGAAGTTGAATCAGAGCYTGAAGWAGAATCAGAGCCTGAAGTTGAATCAGAGCTTGARGTTGAACCAGAGCCTGAAGTTGAACCAGAGCCAGAAGTTGAACCAGAGCCAGAAGTTGAACCAGAGCTTGAAGTTGAACCAGAGCCAGAAGTTGAACCAGAGCCYGAAGTTGAATCAGAGCCTGAAGTTGAACCAGAGCCCGAAGTTGAATCAGAGCCAGAAGTTGAACCAGAGCCTGAAATTGAATCAGAGCCCGAAGAAGAATCWGAGCCTGAAGTTGAATCAGAGCCAGAAGTTGAACCAGAGCCTGAAATTGAATCAGAGCCCGAAGAAGAATCTGAGCCTGAAGTTGAATCAGGGCCAGAAGTTGAACCAGAGCCTGAAATTGAACCAGAGCTTGAGGTTGAGCCAGAGATAGATCTTTTAGATGATAGCTTGCTGGATGAAGTAAGTGAGGATTCTGCAGATGATTTATTGGATGAAGACGATTTATTAGAAGAATATAACGATCCATCATTAAAAAGTGTTGATGAGCTCCTTAGTGAGTTGCAAGAGGAAGACGACTATGTGGAAACACCACAATGGTCTGACATTGATGAACTAGATGATGATATAGAAGAAGTTGAAATTGATTTAGGTGATGATCCACTTGCCGATGAAATTGATTTAGCTGTAGATGATGAAGATTTAAATAATGAGATAGTGACACCTAGCAAAGAGCTAAGTGAGTATCCGGATCTCGAGCTTGATGATGAAGATGATAGCTTAATTGAAGAGAATGACTCTTCTGATCTGCTGTTAAGTCAAGCAGAACAAGATCTTGCTAATGCTATGGCAGGTGGTGAAGATTTAAATAGCTTAGATCATGATTTTGATGATGAATTATTGATTGAAGATGAATTACTCAGTGGTGAGGTTCAAGAGCAAGAGCCTGTAGCTGATACACAGGAAAAAGAATCTGTAAATAAGCCGGCAGATGAATCTATTGGCAGTGAATTAAGTGCTGATGATTTAAATAGCGATTTTGCAGCAGAGCTTGATAACACATTTGATCACTCTGACGACACTCAAATGAAGTCAGATCTTAGCTCTTTCTCAGATGAGGAGCTTGATGATGATTTCATGGCAGATCTCACCCAAACTGACTTTGATTCACTTTTAAGTGAATTAGGAGAACCTGAGGATTTAGAGATAGATGATAGCTCTGAATTTGATGTTGATTTTAATGCGTTATTAAGTGACGATTTAGACGCAATTGAAGAGCTATCCGAAATAGAAGAATCGCTTCCAGAAAAAAGCACAAATGTTGATGATGGTGCGTTAGATGAAGAGTTCGTTGATATTGATTCATTGATTGAGCAAAGTGATGATCTAAATAGTGATCATGAACCTTATAATGATGTGAATATAGATGTCGGTTTAAGTGAATTTGATGCTTTGCTTGCAGGCGATAACCCAACAGACGTAGATGCTGAAAGTGGTGGCTACTCTGCAAAGCTAGACTTAGCACGTGCTTATATTGAAATAGATGATATGGATGCAGCGCTTGAGGCGATCGATGATGTTATTGAAAATGGCCCTGAAGAAGTACAAGAAGAGGCGCAAAGTCTTAAAGCAAAATTAATATAAATATATACCCAAGCCACCTCGAGATGCGAGCGTCGTTGGAATTTAAAGCGGTTTAGAGAAGGCATTGATTGCAAGTAATAGTGGTTCTATTGTTAAAATCAATCTCTTATAAAAGTATCATAGTATAAATCGCTTTAAAAACAAACCGTTGGAGGGCGTTTCACAGGTACTTTCTCTCATCGTTGTTACTTCTTAAAATGGATTGCCATTGTTGCAAAGTAACGCCTTGATATTAAGCTCTTGTGAAACGCGAATTCTGCATCATGAGGTGACTTGGGTATGGTATCCACATAACAAAATATCCACATAACAAAAAATGGAGGGCAAACTTAGTTTCCCCTCCATTTTTATTGCAATTGAAAACTCAGCATCTTACAGCCATAGGTTTATTTGCATTGAGTCGCTTTTATTGCAGCGTGAGATAGCATAAAATGCCCCGTTCATTAGCACAGTAGGTAAAGCAGTTATTATGCGAGTAGCACTTGGAGTTGAATACAATGGCGCCCGTTACAGTGGTTGGCAACGTCAATCTCATGTAAATAGTGTACAACAAGAAGTAGAAACTGCGTTATCGCGCATTTGTAATCATCCAGTTGAAATCATCTGCGCCGGACGCACTGATGCAGGGGTGCACGGGACAGGGCAAGTAATACATTTTAACACTGATGCAGATCGCGATATGGTTGCATTTACCCTAGGTATGAACACTTTACTGCCAAAAGACATCGCTATTCGTTTCGCAAAGCCTGTCAATGATGATTTTCATGCTCGTTTTAGTGCTACTGCACGTCGTTATCGCTATATTATTTATAATAATCCACTTCGTGGTGCGGTCCTTAATGAAGGTGTTACCCATTACCATCACGCACTTGATGAGACAAAAATGCAAGAGGCATGTCAGTACTTAATAGGTAAGCATGATTTCACTTCATTTCGCGCGATACATTGCCAAGCAAATACGGCTATTCGCACTATTCATCATTTATCTGTTGAGCGTCAAGGCAGTTATGTCATCATTGATATAAAAGCAAATGCATTCTTACATCACATGGTTCGTAATATTACGGGTTGTTTAACTGATATAGGTATTCACAAGCAAGAGCCGATATGGCTTAAAGAGCTTCTTGATTTAAAAGAACGCGCTAAAGCAAGTGCAACAGCAAAAGCTGCTGGTTTATATTTAGTCGATGTAGATTATCCAGTCGAGTTTGAAATACCGTCAACGCCGTTAGGCCCTTTATTTTTGCCTGAGGCACACGGTTAGTTGTCGTTAATTTAAACGATTAATTGCAGGGGTTTCACTACTAAGACCAGTTTTTTATACCGCCTGTGTGGAATTCATGTTTTAATTGATAAAATTTGTCTGTCATCATAACTTGGCAGGAACGCAGCAAAGCACCGAATAGTATTAAGAGAGTTGCAAATGAGTTGGCTAGAAAAAATCTTACCTAAAACAACAAAATCTTCAGGTCGTAAAGAGATCCCTGAAGGTGTTTGGGCAAAATGTACAGACTGTGATTCAATTCTATATAAAGCTGAATTAGAGAAATCACTCCATGTATGTCCTAAGTGTGATCATCACATGCGTATTAGTGGCCGTAAACGTCTTGAACACTTTTTAGATGAAGGTGAACGTCAAGAATTAGGGACACAACACGAGCCAAAAGATATTTTAAAGTTTAAAGACTCAAAAAAATATTCTGATCGTATCACTGCAGCGCAAAAATCAAGCGGTGAGAAAGATGCGTTAGTCGCAATTAAAGGGCGTCTAAAAGGTATTCCAGTTGCAGCAGTTGCATTCGAATTCTCATTTATGGGCGGTTCAATGGCATCGGTGGTAGGGGCACGTTTTGTTGATGCTGTTGATCAATGTTTAGAGCATAACATGCCGCTTATTTGTTTTTCAGCGTCAGGTGGTGCACGTATGCAAGAAGCTCTTATGTCGCTTATGCAAATGGCAAAAACAAGTGCTGCACTTGCTAAAATGAGTGAAAAAGGCCTACCGTTTATTTCCGTAATGACCGACCCTACAATGGGTGGTGTATCAGCTTCATTAGCGATGCTAGGCGATATAAACGTTGCTGAGCCAAAAGCATTAATTGGTTTTGCGGGTCCGCGTGTTATAGAACAGACAGTGCGCGAAACTTTACCTGAAGGCTTCCAACGCAGTGAATTCTTACTAGAGCACGGTGCAATCGATATGATTGTTGACCGTCGTGAAATGCGTGACACACTTGCGCGCGTGTTAGCTAAATTTATGAACTTGCCTTCTACGGAACAAGAGCATAGAGTAGCGTAAATTTCAGCTTTACTGATCACGCTATGACAAAAAGTACTCCTAGCCAATCATCAAGTCTTGATGATTGGCTTTGTTATTTAGAAAGTGTTCACCCTGCAAATATTGCAATGGGTTTAGAACGCGTTGCCCAAGTTGCCGACGATGTAGGTTTACTTGGTACTTCAAGTAAAATTATTCTTATTGCCGGCACTAATGGTAAAGGCACAACAGCCCGTTGTTTAGAATCACTTCTTTTGGCACAGGGCCATACTGTTGGTACCTATGCATCCCCTCACTTAATTCGTTATAACGAACGTGTGCGTATAAATGGCGCAGAGCTTGATGATCAATTTCATGTTGATGCTTTTGATTTGCTCGAAAAGGGCCGTAGCGATACACCACTGACTTATTTTGAATACGCGACTTTAGGGGCTTTAGCAATATTTAAACGCCATGCGGTTGATTACGTGCTGCTAGAGGTTGGTTTAGGTGGGCGCTTTGATGCCACCAATATTGTTACCCCGTTTGCTAGTGTTATCACCACGGTTGACTTAGATCATAAAGAATACCTTGGTGACACCCGAGAGTTAGTTGGGTATGACAAAGCGGGTATCTTCAGAACCAATACACCAGCGATAGTGGGTGATTTAGCAATACCTCACACAGTAACTGATTACGGGAAAAAAATTAATGCACAGATGCATTTATCAGGGCGTGACTTTAAGTTTGTTGAGCATGCAACTCGTTTTAGTTGGCAGTGTAAAGAGTTTAACTATGAGTTTGATAAGCCTGCAATACCATGTCAAAACGTCGCAACAGCTTTAACTACCTTAAAAGTCTTGGGTTTATTACCCAGTGAGGCTGTTATTCGTCGCTGTTTAAATGATTTAGTTGTAGAAGGGCGTTTTCAAAAGCTAAGTAAATCTCCACTGGTCTATACTGATGTGGCACATAACCCTGAGTCGGCACGTTACTTAGCGCGTAAGTTAGCCCAATACAAAGATAAAGGCTTTAAAATTCATGCGTTAGCAGCTATGCTTGCGGATAAAGACAAAGTTACTGTTTTAAAAGAAGTTAGCCCTTTGGTTGATGCTTGGTCATTAGCTGGACTTGATTGTTTTAGGGGTGATACAGTAGATAATATTGCAAAATCAATGGATGCTGTGAATACAAACGCACCTATTGAACGATTTGACAGTGTTGATATAGCACTTGATAGTGTCTTGCCTCGCTTAGATGAGCAAACTTTATTGATTGTTTTTGGTTCATTTATAACTGTTGCAGCAGCCATTAATTATTGGAAAAAATAGAGAGAAATCCGATGAACTCAGGTTTTATAAATCGTTTAGTCGGCACAAGCATTGTGGTGATTGCAGCAATCGTGTTTATTCCAAATATTCTCGATGGTGAAAAAGTACATTACAAAGAAGGCTTTAAAGCTATTCCTGAACGCCCTGAGTTCAAAACCATTGATCTACAAGATACTCTAGACCAACGTGTTGCAAGTGCTGAACAGCCTAAAGAACCACAAATTGAAAACATTATCGCGGATGATGATATTACGAGTGCTGTCGAAACTGTCGAGCAAGAGAATATTGATAGTGGCAATGACAGGAAAATGGTCGAGGCAAGTACAGAGCAAACTACAATCAGTGAAATAAAACAGCAACCTCAAGTTGTCGTAAAACAACCTGAACCTAAACGTGCTGAAGATGAAAACCTTTCAAAAATGGCTTATGTTATCCAGCTGGGTAGTTTTTCTCATGCAGCTAATGTGAAATCACTACAAGCCAAACTTACTGCAAACGGATTTAAAACGTTTACCCGCCCAGTTAAAACCCCTAATGGTACTTTAACTAAAGTTTTTGTGGGCCCGTCGCTCGATAAAGCGCAGCTTGAGAGCAAATTACCACAATTGAAAGCGCTTACTAAACTAAACGGTAAAGTGACACAGTTTGAAGTAACAAAATGATCTGGCATTTAGGGCTAACCTCTTATAGAATGCGCCCCAAATTAACGACTAGTTGGTTCATATGATCTGGGTTGATTACGCCATTTTTGGCATTATTGCACTGTCTACTATTATCGGTTTGATTCGTGGCTTTATAAAAGAAGCAATGTCTTTAGCTGTATGGGCTGGTGCATTTATCATCTCAAGTTTGTTTTACCAATATTTAGCATCCTTCCTAACCAGTATTTCTGAACCCCTTTTAAGAAATGCAGCGGCCATAGCCATATTATTCTTTGCGACGCTACTGTTAGGCGGATTGTTAAACTACCTGCTAGGTGAACTTGTACAACGTACAGGTCTGTCTGGTACTGACCGTGTCTTTGGCATTGTCTTTGGTGCACTTCGTGGCGTGTTGGTCGTGAGCGCGTTACTCTTCTTTCTTGATGCTTTTACTGGTGCACCTAATACGCACTGGTGGGGTAACTCTATTTTGATCCCAGAATTTGGCTTTGTTGTTGAGTGGTTTTTTTCATACCTCGAAAACAATTCAAGCTTTTTAAATTCGGTCAACCGTTAATCGGCGAGGAAAAATTTCATGTGTGGTATCGTTGGAATAGTCGGAACATCTCCTGTAAATCAGGCGATTTATGATGGCTTAACTGTTTTGCAACACCGTGGCCAAGATGCTGCGGGCATCATTACCATTGAAAACAACACCTTTAGTTTACGTAAAGCAAATGGCTTAGTGAAAGATGTATTTCACACCCGTCATATGAAGCGTTTACAAGGCACAATTGGTATCGGTCATGTGCGCTACCCTACAGCTGGCTCGTCTAGCTCATCTGAAGCACAGCCTTTTTATGTTAACTCACCGTTCGGTATTGCTTTAGCGCATAATGGTAACTTAACGAACGCTGAGCAGCTTAAAGAACAATTGTTCTCAGAGGCTCGTCGTCACGTAAATACCACATCGGATTCTGAAATTCTGCTTAATGTTATGGCACATGAATTCAGCAAACCAAATAAGCTAAAACTTGACCCAGAAGACATTTTTAATGGTGTCACTGAAGTTAATAATAAAGTTCAAGGTGGTTATGCAACCATCGCAATGGTTATTGGCCATGGTATTGTTGCATTTCGCGATCCAAATGGTATTCGTCCATTGGTATTTGGCAAGCGTGAAGCTGCAAATGGCACAGAGTATATGTTTGCTTCTGAAAGTGTTGCACTAAAAACAGATGGTTTTGAGTTTGTACGTGATGTAGCACCCGGTGAGGCTATTTATGTAACTGAAGCTGGCGAATTTTATTCGCAAGCATGTGCCGATAAAGCATCGTACTCACCGTGTATTTTTGAGTTTGTATATTTTGCTCGTCCAGATTCAAACATTGATAATATGTCTGTTTACGCAACGCGCGTTAATATGGGCACAAAATTGGGTGAGAAAATAGCACGAGAGTGGGCTGATAAAGACATTGATGTGGTTATCCCAATCCCAGAAACATCATGTGATGTGGCGTTAGAAATCGCCCGTGTACTTAATTTACCTTATCGTCAAGGCTTTGTTAAAAACCGCTATATTGGGCGTACATTTATTATGCCTGGTCAAGAAATGCGTAAAAAGTCAGTACGTCAAAAGCTTAATGCCATTGACCGTGAGTTTAAAGGTAAAAACGTATTGTTAGTTGATGACTCTATTGTACGTGGTACTACGTCAGCGCAAATCGTTGAAATGGCGCGTGAGTCTGGCGCTAAAAACGTGTATTTTGCCTCAGCCGCGCCGGAAATTCGTTTCCCTAATGTATATGGTATTGATATGCCATCAGCGGCAGAGCTTATTGCGCACGGGCGTGAAGTTGAAGATATCAATGCAAGTATTGGTTCAGATGGTTTGATTTTCCAATCGTTACCAGATTTGATTGCTGCAGTTGCACAAGAGAATCCAGAGATAACTAAATTTGAAACCTCGGTATTTGATGGTCAATATATTACCGGTGGTATAGATCAAGCGTATTTAGATCGTATTGAAAAACTGCGTAATGATTCAGCAAAAAATACGCGTGAAAGTGCGATGTCTTCAGGCTTAGAGTTACACAATCAAGAAGAAAATGGTTCAGATTAATTAACTCGTTAAATCTGCAAGCATAAAAAAAGGAGCTAAATTAGCTCCTTTTTTGCGAAGGAAAGGGAATTTAAATAATAAATCTACTACTTAGTATTACACCTGTTTTATGTAGATAGCATGCTTTTTTACATCGCTTATTCTATGTAAACATAGGAGCAACAATGCCATTTGTCCATAATATAGCTGTCACGGCTAAAATAATTACCAGTAAAATCAAACCACACGTTACGACTGAGCTTGCGTAAATAAAGCCACGCTCTTGCGGTATATGCATTAAAATAGGTACACCCGTATACAACAGGTAAACTGAATATGCTAATGCAATCATTCCTATACAAACAACAAACCACAGGACAGGCCAAAATGCGGCTAATGCAGACATGAATACGGGAGTTGATGTGTATGCTGCAAGCTCTAGCGTTTGGGTAAATGTTGGTTTTGACCCAAAAGTGACCGCCATCCAATGAGCTAAATAAGCAAGCGCAAACACACCAATGATTAATGCGATATACATAGCTCCTGCAATTAATATAGCACTATCATGCGTTAAAAATACCGGGTTACCCGCACCAATACTCCAACCTAAATAAACGGAAGAGTAATACCCCATAGCGGATGGGAATAGTGCAATTAGTAGTATATGCGATAAGCTATAAGTTAAGCTTTCATGGCGGTTATCAATAGTTTGCCACTCTTCGAGTGGGTGAGCATAAATGCCCCATAAATGGTTTAATATCATAATGTGTGCCCCATAAACTGAATTAGTTCACTGTTTTATTTTTATACAGCTTGTATTAAGTTATGGGTCAGTAACTGATACTTGTCAAGAAACGGTTAAATGGGTTTTAAGCAAAGTACGGTGTGGTACTCCTTATCAATAGGCATTAGCAAAGCGAGCCTCACGGTGATACATCTTTATATTTACGTTTCATCATAGGTTCTTCTAGCTGGCTTTTGCAGATATCTTTTAATGTTTCATTTTTAAACAGCAGCCCATTCGAACTTTTACCAAATAGCGCAAATGAAGAAACATCGAGCTTAGCGTCAATTTCATTTTCTTGTATTAATTCTGCTTTGTAGTAATTGTAAATCTGATAGTCGAGTTGGATAAAGTCAACTCGCTTTTTAAAGAGCATTCTTACTTGATTATTTTGACGACTAGTTTCAAGGTATTTTGGGTTTGCTTTAGCCATTTTTTCATACTCACTACCCAGGCGATCAATTGCACCTTGCCATGACAGTAAAGAGTAGCGCTCTAAATCAGGGATGCTTTTTACCAAAAAATTGTTCTCAGAGAGGGAAAAAGCAAAATTTTCATAGGCATATATGTTACCTGTAAAAAAACCATTTAATGATTCACTGGCAATAACAATCGAATTGATATCTATTACCACATCAACTTCATTCATTTTATATGCAGTAAGGCGTCTGGCATAGGGGAAGGAAATAAACTCAAGTTTATAATTGGTTGGCTTCAAGCAGTCTTTCACCATATCAATTAAAATACCTGATTGCCCGTCGTTATGGATCCACGGTGCTAGATCATCACCAATGGCTATTTTAAGTTTTTTGGTTTGAGCACAAGCAGGAAAAGCCAGTATCCATGTAAAAAAGAACAGTGATAACATATTTAAAGGAGGCGATTTTAGTGTGTTATTAGCACTTAAGCTAGGTTTGTTATTCTGGTTAACACCATTTCTAATCAATTGAGATCCTATTAATAACGACGGCAACACTATTTTTAAGAATAACGTGTGATAGGAGGATTTCAAGGCAGGATCTGATTTTTGATAAGTTTATGTTAGTTTAAATTTATTGAACAGCTTTAGGGCCTGTTTATCTTTCGAGGTTGAATTTGCAGCAGTGTGTTTGGTTTTTAGGCAAGGCAGAGCCTATGATGTGTGGTTATTCCCAATAAATAGGCGATAACGAAGCATAAAAACCAAACATGCGCTGCCCGAAGGGTTCTGTCTAGGAGCGATTAACTCTTTGTTACTCGATTTTTACTTAGCCCACTCGATTACAAATCTCGCGCGCGATTAAATCGCCCCTAAATTGAACGAATTTTAATCCACAAAGGTCAACGGGCTCTAATTATTTTAATTTTAAAAAATAGGCTTTATCTTGATAAACTCAGATTTATTTCTATTTTTACTACCCGTATTTTATCGATACTATTGTTATGTGTATGGTATAATTTTGGCTCATTTAAAGTTTACGATAATGAATTTTTACCATGTCAAATCAAGAGTTGCTCGCCCCAATATTATCTTTTCTTCAATGTGAAACTCCGCAAGAGTGGATTATAGAAGCGACAAAAAAAGAAAATCTAACCGTTATTTTAATTGATCATTTAATTTGTGAATTAAAAGCCGCACAATCTGCAATGTTTTTAATTCGTAAATATGCAGTTGATAAAGAGGGCAGTGATGCGTTATTAGAATGGCTAAAACCATTTGAAACGCTTATTTATAAGCGCGAGGGTAACTGGCGCGATTTAGCTGTTAAAAATAAACTGACTAAATCAGTGATCCCTAAATCTGATTCACCTTACGGGCAAGATTTGATTGATAAAATGGTGATGTTGATTAAAGAAGAGTTGCATCACTTTTATCAAGTGTTAGAAATTATGGATGAGTACGGTATAGAATATCAAAGTATTACGCCATGTCGTTATGCAAAAGGCATGTTACGTCATGTTAAGACTTTTGAACCAGATGCTTTGGTGGATAAGCTAATAGTGGGTGCTTACATTGAAGCGCGATCATGTGAACGGTTTGCAAAGCTTGCTCCGCATGTTGATAAACGTTTAGGCGATTTTTATATCTCTTTATTACGCTCAGAAGCGCGTCATTACCAAGATTATTTAACGTTGGCGCAAGAAATTGCAGACTTTGATATTACTGAGCGTGTAGCATTTTTTGGTGATAAAGAAGCTGAACTAATTGCCACGCCAGACATTGATTTTAAATTCCATAGCGGTGTGCCAACGCTAACTATACATTTATAAAGAGAGAATAATAGCCCTAACTAACTATTTAATTTTGTGCGAATGGCTCACTTTTCAACATTTGTTTTTTGGCTGTGACCACTAAATATGATCCTTGTGTGTACCAATCGCCTAACACTGTTCGTGTGAGAGTTTGATTATCCACTTTATAGTGGTGCACATTAGGACGATGAGTATGGCCGTGAATCATATGCTGTACTTGGTGTTTATCAAAAGTTTCTAGCACAGCTTTTTCAGTTACATCTAGAATTTCTAATGCTTTACCAGCTTGATTTTGTTTTGATTTTTCTCGAGCATTTTGTGCTACCTTTCGGCGGTACCACAGTGGCATAGCTAGCATTAAACGTGGCCACCACCAACCACGACCTTTCTTACGAAACTTTTGATATTCGATATCTTGTGTGCACATTTCATCGCCATGCAAAATGACTGTGGGTGTACCATATAAATCAATAACAATTTGTTCAGGCAATAAAGTCATACCAGCTTGCTGGGCGTATTTTTCACGCATAATAAAATCACGGTTGCCATGTACAAAATACACGGGTGTCCCGT
Organism: Pseudoalteromonas porphyrae; assembly: GCF_001298125.1. NCBI lineage: Bacteria > Pseudomonadati > Pseudomonadota > Gammaproteobacteria > Alteromonadales > Pseudoalteromonadaceae > Pseudoalteromonas > Pseudoalteromonas porphyrae. Next base: position 64,337 of record NZ_LHPH01000016.1, on the reverse strand, counting down.
TGTCACTTACAACCTTTAAGCGTTTAGCCACTTCCGTAGAGAGCGCTGTAACGTAATCATCCCCAACCCATACTTCAAAAAAATCACCGAGTATATACAGAGCGTCAATGTCTTTATTAAGAATGTGAGAATCTAAAAATTGATAAAAAGCAGCGCTGATATCTGGGCGGTTTTCACTTAAATGAAGGTCGGCAATAAAATAAGTTTGGCGCATTGTGACTCGTAAACGTTAACGGAGAATAAAAAGCGGATGAAACATCCGCTTTAAATGAAAGGTAACTTAGCTAACAGTTACGCTTTTGATGATAACGTCATCAAGCGGAACATCTTGGTGGTGACCAGCACTTCCAGTCGCAACGTTTTTGATTTTTTCAACTATGTCCATGCCTTCAACAACTTCAGCAAACACACAGTAACCCCAGCCTTGTGATGTTTCACTGCTGAAATTTAAAAAATCGTTGTTATTGACGTTAATGAAAAACTGCGCAGTTGCTGAATGTGGATCAGGAGTACGTGCCATTGCAAGTGTACCAACCTTATTTGAAAGGCCGTTATTTGCTTCATTTTGAATCGGGTCATGCACTTCTTTTTGTGTCATGCCAGGCTCAAAGCCGCCGCCTTGTACCATAAAACCATCAATTACACGGTGAAAAATAGTACCGTCATAAAAACCAGCATTTGCATACTGTAAAAAATTTTTAACTGTGTTTGGCGCGTCATCTTTGTGCATGTTAATGGTGATATCACCAAAATTTGTGTGTAGAACAACCATGAGGTTTCCTATTAGCTGATTTATTTGGCACTATTTTATCTTAGTTAGCTAAGATAAACAAAGTGCTTATTCAATTGATAAAGCGCTAGAGCAGGGGCTTTTCAAGTGTTAACATAGTAATTCAAGTAAATAGTCAAGGACTCAAAATAAATGGTAAATATATACAACACACTGACACGTCAAAAAGAGCAATTTAAACCAATGGTCGACGGTAAAATCGACATGTATGTGTGTGGTATCACCATTTATGATTACTGCCATATTGGTCATGCACGTACATTTGTAAGTTTTGACGTGATCGTACGTTACCTTCGCCATATTGGTTATGATTTAAAGTATGTACGTAACATCACCGATGTTGATGATAAAATTATCAAGCGCGCCAATGAAAATGGCGAAGCGATTAATGATTTAACCGTACGTATGACTAAAGCAATGCATGAAGATTTTGATAGTTTAAACATGTTGCGCCCGGATGTTGAACCAACAGTAACAGGCCATATGGATGAAATCATCGAAATGGTTGAGCGCTTAGTACACAAAGGCCATGCTTATGTTGCAGCTGATGGCGATGTATTGTTTGATGTATCAACGTTTGAGCAGTACGGTGCATTGTCACAACAAGACCTAACAATGCTACAAGCGGGTTCACGTGTTGAAGTTGCGCAAGATAAAGACGATCCGCTTGACTTTGTATTATGGAAAAAAGCCAAAGCGGGTGAGCCATCATGGACATCACCTTGGGGTGAGGGTCGTCCTGGTTGGCATATTGAATGTTCTGCAATGAGTTCTAAGCATTTAGGTGAGCATTTTGATATTCATGGTGGTGGTTCTGATTTACAGTTTCCGCACCATGAAAATGAAATTGCACAATCATGCTGTGCAAATAACGGTAAATACGTAAATACTTGGATCCACACAGGGATGGTACAAGTTAATAAAGAGAAGATGTCAAAATCACTCGATAACTTTTTTACGGTACGTGAAGTATTAAAACAGTATGACCCTGAATCAGTGCGTTACTTTTTAATATCGGGTCACTACCGCAGCCAGTTAAACTACTCGCAAGAAAATTTAGATCAAGCGCGTTCCTCGCTAGAGCGCATTTATACAGCCTTACGTGGCGTTGAGCCTATCAATTGTGATTTAGCAGGAAATGAATACGTGGCTAAATTTAGAAAAGCAATGGATGATGACTTCAATACCCCAGAGGCATTGCCAGTATTGTTTGAGCTTGCTAAAGAGCTTAACCGCGTAAAAGATAGTGAGACTGCGCAAGCAGGGCAGTTAGCATTTGTGCTGCGCAGTTTAGGTGAAGTGTTGGGTGTTGCACAGCAGACACCAGAAGCATTTTTACAAGGGGCTCAAGCAGATGATGAAGTTGCACAAATTGAAGCGTTAATCGTCAAACGCAATGATGCACGTGCCAGTAAAGATTGGGCTGCAGCGGATGAAGCGCGTGATGCGTTGAATACACTTGGTGTAATACTAGAAGATTCAGCGGGTAAAACGACGTGGCGTAAAGCGTAATAAGCAATTAACCGTATATACCCAGGTCACCTCAAGGTGCAGGATTCAGCGTTTCACAGGGGCTTAATATCAAGGCGTTACTTCGCAATAATGGCGGTCCCTTTTAGGAGTAACAACGCAGAGTAAGTGCCTGTGAAACGCCCAACGGGTTGGTTTAAAGCGATTTATACTGTGTTATAGATTTTGATAAGGGAATAACCATTACCTGCAATCAATGCCTTGCCTAAATCGCTTTTAATTCCAACTGAAACTCACATCTTGAGGTGACTTGGGTATATAAAAAGGGTTGCCAATTGGCAACCCTTTTTATATGGGATAATTTTATTTGTAGTATTAACCGTGATATTTTTCGCACGCTTCCAATGTATTTTCAATTAAGCTTGCAACCGTCATCGGACCAACACCACCAGGGACTGGCGTGATGAAATGTGCTTTTTGCTCAGCGATATCATATTGAACGTCACCCACTAATTTACCAGTGTCTAAACGGTTGATACCTACATCGATTACGATAGCGCCTTCTTTAACCCAGTCTCCTGGAATAAACTCAGGTTTACCTACTGCGACAACCAACAAATCAGCGCGGCGTACATGAGTTTCTAAATCTTGCGTAAATTTATGACATACAGTAGTCGTACAACCCGCCAGCAATAACTCTAATGCCATAGGGCGACCAACAATATTCGAGGCACCTACAACAACTGCATGCATTCCTTTGTATTTTACGCCCGTTGAATCAAGCAGTGTAATAATCCCTTTTGGTGTACAAGGGCGAAGAGCTGGCATTCGTTGTGCTAAACGACCGATATTGTATGGATGAAAACCATCAACGTCTTTGAGCGGCGTAATATGCTCAAGAATTTTTTCAACATTAAGCCCTTCAGGTAAAGGTAGTTGGACTAAAATCCCATCGACTTGGGCATCGTTGTTAAGTTCATCGATTAAATCTAATAATGCTTGTTCATTTGTGTCTGCCGGTAAATCAAATGATTTTGATACAAAACCAACCTCTTCACAGGCTTTACGCTTTGAGCCTACGTAAACTTGGCTCGCTGGGTCTTGTCCTACAAGTACAACAGCAAGGCCTGGTGCGCGTAAACCATTTGCAACACGTTCACTTACTCGTTGTGCTACTGCACTTCGTACTTGTTTAGCTATTGCCTTACCATCGATGATGTTTGCCGTCATGGGTGACCTTTAATTGGGGTTAGTTAACTTGAAACTGATACTTAGCAAGACTATAAACGTTTTTAATGGGGTAAACGCAGTTGGTAATAACCAATCTCATTATAGTCTTGTCTTTATTCTAGAAGCTATTTTCGCAGAAAAGCATTAAAGCGCCAAGTTGCTTTTCTTATATTCACCTTCGAATTATATAAAAGTGCTGAAATTTTAGCTTAGTTTTACAATATTTAGCCATTATGAACTAAAAGTGAGCGATTGATTTATTTTCTTAAAAAAAGGTTTGACCTAACCCGGTCAAATCACTATTATGCACCCCGTTGTCAACGAGGTCACTCGCTAACAATAATAGGCATCGGCGATTAGCGCAGTTTGGTAGCGCACTTGGTTTGGGTCCAAGGGGTCGCAGGTTCAAATCCTGCATCGCCGACCACTTTTTTAAAGTTAAAGTGTAGCAAGATTGATTTGAGTGTATTCAATTCAGTCGCAGATTAAAATTCTGTATCGCGACCACATCTTAATTAAAGTAGCTTATTGGTTCGCTATGAAGTTTTCGATGCGCCCATAGCTCAGCTGGATAGAGCAACGCCCTTCTAAGGCGTCGGTCGAAGGTTCGAATCCTTCTGGGTGCACCATTTGAAAACAAGTAAATGCCGTGGTGATTGTAGCTCAGTTGGTAGAGCCCCGGATTGTGATTCCGGTTGTCGTGGGTTCGAGCCCCATCAGTCACCCCAATTTACACAAAGAATATCGGCGATTAGCGCAGTTTGGTAGCGCACTTGGTTTGGGTCCAAGGGGTCGCAGGTTCAAATCCTGCATCGCCGACCACTTCCATTTAGGAAATGGTCTTAAATTCTCAGTTTAAGTGTTCACAGAAAAATAGAAGTTAATTCTTCATATGTCGGCGATTAGCGCAGTTTGGTAGCGCACTTGGTTTGGGTCCAAGGGGTCGCAGGTTCAAATCCTGCATCGCCGACCACTTTCTTTACCTCTAAAGTTAAGTGATATTAAATTTATAATTTCTTCAAAACACAAAAAATAAAAAATCTTCATAATATATTTTATAAAACCATTTCATCATTTTTATTCAAAAAAGCGAATGCGCTTAAAAATTGCTATCTAAAACGCCTGTTTTTTATCCTATCACCTTCTATAATGCGCTATCTAACCAAATAATTGCCCCCTAGACTCGACTATCATAAATATTAGGTTATAATGCCGCGTCTATTGTTTAACATAGTGCCCGAAGGGCAGAGCAGCATTGGTATCTTATAGTGGAGATGGGGTTGATAAGTCATTAAATGACTTTGAACGTGCCAAAACGCATAGTGATCACCGTGTTTGTAAGGAAGGCGAACAGTCGCCAAAATTGAAGATTGAGGTATATCATGCAAGTTTCTGTTGAGACGACTCAAGGCCTTGAGCGCCGTCTGACCATCACCGTTCCTGCAGAGAACGTTGAGACCGAAGTAAAAAAACGCTTACAACAACTGTCTAAAACCCAGCGTATTGATGGTTTCCGTCCTGGTAAAGTACCAACGTCTGTAATCAACAAACGTTACGGTGGCGCAGTTCGTCAAGAAGTAGCTGGCGAAGTAATGCAACGTAATTTTTATGAAGCTATTGTAGCTGAAAAAATTAACCCAGCTGGCGCACCAACATTTGCTCCTAAAGCACTTGAAGCGGGTAAAGATTTAGAGTTTTCAGCAACATTTGAAGTTTACCCTGAAGTAGAAGTTCAAGGTTTAGACAAAATTGCTGTTGAAAAACCTGCTGTAACGGTTACTGACGAAGATCTAGCTAACATGCTAGAAACTCTTCGTAAGCAACACGCAGATTGGGCTGACGTAGATACAGCTGCTGGCGAGAACGATCGCGTAACAGTTGACTTCGTAGGTACTATCGACGGTGAAGTATTTGAAGGCGGAAAAGCTGAAGACTTCCCATTAGAACTTGGCCAAGGTCGTATGATCCCAGGTTTTGAAGATAATATCATAGGTAAAAAAGCAGGCGAAGAAGTTGTTGCTGATGTAACATTCCCTGATGATTACCATGCTGAAAATCTTAAAGGCAAAGCAGCTCAATTCACTATCACAGTGAAGAAAGTTGAAGCGCAAGAGCTACCTGAATTAAGCGAAGAATTCGCAACTAAATTCGGTGTAACTGAAGGCGGCGTTGACGCACTTAAAGAAGAAGTGAAAAAGAACATGACACGTGAACTTGACCAAGCGGTTAAAGCTAACGTGAAAGACCAAGCAATCAAAGGTCTTTTAGCTAACAACGAAATCGATGTGCCTAAAGCGCTAGTAGATCAAGAAATTGATGCACTACGTCAACAAGCAGCACAACGTTTTGGTGGCGACGCTAAAAACATGCCTGAGCTTCCAGCTGAATTGTTCCACGAACAAGCTGTAACTCGCGTTAAAACTGGCCTATTATTAGGTGAAGTAATTAAAGCGAACGAGATCAAAGTTGATGATGCTAAAGTTGAAGCATTAATTGCAACAGTGGCTTCTGCATATGAAGATCCAACTGAAGTTGTAGAATATTACAAAGCAAATGATCAACTTATGCAGCAAATGCGTAATGTAGCAATGGAAGAGCAAGCTGTTGAAGCTATTTTAGCTAAAGCAAATGTAACTGACGTTGAAAAAGCATTTGATGACATCATGAATCCACAGCAAGGTGCATAATAAGTCATTGACTTAAGCCCTCGCTAACGATTAAATGGCTCGTGTTACACTGTATTATGCAGCGTGCCCGAGCCATTTTAGTTTGTGGCCTTCAATTTCGCCAAAAAATAACTATGCTTCCTTATAATAAGGATAAGTATAAGCGCATAAGGAATTAGATAAATATGAACACTGGTATTACAGATCCACTCAATGCATTAGTACCTATGGTTGTTGAACAAACAGCGAAAGGCGAGCGCTCGTATGATATTTATTCGAGACTATTAAAAGAGCGAATCATTTTTTTAACTGGCCCGGTTGAAGACAACATGGCTAACCTAATTTTAGCGCAAATGCTATTTTTAGAGTCAGAAAACCCAGAAAAAGATATCTTTTTATATATCAATTCACCAGGCGGTTCAGTCACTGCGGGCATGGCAATTTATGACACCATGAATTTTATTAAGCCAGATGTAAGTACAATTTGTGTTGGCCAAGCGGCTAGCATGGGGGCATTCTTATTAACAGCTGGTGCAAAAGGCAAACGCTATTGTTTACCTAATTCACGGGTAATGATCCACCAACCATTAGGCGGTTTCCAAGGTCAAGCATCTGACTTTGAAATACACGCCAAAGAAATCCTGTCTATTAAAGACAAATTAAACCGTTTAATGGCAGAGCATACTGGCCAACCATTAGATGTGATTTCAAAAGATACCGACCGTGATAACTTTATGAGTGCAGCCCAAGCTGTTGATTATGGTTTAGTTGACGCCGTATTTACTAATCGCGAGAGCAAGTAATTACACAAGCTAGTAGTTAATTGTTACTAGCTTTGTCCTTTACTATGTGAAAACCAATATAATTTGGTATAGTTGAGCGTATTGAAATAGCTGCTAAGTAGTTTGGCAGCCAACGTATAAGATGAGGTAGCTGAATGTCTGACACTCCTACAGACGGCGACAAAAGTAATAAATTGTTATACTGCTCTTTTTGTGGCAAAAGCCAACACGAAGTTCGTAAGCTAATTGCAGGTCCTTCAGTATACATTTGTGATGAATGTGTAGAGCTGTGTAACGATATCATCAGGGAAGAAATCAAAGACATTGCGCCTAAGCACAACACGTCTGATAAACTACCTGCACCAAAAGAAATTCGTAATCACTTAGATGATTATGTAATTGGTCAAGATCACGCTAAAAAAGTACTTTCTGTAGCGGTTTATAATCATTATAAACGCTTGCGTAATCAAAATGGTAAATCTGATATTGAGTTAGGCAAAAGTAATATTCTACTAATTGGCCCAACGGGTAGTGGTAAAACATTATTAGCCGAAACACTTGCACGCTTATTAGATGTGCCATTTACGATGGCAGATGCAACAACACTAACTGAAGCCGGTTATGTAGGTGAAGATGTTGAAAACATCATCCAAAAGCTATTACAAAAGTGCGATTACGATGTAGAAAAAGCCCAGCGCGGTATTGTTTACATTGATGAAATTGATAAGATTTCACGTAAATCGGATAATCCTTCGATTACACGCGATGTATCGGGTGAAGGCGTGCAACAAGCATTGCTTAAATTAATTGAAGGTACAGTTGCATCGGTTCCACCACAAGGCGGGCGCAAACACCCACAGCAAGAATTTTTACAGGTCGATACCTCTAAAATCTTATTTATCTGTGGTGGTGCATTCTCTGGCCTTGATAAAGTAATTGAGCAGCGAAGCCAGAAAAATACTGGTATCGGTTTTGGCGTACAAGTCAAAGAATCAGCGGCGAGTCGTTCTTTAAGTGAAACATTTAAAGATGTTGAACCTGAAGATTTAGTAAAGTATGGTTTAATTCCAGAGTTTATTGGCCGCTTACCAGTGGTTGCAACGTTAACTGAATTAGATGAGTCGGCTTTAGTACAAATTCTAAATGAGCCTAAAAACGCCTTAACTAAACAGTACGGCGCATTATTTGGTATGGAAGACGTTGAACTTGAGTTTCGTGATGATGCGCTTCGCGCTATTGCCCACAAAGCAATGGAGCGTAAAACGGGTGCACGTGGTCTTCGCTCAATTGTTGAGGCTGTATTACTTGATACCATGTACGAACTCCCATCAATGGAAGATGTTAGCAAAGTAGTGATTGATGAAACCGTTATTAAAGGTGAATCAGATCCTATTTTGATCTATCAAAGCGCGACTCAAGATAAAGTGGCCGCAGAGTAATATATACTCACTTTGATAAAAAAGGAGCCTTAGGCTCCTTTTTTTATAATTTATTTAATCCAATTACGTAAAATTGTTGAACTTTACTTAGGTTATCCCCATATACTTGAGTAATCTTTAAAATAAATGAAGAGCGAAGAGAAAAATAATGACGCTTGAGAGAACAGATCGAGTCGAAATCCCAGTGTTAGCACTGCGCGATGTCGTGGTATATCCGCACATGGTGATCCCGCTTTTTGTAGGCCGTGAAAAATCAATAAAATGCCTTGAAGCGGCAATGGATAAAGACAAACAAATTTTCCTTGTTGCGCAAAAAGACGCAACAGTCGATGAACCAGAACAAGATGATATTTATCGTGTTGGTACTATTGCCACCGTACTTCAATTACTAAAATTACCAGATGGTACAGTAAAGGTATTGGTAGAAGGTACGCAACGAGCAAAGCTTGAAAGCTTCATTGAAAATGAAGACTTCTTTGTTGCTAACGCGCAGTTTATTAGCTCTGAGGAAATCGATGAGCAAGAGCAAGATATTTTCATCAGCAGCGCAATAAGTCAGTTTGAAGGCTATGTAAAGCTCAATAAAAAAATCCCACCAGAGGTATTAACATCAGTCAGTGGGATTGATGAAGCGCCACGCCTTGCTGATACGATGGCAGCACACATGCCGCTTAAGGTGCCAGAAAAGCAAAAAGTACTTGAGATTGCCAGTGTAACGGAACGTCTTGAATATTTAATGGCGTTGATGGAAGGTGAAATCGATTTATTGCAAATTGAGAAGAAAATTCGTACCCGCGTTAAAAAGCAGATGGAAAAATCGCAGCGTGAGTACTACCTCAATGAGCAAATGAAAGCCATCCAAAAAGAATTGGGTGAACTTGATGATGTACCAGATGAATTCGAAGCGTTGAAAAAACGTATTGAAGAGTCGGGTATGAGCACTGATGCACAAGAAAAAGCAAATTCAGAGCTTGCCAAGCTAAAAATGATGTCACCAATGTCGGCAGAAGCGACAGTCGTGCGTTCATACATAGATACATTAATTAATGTACCGTGGAAAAAACGCTCAAAAGTGAAAAAAGATTTAGCTGGTGCGCAAAAAATCCTTGATAGCGATCACCACGGTCTTGATAAAGTAAAAGAGCGTATTATTGAATATCTTGCGGTTCAGCAACGTACTAATAAACTAAAAGGGCCAATTTTATGTTTAGTAGGGCCTCCAGGTGTTGGTAAAACGTCATTAGGCCAATCGATTGCACGCTCTACGGGTCGTAAGTACATACGTATGGCGCTGGGTGGCGTACGCGACGAAGCTGAAATTCGTGGTCATCGCCGTACTTATATTGGCTCAATGCCAGGTAAGCTAATCCAAAATATGAGTAAAGTGGGTGTTAAAAATCCATTATTCTTATTAGATGAAATTGACAAAATGTCTTCGGATATGCGTGGTGATCCAGCATCGGCTTTATTAGAAGTACTCGATCCTGAGCAAAATAGTCATTTTGCTGATCATTACTTAGAAGTTGATTACGATTTGTCGGATGTAATGTTTGTTGCAACATCTAACAGCTTTAACATTCCTGGTCCATTATTAGATCGGATGGAAGTTATTCGTTTGTCGGGTTACACCGAAGATGAAAAGCTAAATATTGCAAAAGAGCATTTAATTGTTAAGCAAGTTAAACGCAATGGCTTAAAAGACGACGAACTTGTTTTAGAAGACAGCGCTATAATTGGCATTATTCGCTATTATACCCGCGAAGCTGGCGTACGTAATTTAGAGCGCGAAATATCTAAGTTATGTCGCAAAGCCGTTAAGAATATCTTGCTTGAAAAAGGCACTAAAACCGTCACTATCAATGCACAGAACCTTGAAGATTTCTTAGGTGTACAACGCTTTGATTACGGTAAAGCAGAAGACGGCGATCGTATTGGTCAAGTAACAGGCCTTGCTTGGACTGAAGTAGGTGGTGATTTACTGACGATCGAATGTGCTGCGATGCCAGGTAAAGGGAAGCTAAGTTACACCGGTTCACTTGGCGATGTCATGCAAGAGTCGATTCAAGCTGCTATGACTGTTGTGCGTAATCGTGCAGATGAATTTCGAATTAACAGTGATTTTTATGAAAAACGTGACATTCATGTACATGTGCCTGAGGGAGCAACACCAAAAGATGGACCAAGTGCAGGTGCTGCTATGGTAACTGGTTTGGTTTCAAGTCTTACGGGTAATCCTGTTCGTGCTGATGTTGCAATGACGGGTGAAATTACGTTGCGTGGTGAAGTATTACCAATAGGTGGCTTAAAAGAGAAGTTACTAGCGGCCCACCGAGGTGGTATTAAAACCGTTATTATTCCAAAAATTAACGAACGTGACTTAAAAGAGATCCCTGACAACGTATTGGCAGGCCTTGATATTCACCCTGTTACTTGGATTGATGAGGTTTTAAAACTTGCTTTAGTACACCCAGTTGAGAGTTTTTCAGTCGAAACACCAAAAAACCAGTAAAAAAGCGAAAAAAAGTGCTTGAAAGGGCTTTTCAAATCTAGATGGTATGATAAGTTAAGCACTGGTTTTCAAGCCTAGGCCTTATGTGGCCTAGGCTGAAGAAAAAATACAATCGTATGAGCATGAAAAAGTTTGCTCTAAAATTTTCAAAATAGTGATGTTAGTTTAAAAAACAATCGCTCTTGATAATAACAATGAAAGAGGATGATATTGTGAATAAATCTCAATTAATCGATCAAATCGCAGCTGACGCTGACATTTCTAAAGCGGCTGCGGGTCGTGCACTAGATTCATTCATCGAGTCTGTTTCAGGCGCTCTTAAAGATGGCGATTCAGTTGCTCTAGTTGGTTTCGGTACTTTCTCAGTACGCGATCGTGCCGCTCGTTCAGGCCGCAACCCACAAACTGGCGAAACAATTCAAATCGCTGCAGCGACTATTCCAGCTTTCAAAGCTGGTAAAGCGCTAAAAGATGCATGTAATAGCTAATCACTGTTTTAGTAGGTTAGTTTTGGCAGTGTAAGAAGTTAGTCGCTTTTTAGCACAATTAACTATCTTTATCGCCAACTGCTTCAAGAAAAAAAGCGTATCTGGTAAGATACGCTTTTTTTACATGAGCAAGGCGATTTCTGCCTCGAATAGAATAGAGATAAATAAATGCTTGAGAAAATAAGAGAGGGTTCGCAAGGACCAGTAGCAAAAGTTATTTTAGGCGCGGTAATTTTATCTTTTGCCTTAGCAGGGATCGGTGGTTACCTAGGTCAAACCACAGAACAACCCGTTGCTGAAGTAAATGGAGTTAAAATCAGCCAAACCGAATTTAGCCGAGCACTACAAAATGAACGTTCACGCTTGGAACAACAATTTGGTGAATATTTCGCGCAAATTGCTGCAGATCCAAATTATATGGCGCAAATTCGCCAAGGTGTGGTTGATCGTTTAGTACAACAAGAATTACAAACGCAACTGGCTGCAGAGTTAGGCCTTCGTGTAAGTGATGATAGTGTTAAAAAATCAATTTTAGAACTGCCTTACTTTCAAATTGGTGGAAAATTTAATAACGATCGCTATTTACAAGTTATTCGTCAAATGAATTTTCAACCAGAAGCATTTCGTGAATACCTTCGTGAAGAAATGACTCGTAGCCAGCTTGTATCAGCTGTTGCAGGCAGCGATTTTGCTTTGAAAAATGAATTAACAAGCGCGATTGCACTACAACAACAAACTCGTAGCATTGATTACATTGTAGTTAGCAAAGAAAGCCTACAAGACAGTATCGTTGTTAATGAGCAAGAAATTGCAGATTACTACGATTTAAATACATCACAGTTTTTAGCTCCAGAACAGGTATCAGTAAGCTATATTGACTTAAATGCTGCGAACTTAAACCTTGAAACGAATGTGACTGAAGATGACGTTAAAGCGTATTATGAGCAAAGCAGTGCGCAATATATAGAACCGGAAAAACGCCGTGTATCACATATCTTAATTGATAGCAGTGAAAACGATGATGCAGCTAAAAGTAAAGCTGAAGATTTATTAGCACAATTACAACAAGGCGCTGAGTTTGCTAAATTAGCTGAATCATCATCTGATGATATTGTTAGTGCTGAAATGGGCGGTGATTTAGATTGGATCGAACGCGATATGATGGATCCTGCATTTGAAGACGCTGCGTTTGCACTTGCTGCAAAAGGTGACTTTTCAGAGGTTGTACAATCGGAGTTCGGTTACCATATAATTCAGTTAACAGATATCCAAAGCCAACAAGTAAAAGCGTATGATGCGGTTAAAGCTGATTTACGTGCAGAACTAGAGCGTACTGAAAAAGTAAATGCGTTTTATGAAAAGCAAACAGAAATGGCTGGAATTGCATTTGAGATTTCAGATACTTTAGTTGATGCAGCTGAAGTTGCCGGTGTTGAAGTACAAACAACGGCGCTAGTTGAACGCAACGCATTACCAGCACCACTTAACACACCCGCAGTGATGAGAGCATTATTCTCACCAGACGTGCTTGAAGATAAAATGAATTCAGAAGTACTAGAAATCGGTGATGAGCACGTTATTGTGGTTCGAGTTAGCGAGTATGTGCCTGCAACGACAAAACCACTTGTAGACGTGTCTGAACAGATAAAATCGCGTTTAGTGAGCCAAAAAGCATCAGAACTTGCTAAAGAGAAAGCAACTACCTTATACGCAGAAATTAAAGCAGGTAAGAGCTTAACAAACGTAGCAACTGAGCAAAGCTTAGAACTACGCCAAGAGGCTACACTGACACGTCAAGCATATACGGTTTCTCCAGCAATCGTTCAACACGCCTTTAAAATGGCTCATCCAAGTACTGCTCCAGTAGTTGAAAAGGTTGAGTTAAATAACGGCGATGCAGCAATTGTTGCTCTTAAAACAGTGACAGATGCAGCTATTGAGGGCGAAATCGAAGCGCAGCTTAAGCAAAATATTACAATGGCCCAAGTTAACAAAAACTACATGGTATTCATTGAAGCCTTAAAAGCAAACGCTGAGTTAAACTTGCCGGTAGCACCACAAGCCGCAGAATAAGTTTTATTCTAATAAATAAAAAGGCGCCAATGGCGCCTTTTTTGTTTTTCACTGACAGTATGCTAGGGCGTGTTGACCTTTCGTGATTGATTTTGCAGCAGTCTATTTGGTATTTAGGCAAGGCAGCGCCTATGGTGTGTGGTGTTCCCCATAAATAGGCGATAACGTGCCCAAAGGATTCTTCCTAGGGGCGTGAGCAGGACGCGGAAGCTTTGCTCAATTTTTACTTAGCTCACTCGATTCCAAACCTCGCGCCGCGATTAAATCGCCCCTAGATTAAATAAATTTCAATCCATAATGGTCAGCACGCCCTAGTTTCCAACCGAGTATTTGCTGCGACGTTACAGAGTGATTTTATTTGTTAAATTGTTCAAATACTTATGCAAATTGGTATCAACTACTTAAATTTAGCAAACTTGTTTAGGTTACTTTTTAATGTACTTTGGTATAAGCTCAGTGCTTAAACGCAAATTTTATCAAAGGATCGTTATGAAATTCGAGCAGCTATTAAATAATTTTGATATGGGTATCTGTGTTGAACAGTTACAAAAAGAATCACTGTTAGATCTTGCATTACTATTTGTCGCTGTTGATGGTTCGATTGCAGAGGAAGAGTTAACTGTTGTTGAAACATGGGCGCATAAGATTGAGTGGAATTCAGCGATTAACCTTGATAACTACATTATTGATATGACAAGTAAATGTGTTTTGGCTGTACAAAGTGATGACATTGAGTCATTTATTCAGCATCGAATGACGCATATTGTAGATCAATCAATGAGGGTGTTTGTATTAGAATTACTTAAACAAGTTATTGAAGCTGACGGCATTACTGATGAAAATGAAATTAAAGCGTTAAAAATTGTTGAATCATTAATTCAACCTGCTTAATGGGTATATTTTATGCGCGGGTCGCCTCGCGCATATATTGAGGGTCAGCAGTTAAATAATTTTTGTGTTACGCGCGACTTAGGTGCTTGGAAAACATCTTCAGTTCTTCCATATTCAACAATCTCACCATGCTCAAGTACGACTAATTGATCGCTAATGTGGCGCACTAGACTTAAATGATGTGTTATTAAAATATAGCTTAAGCCAGTTTCTTGTTGTAATTTAAGTAGTAAATTTACGGTTTGAGCTCGTACAGAAGGGTCTAAAGATGATAACGCTTCATCAAGCACCACAACCTTTGGATCAAGAATCAACGCCCTTGCTAATGCAACACGCTGTAATTGACCGCCACTGAACATATGAGGGTAATAATGTTGGTGATCGTTTAATAAGCCAACCTTAGCCAGAGTGACCTTAATTTTTTCAACCCGCGTCTCTTTATCTAATGATGTGTTGTATTGTAAGCAATCATCAAGCATGTCACCAATGGTTAAACCAGGATTAAGAGAAGCTTCTGAATCTTGAAATATCATACGAATATGGCGACATTGTGTATCTCTTACGCCATTGTCTTCGATAATATTACCGTCTAAATATATTTGCCCGCTATCGGCGGTGCCTGCGCCTGCTAAAAGTTTTGCTAAAGTACTTTTCCCAGAGCCTGTTTCGCCAATGATTGCCAGAGTTTCCCCCTTTTCTAAGCAAAACGAAATATTTTTTAGGACACTAAATTGTTTACGTGAAAATAAGCTTGCACGTAAATTAAAGCTTTTAGATAAGGCTTGCACCTTTAATAGTGGCTGCATTATTTCATAGCCTTAATTAATGGAAAATGACACGCATAGCTATGACCATGCTGCTTTGTTGATGGGGGAGTCACTACACAGGCTTTTTGTGCTTGTGGACAGCGAGGACCAAGGCGGCAACCAATTGGTAAATGCTGCAAAGTAGGTATTGTGCCTTTGAGTGCGTAAAACGGTTCTTTATGAGCAAGGCCATGCTCATAATCAGGTAAGCTTTTTAACAATGCTTGTGTATAAGGGTGGCGAGGATGGGAGAATATACGTTGTGTAGGGCCAGCTTCAACCATCTGTCCACAATATAGAACGTGTATTCCGTGAGACCAGTCTACAATTTCCTCTAGCTCATGGGAAATCATTAAAATCGACATGTTCTTAAGTTGGTTTAAACTTTTTAATAATCGAAAAACCTGTGCCCGAGTCGTACTCTCAAGTGCCGTTGTTGGTTCATCCGCAATGAGTAATTTTGGCGTTCGTGCAATAGCCATCGCAATCATTACTTTTTGACAGACACCTTCAGAAAGTTCATGCGGGTAGCTGGTAAGTACTTTTTCATGATCTTTTATACCGACCTTATGGATTAATGCTTTGACTCTATCTTTACGTTCTCGATTTCGCTTTAAGAAAAAGCCTGAACTGTGCACTGCCGGTAAGGTTTCAGCTATTTGGTCAAATATTTTTGCCGTTGGATCAAGGCAACGACTTGGATCTTGGTAGATCATAGCAATGTCTTGGCCAACAATTTTTCTACGTTGTTGGCTTGATAAGCGCATTAAATCAACACCGCGCCAGTGCATTCGGTCAGCGGTGATATGCCAGCGTTCATTTAAAACTCCAACAATAGCTTTTGCTATTAAGCTTTTTCCGGATCCAGACTCACCAACTAATGCATGCACTTCACCTTCTTTGAGGCTCAGGCTCACTCTGTCGACGGCACGTATTACGGTATCAGATGTACGCAGCTCTATGGTTAGATTTCTAATGTCGAGTAATTGCATTTAGTCTGCCTTTCGTGCTTTTAGTACTTGTCGCAGCCCATCACCAACTAAGTTAGTAGATAGGACCGCTAAAAAGAGTAATACACCTGGTAAGCCCACAGTCCATGGCGCTAGGTAAATTAAACCTAAGTTTTCTGCTAAGATAGCGCCCCACTCAGTGGTGGGGGGTTGAGCACCTAGCTTTAAAAATCCTAATGCGGCAATATCTAAAATAGCGGTTGATAAAGCCATAGTAAAAATAACCACAATGTGTTCATAAATATTTGGAAAAATCCCACGCGAGAGAATATGCCAATTAGAGGCGCCATCAAGTTTAAATGCAGTGATGTAATCCTTATTTAGCTCAGTCACTATAAGATTGCGCACAGAATGAATAAACTGTGGTAGCAGCGCGAGAATAATTGCCCACACTGTGTTCATTAACCCAGGGCCTAAAATAGCGATAATGATAATAGCTAATAACAGAGATGGGATTGATAATGTAATATCAAGAAGGTGATTTAAAAAGCTAGAGCGAATGCCATGGCTTATCCCTGCAAACGTGCCAACTACCACACCAATGACAGTTGTTAGTAATGCTGCGACAATTGATAGTCCAAATGTATAGGTTGCGCCATTCATTAACCTTGATAACACATCTCGGCCTAGGTCATCTGTACCAAGTATAAAACGCACATCGCCCATTTCATGCCATGAAGGAGGGATCAGCAGTGCTTCACTGTGCTGCTGATTCACGCCATAGGGGGCAATCAATGGAGCGGCAGCAGCGAGAACTGCAAAAGCACTAAAAAGCCATAACCCAACAACTGCCGGGTGATTGGATTTGAATTTGCGCCAAAACCGCGCTAATGGCGACTTATTCGACTCTTCTGAAAATAAATTAAACTTTGCCATGCGCTTGGTTCCGTGACAGCGGGTCGAATAAGGTATAGGTAAGTTCGGCAACAATGGTTGCAAGGATCACAAACATTGATACGGCCAATAAGCCACCCTGTATAGCAGGGTAGTCTCGTTGGTAAATGCTATCTATTAGCCAGCGACCAACGCCTGGCCACGAGAATATAACTTCAGTGATCATCGCCAGGGTGATCAAGGTACTAAACTGTAAACCAATTTGTTTTATTACAGGCAGCAGTGCATTACGCAGTGCATGGTGCATTATGAGTTGGGCACGGTTTAGGCCTTTGGCTCGTGCGGTTTTAATATAACTCTGTTCGAGTACATTGAGCATTGAGTCTCGGGTGAAACGAACTAACACGGTAGTTGGGTACATGGCTAATACAATTGTGGGCAGTGTTAAATGATGCAATGCATCTAGCATAGCCATGCCTGAATATGGAAAGTCAGCCAGCGCTATATCAAGTAAAATAAAGCCGGTTTGCGAGGGGATTTCATAGAGCAGCCCCATTCTTCCAGACATCGGAAACCACCCTAGTTGCAGTGAGAACACCATAATAAGGAGTAAGGCTAGCCAAAAAACAGGCATTGAATAACCAATAAGAGTCGTTGAATTTATCAGTTTATCAGGCCAGCTTTTTTGGTATGCCGCAGCAATAATCCCTGCAGGTACGCCAAAGGTGACAGAAATAACTAAGGCGTAAATACTTAACTCTAATGTGGCTGGAAATAAATCGATAATATGACTAAAAACACTGTCTCCAGAGGCAAATGAAAGCCCCCAGTCACCTTGCAAAATACGTCCTAAAAAAGCAAAATATTGCATTAAATAATTGTCGTTAAATTGATACTTATCTTGTAGTTCGCTCGTTTGTGAAAAGCTTGTATTAGTAATGCCACTTAAATTACTTAAAGGGTCACCTGGAAATAAATAGCTCAAGGAGAAGGTAAACACACTGAGCGTTACCATCATAAAAAGTAATAAACCTAAGCGGCGCATTATATAATCAAGTATCATTATTTTTTCCTCGCATTTGCTAAGGAAATAGCCCCAAACGGACCAAGTTGAACCCCTTCAACGTCAGCACTGCGTGCTTGGAAGCGCATACCATGTGCCAGTGGGAGCAATGGTAACTCTTGGACAATCATAGTTTGAGCTTGTTGATAATATGTTTTGCGCATTGCCAAATCAGTTGTGTCGAGGGCTTGAGTGAGTAATAAGTCAAACTCAGGGTTGCACCAATTTGCTGGATTTTTACCACTAAAGGTTGCTGTGCAACTGAGCAATGGACTAAAAAAGTTATCGGGGTCTGGGGTGTCAGCTGCCCAACCAAGTAAGACGCTGTCGTGGCGGTGTTCACCAATACGTTGAATAAATGTGTTCCATTCGTACTCTATAATGCTCACGTTTATACCAATTTGTCGTAAATCACTCTGCATAAGCTCAGCCATTTTTCGTGCATTGGGATTATAAATACGGCTCACGGGCATTGCCCAAATAGTCATATCAAAGCCGTTGGGTAATCCTGCATCGGCCAATAGTTTTTTTGCCAAATCAGGGTCAAATCCCGGTAATTTAGTTTGTGCTTGAAATGCCCATGATGTTGGCGGCAGAATAGACTTTGCACGAATGCCATTACCGTAATACACAGCTTGCATAATTTTTTCAATATCAATGGCATGAGCAAGGGCTTTACGTACTCTTAAGTCATCAAATGGTGGACGCTGTGTATTAAACGCCCAGTACCCGATATTAAGGTTAGTCTCTTTTTGTACGACAATGTCATCACGTTGAGCAAGAATACTCAGTTGTGTACTGCTTGGGTGGGCGGTGATATCACATTCTTTAGTGAGCATTTTTGCAATACGGGTTGTGCCATTAGGTGTAATGTCATAAACCAATTGCTCTAGAACAACTTTGTGCTTCCAATAGTCAGGGTTACGATAGTAACGAACCAAATGATCACGTCTGTATTCTTTATAAATATAAGGGCCAGTGCCAACCGGATATTGATCAAATAAGTTGGTTTGCTCGCGTTCTTTTAACTGCAGGGCATATTCACGAGACAGCAAAACAGCAAAGTCTGTTGCCATATTGGCTAAAAAGCTACTCTCTGCATTAAATAATTCAAACCGGACTTGGTGATCAGATACACGGACAATTTGCCGAATTAGCTGATCTATCCCCACGCTTTGAAAATAAGGGTAATTGGCATCGCCAACAAAATGGTATGGATTATAGACATCAAATAAACGGCTAAAGGTGAATATCACATCGTCAGCGTTAAAATCTCTGCTGGGGGTAAAGTAAGACGTAGTATGAAATTTTACATCTTTACGCAAGGTAAAAGTGACCGACTTTCCATCTGGACTTATTTTCCAATCAGTTGCCAGCTCACTTTTAAACTCTGCCGTAATAGGGTCAATACTGATCAAACGGTCATATAACTGATTTGCAATGATATCAATGGTTGAGCCTGTGGTTGTAACCTGAGGATTAAACGATACGGGGTTTGCCTCAGCGCAATAGACTAAGCCTTGATTTTTTTCTTCGAGTGTTTTTTCTTTGGTATCTAGGCAGCCTGTAAGGCATAGCGTAATAATACCAAGTAACAATTTATACACTTGCTTAGCCCCTGACTATGACTGTTGATCTAGTAAGTTATATTTTTTTAAATAACCTCGTAATTGATGATACGTTAAACCGAGTATTTCTGCAGTTTTCTTTTGATTAAACTGGCTGTGCTCAAGCGCTTTATTGATCAAATCGATTTCGAATTCATTGGAAAGATCTTTTAAACTACACGGAAATTGAATGGGGGCAGCGCTATGTGTGATCACACTCTCATTTGGCGTAGTTAAAACAGGCGCGGCTTCGAGTGTTTTTACAGGTGCTTTAATACGATGTTTTGGTCTGAACTTGCTTTCAAAAGGGTCTAAAATAATCTGGTGAACGGGGATATGTTCATTGCCGTGGCGATACAGACTTCGCTCCACTACATTTTTAAGCTCACGAATATTACCGGGCCACTCATATGACTGTAAAATATCAACAGCACTACGAGTAAAACCACTGAATAATTGCCATTCAAGATCACGCGCCATGTTGATTGCAAACTGCTCAGCTAACAGCATAATATCTTCTTGGCGTTCTCGCAGCGGTGGCAGTGTAATAACATCAAATGCTAGGCGATCGAGTAAATCGCTTCTAAATTCGCCTTGTTCAGCTAGGTAAGGTAAATCTTCATTGGTAGCGCATACTAATCGGGTGTCGACTTTTATAGTTTGTTTACCACCGACTCGCTCAAACTCACCATATTCAATGACACGCAGCAGCTTTTCCTGAACCATCGCAGAAGTGTTTGCGAGTTCGTCTAAAAAAAGTGTACCGGCGTTTGCGCGTTCAAATCGTCCTTCATGGCGTTTGCTCGCCCCTGTAAATGCACCTGTTTCATGACCAAACAGCTCACTTTCAAGTAGGTTTTCGTTCAATGCAGCGCAGTTAAGTTTAATATAGCTTTGCTCCCAACGTTTTGACAAGAAGTGCAAGCGGGCTGCTATTAGTTCTTTACCTGTGCCTCGCTCACCAATAATAAGGACCGGCTTATCTAAACTTGCTAGCTGCGAAACCTGATCAAGCACAGCTAAAAAGCTGTCTGATTGGCCGAGTAAATTGTCTTGTTGGCGAAATTGGCTCATATTCCCTAACTCTTAGTCATTTTTACTAACTGTTAGTGTATTTCATAATTGCAGAGAACTAAAGGAATTTGTATTTTTAGTTTAACTTTTTGAAAGTATTAATGTATTTTATATTTTATAAAGTTGGCAAGCATATTGTAACAGTAACTGTAGACCAATTAAGTTAAACATCACAGAGGTAAATATTATGGGAATTTTTTCGCGTTTTGCAGATATCGTTAATTCTAATATCAATGCCATTTTAGATAAAGCAGAAGATCCTGAAAAAATGGTACGTCTTATCATTCAAGAAATGGAAGACACGTTAGTTGAAGTTCGTTCAACCTCAGCTAAAACGTTAGCAGAGAAAAAAGAATTAGTGCGTCGTGTAGATACATTAAAAGCGCAAGTAGCTCAGTGGCAAGATAAAGCTGAACTCGCATTGAGTAAAGATCGTGATGATTTAGCTCGTGCAGCATTACTTGAGAAGCAAAAATCTGCTGAAGCGGTAGCAGCCGTTGAAAGTGAATTAAGTCATGTCGAAACACACATTGACAAATTACAGCAAGAAGTGAGTACGTTACAAGATAAGCTTGCAGATGCAAAAGCGCGTCAAAAAGCGATTATCTTACGTCAACGCTCTGCAGAGTCACGCCTTGAAGTGAAAAAAGCATTGGATAGCTCTAAAGTTGAAGATGCCCTTAATCGCTTTGAACGTTACGAAACGAAGATTGATGGTCTAGAATCACAAGTAGAATCGTACGATTTAGGTAAAAAGTCATTGGCTGATGAGATTGCAGACTTGCAACAAAATGAGCAAATTGATGACGAGTTAGCAGCACTCAAAAAGAAGTTAGCTGATAAATAAAAATATATGGGGCCCGTGTGCCCCTGCTTAAACTATCAAATACGGATTGTCAGGAGAGGGTTATGTTTGATTCAGAGGTAATAATTGTACCATTTGTTATGTTTACGATTTTTGTCGCGCCACTGTGGTTGATTTTACATTATCGTAGTAAAAAACAAGTAAGCCAAGGCTTGAGCGAACACGAACATCGCCAGCTGCTGGAACTTGCACAAAAAGCTGAAAAAATGGCCGACAGAGTTGAAACATTAGAAGCATTGCTTGATCAAGAGGCACCACAGTGGAGGCGTAAAGTATGAGTACCAAACGCGAATTATTAAGAGACCCACAACGTGGAAAAATAGCGGGTGTATGTGCAGGGCTAAGTGATTACTTCAATATGGAGTTATGGTTAGTTCGCATTATATTTGTCAGTGCAGTCTTATTGACTGGCGGTCCATTATTTGTAGTGGCGTATATTGCAGCCTGGTTTATTTTAGACAAAAAAGACTCGTCGACACAGTTTAAAGATCAGTCAAGTAAGCATGACGATCCGTTAGAAGTAAAATTTAAAGTATGGCAAAAAGGTGAGCCGCCTCGTCGCGCTTTACAAGATTTGAAAGATCGTTTAAATCGTGTTGATATACGTTTACAAGATATGGAACGCTACGTTACTTCAACCGAGTTTACGGTTAGCCGTGAAATTAATAAGCTTTAAAGGATTCAATAGCACTTTAGCTGCCTAATACTTATGCCGCTGAGGTGCTCAATCATTATGATTAACACTTCATTTGCAAAAAGCACATTAAAAAAAATAAAGGGCGGAGCGCAAAAAGCCGTACATCGCAGTTTAGATCAGCATGTAAAATTAGCAGTTACAGGCTTAAGTGGCAGTGGTAAAACTGCGTTCATTACAGCTTTGGTGAAACATTTGACTAGCCAGGCGAATGAAAAAAACTTACCGTTTTTTGATGTTATGCAACAGCAGCGTCATATCGCTACAAGAATAGTTCCACAAGAAGCCCTGACAATTCCTACTTTTGATTATCCTAAAGCTTTGAGTGCATTACTGCCTACAGAAGGGCAACCAAGGTGGCCGTCATCTACTGAGCGTATTAATACCCTGCGCCTTGCAATCAAGTATCGTAGCGACAGCGGTTTACGAGGACACTTTTCACCGCAGTCAACTTTGTATCTAGATATCATTGATTACCCCGGTGAGTGGTTGCTGGATTTACCTATGCTACAGCAAAGTTATCGACAATGGAGTGAGCAACAATACACGTTATTACAACAGCCTCCACGAGTGGAAAAGTCACAGGCATTTTTAACTGCACTTGCAGCCCTTGATTTACATGCGCCAGTAGATGAGAGCGCGTTAAGTGGCATTGCCACACAATATCAAGCTTTGCTTGTTGGCCTTAAAAAAGACACTAAACTTGCCATGTTGCAACCTGGGCGGATGTTAATGCCTGGAGAACTTCAAGGCGCACCACTGTTACTGTTTTTTCCAGTTGCAGGCTATACAGAGGAAGCGATTGCGGGTTCTAATTTAGCGCATTTACAAAAACGTTTTGATGCGTATGTAAAAGAGGTGGTAAAGCCTTTTTATAGCCAACATTTTCGACATTTTGATAGGCAGATTGTATTAGTAGATGTGCTGAGCGCGCTGAATGAAGGACCTGAAACACTGCAAGAGCAGGGCGATGTAATAAAGCAATTACTCGCACATTTTAATTATGGTGAAACAGGCTTTTTAAAACGTTTATTTAAACCGAATATAGATAAGTTACTTTTTGCGGCCAATAAATCAGACCATATAAGTGGTGTTCATCATAAAGATTTGGCTCTACTGCTGGATTCATTAGTTCATGAGCAAAGTAACCACTTAAAGTTTGATGGTGTAAAAATTGAAACAATGGCAATGTCATCAATCACTGCCACCATGCCAAAACAAGTGACGGAACAAGGCAAAACACTTAATTGTATTTATGGCTTGCCGTTATTAGAGTCGCAATGGTTAACTTATTTACCGCCACAACCACCAATGCGAATGCTTAATAAAGATGAATGGCCAAGCCATGGTTTTGAGTTTTTATCATTCTCGCCGATGCCAAGCCCTGACAAGCAGCTAAAACATATACGTTTAGATCATGTCATGCAGTACCTTTTAGGAGATAAACTAACATGAGCGAGACAGCTTCACGTTTTCAAGCTGGCCGACGTATTGATACTGCGCCAGAGCCATTAGAAAAAGAGTCCGAATTAACCACTGCAAAAGTGATTGATCAAGGTGAGTATGAGCACAGTGTTGATGATCTACCTGAAGCTGATATTGATTTAACCCCAGTGTATAAAAAGTCAAAATGGCAAACCCTCAAAGGGGTATTTGCTGTGAGCTTTATTGGCTTGGTGCTCCTTGAGTTTATATTTTCAATGGTTATTACCTTCCAGCAATCAATCATCTTTGGTTGCGTATATTTAATAGCTGTGCTCAGCGGTGTATTGTTATTAGGGCGTTTACTGTGGCGTGAGTATAGAATGTTACGTAGCTTAAAACGCAATCAATTACATCGCCATGAAGCAGACCGTTTACTCAATAGTGAGCAAGTAGGCGGGGCATTGCCTTGGCTTGAAAAGCTTAATAAGCATCAGCAGTTAACAGGATTTGATGAATTTAAAGCAAGTATTGATAGTCATCATAGTGATAAAGAAATTATGACTTTGTACGCCGATAGTTTACTAGTGAAGCAAGATACGCAAGCTAAAAAGCTCATTAACCGCTTTGCTACTGAGTCGGGTTTGTTAGTGGCATTGAGCCCTCTGGCGTTGGTGGATATGATGGCAGTGTTGTGGCGTGGCACTAAATTGATTGAGCAAATAGGCAAAATCTACGGTATCGGTTTTGGTTACGCCAGTCGTATTAAACTTTATCGTATGTTGATCAAACAAGTGATGTTTGTTGGTAGTGCAGAGTTAGTATCTGATTTAGCTGCAACGGCGCTGAGTGCTGAGCTTTTAGGCAAATTATCAGGGCGTGCAGCACAGGGCTTAAGTGCTGGGATATTTACCGCACGGATCGGTTATAAAGCTATGGAGCTAAGTCGTCCGTTACCGCGACTTGAGCATAAGCGCAGTTTGCTTAAAGGAACAGCGCAATTAATTGCCAGTAAAATCATGGGCCGAAAGCCGTCAGTATCAAAAGAGGAGTAACAAAAAGGGGGACTGACAACATATATGTACAGTCTCCCTAAGATCCTGTACATACTCTAGCCATCTGAGCATCCGGCATGCTTGTGCTTTAGAGCGCGATACGTTTAATTATGACCTATTGATAATAATTAAAATGAGCAATAACAATGAATACACTCCACATCGACAGCCAGTGCATCCATGGTCCTGAAAAAGCCAACGATCCTCATGGTGCACTCACATCACCTTTATATCAAACTTCAACGTTTCATTTTAGCAGCGCCGCACAAGGAGCTGCACGCTTTGCAGGTGAAGAGCCGGGGTATATTTATACTCGATTAGGCAACCCAACAACAACCGAACTGGAACAAAAAGTGGCGCAGTTAGAAAGCTGCGAAGCGGCAGCTGCAACAGCGACCGGTATGGGGGCTGTTTCGGCGTCGGTATTAAGCTTCTTATCGCAAGGTGATCATTTAGTGGCATCAAGTGCATTATATGGCTGTACGTTTGCCTTTTTTGCTCACATGTTGCCGCGCTGGGGAATTGACGTCACATTTGTAGATATGACTGATGAGCAGGCATTGCGTGATGCTATAAAACCTAATTCAAAAATGATTTTTGCTGAAACACCTGTAAACCCAACCATGGCAATAATTGATTTAGCGCTAATAGGGCAAGTTGCAAAACGACATAGTTTAATCAGTGTGATCGATAACACCTTTCTCACACCGTTACTGCAAAAGCCCATTGATTATGGCATAGATTTAATTGTTCACAGCGCGACTAAATACTTAAATGGTCATGGTGATGTTGTGGCAGGGCTTGTGTGTGGTAGTCAAGAGCACATTACATTAATTAAGATGACGGTGCTCAAAGATATTGGGGCGACCATCAGCCCCCATGACGCTTGGTTGATTAATCGTGGCTTAAAAACGTTGGCGATCAGAATACAGCGCCATTGTGAAAGTGCGCAAATAATTGCCGAGTTCTTAGAGCAACACCCACAAGTGAATACGGTTTATTACCCGGGTCTAGAGTCACACCCTGGGTTTAAGTTTATTGGTAATCAAATGAAGGCGGCTGGTGGTGTTATTGCATTTGAGCTTAAAGGCAGCCTTAAAGATGGCGAGCAGTTTATTAATAGCACTGAGCTTTGCACGCTAGCAGTAAGCTTAGGGGATGCGGAAACACTTATTCAACATCCTGCATCGATGACGCACTCACCTTATACTCCAGAAGAGCGTGCAGCGGCTGGTATTAGTGATGGATTAATTAGACTTTCAGTTGGCTTAGAGGATGTTAACGATATTATAAGTGATCTTAACCGCGCCTTTACTTGTATAACTTGATTTGTAATTAAATGTTTACGGTAATTATCGCTTTTAGCCTCTGTTCTACTTGGTGTGTAAACTTAACTGTTTTTTGGTGTATATAAAGGTATACAAAAGGCATGTTAATGGCCTGCGCAGATATTGGCTCTGCTATTAAACTTTGGCTTACATTTGCTTAGTATCACTGCAACAGGTTCGGTTTAACACCAAGAAGGTTATAATGGCTAAAGCAAGTAAATACACCTCCAGAACACCAGATGAAAATGGTGTGATACATTGGAGCGATGAAGAAAATAAAATATGGTCAGAACTGGTCGCGCGTCAGCTTAAATGCATTGAAGGCAAAGCCTGTAATGAATACATGGAAGGCCTAAAAAAAATAAACTTGCCCCATGATCGTATTCCACAATTAAGTGAACTCAACGAAGTGCTGCTAGCCACAACAGGTTGGCAAGTAGCGCCAGTACCTGCGTTAATTGACTTCGACGAGTTCTTTCGTTTATTAGCGAACAAGCAATTTCCAGTTGCGACATTTATCCGTAGTCGCGAAGAGTTTGATTATTTACAAGAACCTGATATTTTTCATGAAATATTTGGTCATTGCGCTATGCTGACAAACCCAGATTTTGCTGAATTTACGCATAAATATGGACAGCTAGGTTATGCAGCGCAAAAGAAAGACCGTGTTTATTTAGCACGTATGTACTGGTTTACCGTTGAGTTTGGACTTATGCAAACCGACGATGGACTGCGCATTTATGGCGGTGGTATTTTATCAAGCCCTGGCGAAACACAGTATGTGTATTCAGATACGCCTGAAATCAACGCAATGAATGTACTTGACGTATTACGTACGCCGTACCGAATTGATATTATGCAGCCTTTGTACTACACCATTAATTCTATCCATGATTTGTTTGATATTTCACAATTGGATATTATGGCATTAGTAGAGCAAGCAAAAGAATTAGGGTTACACGACCCAAAATTTCCTCCTAAAGAAAAATTAGCAAGTTAAGGATTTAAGATGTCATCATTAAGCGCACAAAAATGCGAAGCCTGTCACGTTGATGCTCCAAAAGTATCGGATGAAGAGCTCGCAGAGTTAATTAAAATGATCCCAGACTGGGTGCCTGAAGTACGTGATGGTATTATGCAATTAGAGCGACTTTATAAATTTAAAAACTTTAAACAAGCCATCGCATTTACAAACAAAGTAGGTGATATGGCAGAGATAGAAGGCCATCACCCTGGTTTATTAACTGAGTGGGGCAAAGTAACAGTTACATGGTGGAGCCACTCTATTAAAGGGCTACATAAGAATGATTTTATCTGTGCTGCAAAAACAGATGAAGTATTCGCTGCACTATAAGTCAATACACAGTTCTGCCCAAAGGACATAAAAGGCGCTTAATGCGCCTTTTTTCATGTCTTATACCTAATTTTATATATTTGTATTTTTTACTTTTAGTTTTTTATTAAAAAATCCTGTCACCAGCATTGTACCGCTGATCACAAAAAATGCACCGAGCAAGGTATTAGAACCAATGGTTTCATCAAGTATTAGGTGCCCCCAGAAAATACCAAATAAAGGAATTAAAAAAGTCACAGTAAGTGCTGATGTTGGGCCAATATCATCAATCAATTTAAAAAATAAGATATAGGCTAATGCAGTGCATACAACGCCAAGTGTAAGTACTCCTAGCATAACGCTGGTGGAGGGCACTTCGCGTATCGGCATAAATAAAATTAGTGGTAAAACCATAAAGCTTGCCGCCCACATTGAACCATGTGCATTATTAAATGGAGTTAATTTAGGTGCGTATTTTGTGTAGTGTGATGCAATGGCATAACTGAGTGACGCACACAGCGCCGCTATAATTGCGATTAATGAGTCTGAATGAATACTAAACTGATTTTGTCCGACTAACAGCACAACGCCTGTTAACCCTAAAATTAAACCTAGCAGTACACTTTTGGTTGGCTTTGTCTTGGCCCAAAACATTCCAACAACGGCACCCCATATAGGTGTTGTCGAATTTAAAATAGACAAGGTTGATGCATTGAGTGTTTGTGCGGCATAAGCGAACAGCAAAAAGGGAAAAGCAGAATTAAGTGCGCCAATAATAAAGAAATGTTTATGGTGAGTTTTAAAAGCAAGTTCTTTAAAAACTGACGCTCGTTTTAAATATAATGCGACTAAAAAAAGTGTTAGCGCAGCAAACCCCACTCTAAGCTCAATGAGTATGGCTGGTCCTAAACTGGCTGCTGCCATACGCATAAATAAAAAAGAGGCGCCCCAAATTGCGGCGAGAATAAATAAGTGTAATAAACTTCTTAACGGCATCATTATAACGTTTTGGGAATTTAGCTAATTAGCATATCACTGATGCAAAGTTGGGCAAGCTAGAATCGGCACTATCATTGATTTCAGCTCAAGCTGATTTGGGCATATATTATAAAATTTAATATTGCGGCAAAGTTAACCACAGCGGTGAAGTTTGCTATAATTGCGCGTCTTTAATTCAAATTTATAAGGTAGTCGGGGTGGTAAACCTAGGTCAATTATTTGGTGAACTCAAAACGTGCTTAAGAAAAGATCAATTCATCTTTAAAAAACGCCTTCATGGCATAAAAAAAATAACTGATGAAACAAAACAAATTGCAGTGCTTGAAAAGATCACCGCTGACATTGCGCGCAGTCAACAATTGCGTGAGGTGCGTTTAGCTCAATTGCCAAAAGTTACTTACCCAGAGCAGCTGCCTGTTAGTCAGAAAAAAGATGATATTAAACAGGCGATAGCGAATAACCAAGTGGTGATCATCGCAGGTGAAACCGGTTCAGGTAAAACCACACAGATACCTAAAATGTGTTTAGAGCTGGGTCGTGGTGTTGATGGTTACATCGGGCATACCCAGCCACGGCGTTTAGCCGCGCGAACAGTTGCGGATCGTATTGCCCATGAAATGCAATGTGAGCTTGGTCAGCAAGTAGGTTTTAAAATCCGTTTTAGTGATCAAGTGTCTAATAATAGTTATATAAAATTGATGACTGACGGTATTTTACTTGCCGAAATTCAGCAAGATCGATTTTTAAATCAATACGATACTATCATCATAGATGAAGCTCACGAACGCAGTTTAAATATCGATTTTATTTTAGGCTATTTAAAAAACTTATTACCAAAGCGCCCAGACTTAAAAGTTATTATTACATCTGCAACCATTGATCCACAGCGCTTTTCAAAACATTTTAATGATGCGCCAATTATTGAGGTTTCAGGGCGGACATTCCCAGTTGATGTACGTTATAGGCCATTGATTGAAATTGACAAAGAGAATATGGAAGCCGAAGGCGATCAGCTACAAGGTATTTTTGATGCCGTTGATGAGTTGTGCCAAGAAGGCCCTGGTGACATATTAATCTTTTTAAATGGTGAACGGGAGATTCGAGATACTGCTGATGCATTGAGTAAACGTAATTTAAAAGGGGCTGATGTGCTCCCACTTTATTCGCGATTATCAAATGCAGAGCAAAACAGAATTTTCGCTCCGCATAGCCGTCGTCATATAATTTTATCAACTAACGTGGCTGAAACATCATTAACTGTACCGGGTATTCGTTATGTAATTGACCCAGGCACGGCGCGTATTAGTCGTTACAGCTACCGCACTAAAGTGCAGCGTTTACCAATTGAGCCAATATCACAAGCCAGTGCAAACCAGCGTAAAGGGCGTTGCGGGCGTGTTGAAGCCGGTATTTGTATTCGCTTATACGCTGAAGATGACTTTAATTCGCGTCCAGAATTTACTGACCCAGAAATACTACGTACTAACTTGGCGTCTGTTATTTTAAAAATGTTGGGATTAGGCCTAGGTGACATGGCGCAATTTCCGTTTGTACAAGCGCCGGACAGCCGTAATATCAACGATGGCTTAACATTATTAGAAGAGCTCGAAGCCGTTAAACCGACCAAGAGTAATCGCGACACTCAGCTAACTAAGTCAGGCTTAGAATTGAGCCGTTTACCCGTTGATCCACGGTTGGCTAAAATGGTATTAACGGCGCATAAGTTAGGTGCATTACGTGAAGTGATTGTTATTGTTGCGGCGCTATCGATACAAGACCCACGAGAGCGGCCGCAAGAAAAACGTGCAGCGGCCAACGAAAAACATGGCCGATTTGACGACCCTGATTCAGATTTTATTGCCTTTTTAAATTTATGGAATTACCTAGAAGAGCAGCAAAGTGAACTAAGTAATAGCCAGTTTAGGAAGTTGTGTCAAAAAGATATGCTCGCGTATATGCGTATTCGCGAATGGCAAGACATTGTTTATCAGCTAAGTACGGTATGCAACGAAATGGGCATGAAAGCCACAACAAACGTGGCTGATGGCGATAAAGTGCATCAAGCATTACTCAGTGGAATGCTTAGTCACATTGGTTTTAAAGATGAAAAGCAACTGTATAAAGGCGCACGAAACAGTCAATTTCATATTTTCCCAGGTTCAGGATTGTTTAAAAAGAGCCCTAAGTGGTTAATGTCGGCTGAGCTTGTTGAAACCAGTAAATTATATGCGCGCGTCAATGCCAAAATAAATATTGATTGGGTTGAGCCGTTAGCACAACATTTAGTAAAACGCAGTTACAGTGAACCGCACTGGGAGAAAAAACCAGGCGCAGTCATCGCATTTGAACAGCAAGTATTATATGGGTTGATCATTGTTTCAAAGCGCCGCTGTGTGTACAGCAATATAGATCCTAAAGTGAGTCGCGAGTTATTTATTCGTAGCGCGCTTGTTGAACAGGACTTAGGCCAAAACGAAGGTTTTTTACAATTCAACCGCGAGTTGATTGAAGATATTCAAACACTTGAGAATAAAAGCCGACGCCGCGATATTTTAGTCGACGAACAAACTTTATATACGTTTTACGATAAAAAAATTCCGAGCGATATTAATAATCGAACGGCATTTAACAAATGGTATAAAACGCAAAAGCAGCAAAACAAACATTATTTACAAATGACCCGTGATGATTTGATGCAGCACGGTGCAGACAGCATTACTGAGTTTGATTATCCCGATGTATGGCAGCAAGGTAATTTAATGTTACCGCTGAATTACCACTTTGATCCAGGCCAAGCAGTTGATGGTGTAGCAGTGCAAATTCCTGTCGCACTATTAAACCAAGTGCAAGAAAGCGGTTTTGACTGGCATATACCTGCATTTCGTCATGAATTAATTTGTGGCTTAATTAAGTCACTTCCTAAATCGTTGCGTCGTAACTTTGTACCCGCACCCAACTATGCAGATGCGGTATTGGCTGCTATAGAGCCTATGCAGGGGAACTTACTGGAAGCGTTAAGCACACGATTGTTGCGTATGACCGGCGTTAAGGTCGAGCCTGATGCATGGGATTTAACAACCCTTGCCACTCATTTACGTTTGCAGTTTGAAGTACGCGATGAAAAAGGGGGGGTGTTAGCACATGGTATGGATTTAGCTAAATTAAAAGCACAGCTGCAAGGTAAAGTGACGCAAACCCTATCAAAAGTGGCTGACAAAGGCATTGAAAAGAGCGATTTACTGACATGGGATTTTGGTAAATTACCGCTCTCGTATGTGAAAAAACAAGGCCAGTATGAGATAAAAGCATACCCGGCACTGGTGGATAAAAAATCATCTGCAGCAGTTGAGTTGTTTGATAATGAGATCAAAGCACACGCTGCTCATCAGCAAGGTTTACGTCGATTAGTGTTACTTAATGTTCCTTCGCCGATAAAATATTTACAACAAAACTTACCCAACAAAGCTAAATTAGGTCTATATTTCAATCCATTTGGTAAAGTCGCTGATTTAATTGATGATTGTATTGCAGCAGGGGTAGATAGTTTGCTCGTAAAACTCGGTGATGTACGAACAGAGCATGCGTTTGAACAAGTAAAGGAACAGGTCCGTGGAGAGTTAGGCGATACTGTCGTTGCTATTGCAACGCAAGTGGAGCAAGTATTAAGTATTGCGCATGCGTTGCATAAAAAGATGAAAGGGCGTGTAGATTTAACCATGATCACGGCGCACGGCGATATTAAAAGCCAATTAGAATCTCTAGTGTTTAAGGGGTTTGTATCCAATCACGGGGCAGATAAATTAAGTGATTTAATCCGTTATTTAAAAGCAATAGAAAAGCGTTTAGAGAAACTACCTGTTGACCCAAACCGTGACAGATTATGCGTGCTTGAATTAGATAAAGTAGCGCAGGAGTATCAAAAGTACCTTAAAAAGATACCACAAGGGATGCCTATTCCAGAGTCGTTACAGACAATTTTTTGGATGCAGCAAGAACTGAGAGTATCCTTATTTGCACAAACGTTAGGGACACCTTACCCGATATCAGGAAAGAGGGTTCTGAATGCATTAAAAGAGCATGATTGATCAATATTTAAGCTTGCATTTTATTGCAAGCTGAGTACCTTAAAGGAAGGATTTATTTTTGAACATAATGAAGGAACAAATATTTACTATGCCCTCAGCAGATAAAAAAAATCTACGTTTGCTTGTTGTTGATGATGAGTACTTTAATTTTGAAATGCTTAAAGGCGCACTATCAGCAAGTTTTGAACTAAGTTATGCTGATTCTGGAACTCACTGTTTATCATCAGCGATAGCCAATCCACCAGATGTAATTTTGCTTGACGTGTGTATGCCGGGATTAGATGGTTATGATACATGTAGGATGTTGAAAAATACGCCAGAAACGCGTCATATACCTGTTGTTATGGTATCGGGATTAGAGTCAGAACAAGAGCAAAAAGCCGGCTTTGAAGCGGGTTGTGACGCTTATGTCGTAAAACCCTTTTCAGTGGGTGGATTATTAGAAAAAATAAACACGGTCGTTTAGGAGAACAGTATGCTTAATGAAGAACAACGTAATTTCAAACGTATGCAGATCAACGCACAAGCAAAATTAGTAACAATAGAGCCAATTTCAGATCAGCATTTTGATGCGGTGTGTGTGGATTTAAGTGCGACAGGATTGTCAGTACATTTAGATGAGTTACTTGAAGTGGGCACAATTGTAAGAGTGAATATTAATTCGACAAGCGCAAATATAGCGCCACTTGATGCGACCGCTAAAGTGATCCGCGCCAGCAAAGAAAACGATGGCACGGTCACAGCAGGACTTGAAATCATGCATTTTAACTAGCGATTAGTAAACTTTACAGATCAAGCCTTTTAAGTAAAAACCTTCAGGGTAGCTGCCAGCAATAGGGTGATCGGCTGCTTGGTTTAAACGTTCCATAATCAATAAGTCTTTACCAGCATCAAGAGCTGCATCAGCAACCACTTTTTGAAACAAGTTTTGTTCCATTAACCCCGAACATGAAAAAGTGAGCAATGTGCCGCCAGGTTTAAGTATTTGCATTGCAATCATGTTGATATCTTTATAACCACGACACGCACCAGTAAGCTGGGCTTTATTATCCGCAAATTTTGGTGGATCCATAACGACTGTATCAAATAGCACGCCGTCTTCACGGTATTGACGTAATAATTTAAATACGTCTTGCTTAACAAAGTCCACTTTACTGAGATCAAGATTATTATGCTCAATATTGCGTTTAGCAGTATCTAGGGCTGGTTGTGATACATCAACATTAGTAACATGCTCACAGCCACCACGTAATGCGTACAATGAAAATGTACCTGTGTAGCTAAAGCAGTTAAGTACTTTTTTATCTTTAGAAAAACGTTCAAGGGCTGCACGGCTGTCGCGTTGGTCAAGGTAAAAACCTGTTTTGTGACCTTCAAGAATATCAACTTCGATTTTAAAACCGTTTTCTTCTATTAATACAGGCTGCTCAGGTTTATTACCCCATAATACACCCATCGTAGGTTCTAAACCTTCTTTGGTGCGTACTTCAACATCTGAGCGCTCATACACATCACAACCAGGGAAAATACTGATTAATGCGCCTACAATTTCACCTTTATGACGCTCAGCGCCAGCACTTAATAACTGACAAACGAGTACATTATCAAATTTATCAATAGTAACGCCTGGCAGAAAATCAGACTCCGCAGCACATAAGCGAAACCCAGTTAAACCACCTTCAATGATTACTTGTTCGCGTGCGTCGAATGCACGACGTAAACGACGCTCAAAAAATGCCTGATCAATGATTTCTTTTTCGTCAAAGCTCCATACTCGGGCTCTAATTTGTGAGTGTGGGCTGTAGGCGGCAGTTGCTAAAAATTTACCATCGTTATCATGGATAGTTACCGTATCACCTAACCCAGGTTTACCTTTTATTTTTTTTATGGCTTTTGAAAACAACCATGGGTGTTTTCTTTTTAGTGATTTTTCACGACCAGCTTGTAGGTATACGGCAGATGACATTGGGCTTCTCATTACAGATAAATTAGCAGGCTATTTTAGTGAAGCAAGGGCGAACATACAATGAATGTTTTGCACAAGCCCCTATAAGCACGGTAAAGTAACTGCAATTGATTGTTTTAATTTGAAACGACGTTATTTATGAACCAAGAAATTCCATTACCGGTGTCATTACAACAACTCGAAATTGCTTGTAAAGGGTTTATTACTGAAGTTGTGTGTGCCGATGTTGCTCACGATATTACCCATATTGAAAGAGTCGTACGCGTAGCAAAGCAGCTTTGCATTGCAGAGCAAGCCAATATGGCAGTGGTACTTCCTGCTGCATGGCTACATGATTGTGTAGCCGTTGCGAAAAACCACCCTGATCGTGCGAAAGCGTCAACGATGGCAGCAGATAAAGCGATTTCTTTCTTAGCTTCAATAGGGTATGACCAGCAATTTTTTACTGCCATTCATCATGCGATTGTTGCCCACAGTTTTAGCGCTAATATACAAATACAATCGGTAGAAGCACAGATTGTGCAAGATGCTGACCGTATGGATGCATTAGGTGCAATAGGCGTTAGCCGTTGTATGAAGGTTGGTGGGTCAATCAGCCGACATTTATATCACCCGCAAGATCCATTTTGCCAACAGCGTAAAGCGGATGACACACTATATACACTCGATCATTTTTTTATTAAGTTACTTCACATCGCAAAAAGTATGAACACGCCTTCAGCGAAAACGGAAGCAAAGCGCCGCACTGATTATATGTTGGCGTTTATAGAGCAGTTAAAGTCAGAAGTGGGGAAAGAACTATGACGTGTCCATTGTTAGTTGGGGTCGATCATTGCCATTTAAATGTGGCAAACCTTGCCGAGTCGCTTATTTGGTACGAATCAGTGTTGGGTTTTACAGTGATCCCAGAGCTGGCTTTTTGGAATGAAGGCACAGGCCCATTAACGTTAGAGGATCGAGGGGCAACTGTCAGACTTGCTCTTTTTGAAGGTGAGGGCACAAGTAAAGGGATTGCTTTTGGTGCGACAGGAGAGCAGTTTTTGGCGTGGTTGAAACATCTGAAAGACTTAAATATAAAAACGGTGCGGGCTGATCATAAAGTAACTTTTTCGGTGTATTTTAAAGATAATAGCGGTAATAGCCATGAGATCACATCACATGACTATCAGTATATTGCAGGCCACCTCAACAATTAGTTTTGATAGGTTGAGTAAATATCCATAATCGCATCAATTTGCGCTGTAAATAAATGGACAAGCTCAGGGTCAAAATGAACGCCGGCTTGTTCTTGCAAAAATTTTAGTGCATCTTCAATAGGCCATGGCTCTTTATAGGGGCGTTTTGAGGTCAATGCATCAAATACATCGGCAATCGCAACAATACGGCCTTCAATTGATATGTTTTTGCCTTGCAAACCGTTAGGGTAACCTGAACCATCCCATTTCTCATGATGTTCTATCGCAAGTAAGTGCGCCAATTGAAGCAAAGGTGACGAAGAGTTTTCAAGAATTTGCGCACCTATTTGAGCGTGCTCTTTCATATAATCAAACTCGCTTGCCGTTAGTTTTCCTGGCTTGAGCAATATCGCATCAGGGATCCCGATTTTCCCAATGTCATGCATTGGTGCCGCTTGCTTTAACAGCTCAGCATGCTCTTCATGCATGCCATAGGCAAGTGCAAGAATTTTACTGTATTTACTCATCCGAACAATGTGCTCACCTGTATCGGTGTCTTTATATTCTGCGGCTCGCCCTAAACGGTGAACTAAATCTACATGGGCTAATTTTAATTGCTCAGCCTGAATGAGTGATAAGTGTGTTTTTACTCTTGCACGAACGATTGCAGGGCTGATTGGCTTGGTTATGTAATCAACCGCGCCTAATTCAAAGCCTTTAAACTCATCGCTTTCATCACTCAATGCAGTAACAAAAATAATCGGGATATGTGTAGTTGTAGGGTTGCTCTTAAGGCGTTGACATACTTCAAAGCCATTCATATCAGGCATCATGATATCAAGTAGTATAAGCTTAGGTGGTTCTTTTTCAACTAATGCGAGTGCGGCATCTCCCGATTTAGCAAACGATAGACGATAATGTTTGCTTAAGACTTCACGCATTACTTTTAAGTTGGCGGGTTCATCGTCAACAATAAGAATTCTTGGGCGCTCAGTTATTAAGTCCATCATTGTGTTTCCATATTATCAGTCTGATTAAGTCGTTCAATTAATAATTTAAGGTTACTTTGGGCATTATCAAAATCAAATAGGTCAAAAGATTCTACTAAGGCAGTAACTTCACTTTGATAAATCTGTGGTGCACCAGCGGCTATTTTTGCTAAGAACTCATCGTTAAGCTCGGCGTTTTCAGCGTCTTTGAAAAGTAGTTCACACATTGATTTAAGTTCACTGAGTGATAACTCGCGTGTGTTTTTTTCAGGTTCATGGTGTGGCATGCAAGATGATGTCTTCTCGATTAAAAGCTGACTCACCGTATTTAACTCTGTTTGTAATTGTCTAATGAGTTGAGTTTGTTGCTGTAATGTTTGGCTTTTTTCTATTTCGGAGAAAAGCTTCATCATGGTTGGTAAACCTAAATTACCCGATAAGCCTTTAAGGGTGTGTAGTGTGCTATTAGCATTTTTTAATGCAGCTAAGCCATTTTTAAACATAGTGTCGTAAAGTGGGTGTTGTTCTTTTAAAAAACGCTGAATTTGTGTCAACTGCTTACATTTACTGCCCCAAAGCAGCTGCCCTTTTTTGAAATCTATGTGCAGCGCTGTTGGATCTGTGTGGGCAATCAAGGTTTCTTTTTTCAGTCCAAAACCCAAAACTTGCGAAATTTCTTGGTTTAGTTGGTTTATATCAACCGGTTTATTCGCAAATCCGTTCATTCCCGCTTTTTTCGCTGTTAGCTTATCTTGCTGTAAAACACTGGCTGTTAGCGCAATAATAGGCACGTTTTTTAACTGTCGTTGCTGCTCTATTTTACGTATTTTTTGCGTTGCTGTGATGCCATCACATTCAGGCATATGAATATCCATCAAAATAACATCAAAGTCTTGTTGCTCAAAAATGGCCAGCGCCTCTAAACCATTACACGCGGTGCTGACGGTATGCTTATCTCGAGAAAGTAATAAACGCAGTAGCTCAACATTTTGCTCAATATCGTCAACCACTAAAATACGCAAAGGAGGTAATTGTGTATGTAGGCCATCAAAGTAGTTAATTAAACTTTCATCTCCTTCACCAAGTGGGAGTGAAAAGAAAAAACAGCTGCCTTTATGTTCTTCGCTGACTAGATTAATAGAGCCGCCCATTAATTCGACGAGTTGTTTGCTAATAGTCGTGCCAAGGCCTGTTCCACCAAAGCGACGGGTCGTGGTGCCATCAGCCTGTTCAAATGGCTGGAATACAGCTTTAAGGCGATCTTTGGCAATACCAATACCAGTATCTTGCACTTCAAAAAATAAATAATTGTTTTGAGTCGTACTCACGGTTACATCCACAGTCCCTTTTTCTGTAAATTTAATTGCGTTGCCAATTAAGTTTGTGAGTACTTGCCTGATTCTATCGGGATCCCCATAGTAGGCAGTATGCACTGACTCTTTGATGGTAAGGTTTAACGCTAGATCTTTCTTTTTGGCTTCTAACCAGAACGTTGAGATAATGCTGTCGAGCATAGGTTGGAGGTTAAAATGCACAGGCTCAATAGTCAGTTTCCCTTTTTCAAGTTTTGCAGAATCGAGGATCTCGTTAAGTAAGCGCAGTAGTGAGCGTGCTGCATTATTTACGGTGATCAAATGTTTTTGCTGCTCCTGATCAAGCGGAGTGTCCATCAATAAGTCACTAAAGCCAATGATTGAATTCATTGGTGTACGAATTTCATGGCTCATATTTGCCATAAAGGACTGCTTAGCTTGCGCTGCATCTTCTGCGGCTATTTTGGCGAGCTTAAGCTTATCTTCGTATTTTCGTCGCTCGCTTATATCAACAAGCACACCGTCAATCCAAATAGCTACGCCATGCTCATTAAATTCAAAACTACCTTTCTCAAGTACCCAAATTAGATTTCCGTTACGGTGGCGTACTCGATATTCAATTGAATATTGCGATTTATCTGTAATCGCCTGATCAATTGCTTCGTTAATATGTGGAATATCATCTTTATAAAGTAAATTACCAAACTCGATATTTTTATTAATAAACTCAGAGGGTATGTAACCAGTTAGTTCATGAATACTAGGGCTGATAAAAATCATGCTCCATTGTTCATTTATATGGCAGCGAAAAACAACACCAGGCATATTGTCCATTAAAGAGCGATATTGTTGCTCTTTTTTGACTAGGTTTTGTTGTAGGGTGCGCTGTTCGCTTAAGTCTGTGATAAAGCCAACGAACAAGGAATTATGACCAGGTTGGTTGACTTCACCTATGCCAAGTCGGATAGGGAATAAGTGACCATTTTTATGTTTTGCGAACACATCACGATTAATGCCAATAACTTTCCCTAAATCAATATGGTCTGCTTTAGAAAGATAATCATCATGATGATTAGCAATGTCATCAGCCATCAGCATTTTAACATTTTTTCCTCGAACTTCGGCTTCACTCCATCCAAAAATACCTTCTGCAGCATTATTAAAGCTTAGAATATGGCCAAGGTGATCAATTGTAACTATGCCATCAATCGCAGTGGATAAAATGGCTTCTAAGCGTGATTCGTTACCTGTTTTTTCTTCTAACAACATCCGGTAGCGAACCATGCCGTTTATAATAGCTACAATTGCCGTTAAAAGCATGGTAGAAAAAACGACACTGATGGCCACAAAGGTAAGTTGTGAATCTTTGCTACTGTCATTTAATAATGGGGATGTTGCAACAAATCGTGTGGCGGCCATTCCCATATAGTGCATGCCCGCAACGGCAAACCCGAGAATAATCGCACTGATCAGCCTTGCTTGAATAACTGTAAATTTAGGGAAATGCTGGCTGATATTAAAACGTGTGTACAAGGATATAAACGCAAGTACGACAGCCACAATAATTGATAAACCAAACATGAGTGGGTCATACCTAAGTAGCGGGCTCAACTCCATTGCTGCCATCCCACTATAATGCATGGTCCCGATACCTGCGCCTAACAAAACGGATGGTACGAGTAAATCTATGAATTTTTTATTACTTTTAACTAATAAAGAAATAGCCGTTAAACAAGCCAAAAAAGCAGGAATAAAAGAGAGGAAAGTGATTGCAGGGTCATAGCTAATATTAGTACACAAAGAAAAAGCTAACATACCAATAAAGTGCATACTCCAAATACCACCAGAGAGCACGAGCGCAGCGGTTGAATTTGCGAGCCTTTGATAGCTCTTAAAGCGTGTTTCTTTTGCCAGATCAATTAAATATGCAGAGAAATAGGCCGCAAAAATGGCCGTTAAAATTGATAGCGTCACCAAAAAAGGGTTAAAAACACCATTTATAATTAAACTAGGGTCTTGATTCGTAATAAAAAACGTTGCAAGCATAATGGCTCAAAATATGGCTTATCCAATAAGTTCACTCATGGAATGCGACAGAAATTAACAAAAGCAAAGCACTTAAAATCAGTGCACTACATTATATAGGTTATAACTTTAGCA
The DNA here is from genome assembly GCF_001298125.1 of Pseudoalteromonas porphyrae. Classification (NCBI taxonomy): domain Bacteria; kingdom Pseudomonadati; phylum Pseudomonadota; class Gammaproteobacteria; order Alteromonadales; family Pseudoalteromonadaceae; genus Pseudoalteromonas; species Pseudoalteromonas porphyrae. The sequence continues at coordinate 24,221 of NZ_LHPH01000016.1, read as the reverse complement.
TTATTAACAGTTGTTTTTATAGCGAGTTTTGCCCAAACCTGTAATTTATTATTCTTTCAACTTGAAAGAAGCCTAGCGAGTCATACGTTTTACAAAGACAACTACGAATAAAGCTAATGAGAAACTACCGCAAAATGCTTCTACAGCGGCGATAAAACGAGAAAATCCGGTTGGCGTAATATCGCCGTAGCCTAACGTCGTAAATGTAACAACACTAAAATAAAAACTATTGAGTAATGCTGATAAGTTATCATTGAAAGAAGCGGATAAATTTAGTTGGAGCGTTTCTCCGGCATATACAACGCCAAAGATAAAGTAGCAAAATGCACAAAAAATGATTAAGCCTAAGCTAAACCTAATGACGTTTTCAGGTTTTTCGCCATATCCACACAATAAGTTGATAGCACTGGATGCTAATTGTTTTTTAGAGCCTTTGGGGTATTGCGCATGGCGCATTCTTAATTCTTTATAGGTAAAGTTACCAGCGAGCTCGAAAAGACCTTGTTGTTCCGATGCTTTACGTAGGTTTCTAAATATTTCTTCAGATTGCTCAAATAGGTCTAGCGCAGTGTTGCGATCTGATTGTTTAAGGGCTGTTTTAGCTTGGCTCTCTTGTAATAATTCAACACCTAAATCAATTTTATCAATGCGCGTGTTGTCCAGCTTAATTCCTAATAAATTAGTATGTTGCAAGTTACAGTAGTGCAGGTTAGCCTCACGTAAATTTGCTTTCATTAATGAGCTGTGTGCGATTGTATTATTAAATAGGTGAGCACCACTTAAATTTGCTCGATAAAAATTACTGTAAGATAAATCAAATCCTTCTTCATCATCATGCTTTATTAGGCTTAAGCCTGTTAAGTTTGCACGCTGTAACTGAAGACCTTGCAATAAACCTCCTTTTTTAGCATAACGTTCTAATTTGTGACTCAGCTCAAGGCCCGATTTATCAAACTTATTATCATGCCAAAAACAAAAACCTGAGCCCATATCTATTTCCTGGCATTGATGCCCATCGGGGGAGGTATACTTACAACAAGGCTTATCAGGCATAATCGGATGCTGCTTTTCAAATTATTCTTAATTATAGGTTAGCAGTTTTTTTGCAAGGTAATATAATAACTCGAAAATTATTCCATATTGCTCACCGTAGCACTAAGAGTTAAATTTGTTTGAATACACATTAAAGCGCAGTCGCCGTCGTAAAACCGTGGCAATTAAAGTTCATCAGCAGGCTGTGACAGTTTATGCACCTATAGGTGTTGCTAAAAAAGAGCTTGAGAGTTGGTTGTTGAGTAAAACAGATTGGATCAATGTGCAAATTACCAAGCAAAGCCAGCAATTAGACACAAGGCAATACCCATTAAAAAATAATCGGGTGGTTGTTTTTGATGATGTTGTACAATTAACTTTTGCTGTAAGTAATCGTAGCCATTGGTTGTTAGTGAAAAATCAGCCTGTGACCACTTTGCAACTCAGTATTTCTGGTCGAGTTAAGCATCAACAATTAATGTATCAAACATTATTAGAAACCTTTTTACACGAACAGTTAGAAAGTTACATTGAAATGCGGGTTAATGATTACTGTTTGAAAATGGCAGAAGCGCTGCCTAGCAGCATTCGGATCCAAACTTATAAACGACGTTGGGGTAGTTGTAATCGACGCAGGGAACTTACCTTTAATTTATTGTTAGTCAGTGCACCACAGTACATTATTGATTATGTAATTGTGCATGAGCTTGCACACTTGAAGTACTTAAATCACAGTGCGCCATTTTGGCTACGCGTTAGTGAATTTTACCCGAACTATAAGCAAGCAACAAAGTGGTTAAAACAACACGGTTCAAGTTTACAATGGGTATTTGATTAATAAAGAATAAAATTAGAAAAATTAAGTCTAGAACTAGCAAGGCTAGAAAGAAAAGTGGTGGAGGGAGCTGGATTCGAACCAGCGAAGGCTGAGCCGTCAGATTTACAGTCTGATCCCTTTGGCCGCTCGGGAACCCCTCCACACTAATTTTGTCGCATTTGGCCCCACTTAACTTAGCGGTAAGAAAAGTGGTGGAGGGAGCTGGATTCGAACCAGCGAAGGCTGAGCCGTCAGATTTACAGTCTGATCCCTTTGGCCGCTCGGGAACCCCTCCAATGCAACGGCGCTGATAATAGCAAAATCAGCATTTAAGTAAAGAAAAAAGCTAAAGAAAAATGAAATAAAGCCGATAAATATCTATTACCTACTTTAATCGGCTAAAGTCTATGCAAATCGATGATTTGTTAATCACAGAGAGTCAACTTAACAATCGTCTTGCTATAAGTGTGAGTGAATCACGTCGTGGCGAGTTTGCTTTGTTATTGGCAATGCTTTCTCATGATGCGTTAGATTTTAGTCAGTTTCATCTTCCTAAAACGCCCATAGATGCGAATGTTGTTGTTGAAGATGAAGATCAATTGCGTAAAAAATTAGGAGCAGGGCCAAAACAAGTACTTGCACCAACAGAGTTTGATATGTTGATTGGCCAACATAATGCGCAACGCCTTAATGATGGTGGGATGAGTGACCTTCGATTACGTGCATGTCTAGCGCCAGAACCGTTAGCTATTCGTGATGATAAAATTCATATCCCACTAAATATTATTGATAACTGTGAATTAGTCACCCGTAAACGCCACCAACATAAAGAAACTCAGCTCGATAACCCACAAATGGATGCGGCAGCTTTTTACGACAGCCTTAATAATGAAGCACTTCATCAGCCGTTGCACTTATCTCAAGCTTGACATTAATGTGTCATATTTTGACACTAGACTAATTAATTTACTTTAGTGTAAAAAAAGCATCCAAAAATTAAATGCAATTGCTATAATGACCTCAAATGGTGTTTCATAAATACCATTATCATTTAATAAAGGTAATTAGGAACGTAATGAAGAAAACATTCACGCTGAATCACGAGAAAATCAAATATCCACGTATGGTTGATGCTGCAAAGCATGAAGTAAAAAAATATTTGAAAAGAGAGCGTAACAAAACCTTACCATTTGATGCTGATTACTGGGCATTTGATTGTAAGTTTGGTAATACAGCAGACGATGCACAAGTAGTGCATGTTGCTGAGATAAATAATTCTATCAGTGAAATTGAAAAGCAAGGCTTAACGTCCTTCTACGTTGAAATCATCGCACGCGCTGCACAGCGTCAAGAGCCTGTTGATGAGGAAGAAGAAGACGAATCTGAAGCATAATTGCATCTTTTCGCTAAAAGAATGGGCTTAACTGCCCATTTTTTGTGCCTTTAATTAATCCAGCTTTAAGGTATACTCAAAAAAACTCTTAATAAGGATTTTGCGTGTTTAACCGATCACTACGTATTTTATTTTTTAGCTTATTACCATTTTCTGTTCATGCAACAAACACATGCTTGCAAGATGAAACTAGCTTAACGAAAAACACTTTAACTGAGCAAGACTGGCGTTACGCCACCGATCCGCATGGAAGTAAAGCACTAACAAAAGCGAGTTTGCTGTCAGAGGGGGCAATTTGGGTTAATTTCTCGCGAGTGCCTCGCGTGGATGCCAAAAATAACTCGTGGGTGGAGCTGATTTATGATCTACCAAAAGGTGACTTAAAGGGCGCTGAGACAATACAGCTTACCTATCAAAGCAGTCGTGATTTAGTGGTAAAATTATCTCAAAAAGAATACGGTGGGAAGGGCGATAAAAGTTATGCGCACTATCAACATATTTTGCCTAAAGCCAAAAAGTGGGTAAGCGCATGTATTAATGTTGCTGATTTTAATCGACCTAGCTGGACGCCAACGAACTCAAAGGATTTAGGTATTATTAAAGCGCATGTAAGTGCGGTTTATTTAGTGCCTGATTTAAAAGATGATGAAGGTGGTAACGCGGTCATTCAAGTAAAGTCTATTACGTTATTACCATTAAAATAATGGCATACCAATTAAATAAAACACTGTATTTTAGCAAGCTAAACTCCCGTACATTATAAAGCTGGTATGTCACTTTACGCGTTATACCAATCTGGATAGATATGGAGTTTATTTAATGACAAAAAATTGCGCTATAACTAGGGCGTGTTGACCTTTGTGGATTGAAATTTGTTCAATCTAGGGGCGATTTAATCGCGGCGCGAGGTTTGTAACCTAGCGGGCTCGATAACTGCTCCTGCGTTATTCTACTGGATCACATCCATGTGAGAATAAGTAAAAACCGAGCAAAGCTTCCGCATCCTGCTCACGCCCCTTACCTACATCCGTGTAGGTAACAAAGAGTCAATCGCCCCTAGGAAGAACCCTTTGGGCAGCGCATGTTTGGCATTTATACTGCATTATCGCCTATTTATGGGGAACAACCACACGACATAGGCTCTGCCTTGCCTAAATACCAAACATACTGCTGCAAAATCAATCACGAAAGGTCAACACGCCCTAGGCAAAAATTTTTATATCTAGTTGTTCTAAATAAAAATTTTAACGACGCTATAGCGTGATTTAATTCGTTAAATTGTTCAAATATTTATGCAGATTGGTATTAAGCGTCAGCTTTTTTTACTCGGATTTTACTTTTATCTACAGTGCTTTGATTTAATGCTTTAATTGCTACAGAAGCTTCAGCATCATTAGGCATTTCAACAAAGGCAAAGCCTTTTGATTGGCCTGTTTCTTTATCAAGTACTAAATTACAATCGGCTACTTTACCGTGCTCAGTAAAAAGAGTGCGAATTTCATGCTCAGTAATAGTGCGAGATAAGTTTCTAACTAATAGTTTCATTATATGAACCATGGTTTAAAAATAACTAACGTGATTGTCTCAAGGAAAAGCAGTTTGACCTAATGATTAATTACAAACAGCAAAAATAGTTTTAAGCTGATAGCCAAAGAAAAAAGAACAATTGAGAGTGGCGAAATGAAAGCAGTGACGAATAGCGTAATTAAAACAGCAATAATTGTTTTAGGTGGGCCAAATAATAATGACGGCAGTTTATCATTGATAGCAAAAAGCCGTTGTGAGCAGGCTTATCAAACTTATCTAAAAATGCCCGCTAAGATTTTGTGTACAGGTGGATTTGGAGCGCATTTTAATACCACTAACCATGCTCATGGTGAATATACTAAACGTTATTTAATTGAACTAGGTATACCTGAATTTGCTTTTTTACCGGTGGCGCTAAGCCGCTTTACCTTTGAGGATGCATTACTCACTAAGCCACTACTCGCAGCGGAAAATATAACTGCGGCCACTTTGGTCAGCTCAGAGTTCCATATTGCACGAGTTCACTATGTATTTAGTCATGTGCAACCTAATCTAGAGCTAACTTTAGTCAGTGCTAAAACGCCATTATCAGAGATTAAATTAGCGCAATTACATGCCCACGAGCGTGCAGTCATGCCTAGAGAAGTAAAAAATGTGCAGCAGTTTATTGCATTACAGTCACAAAAAAGCCGCTAGTTGCTTAACTCATTACTAACGGCTTTTTCAATTGTGTAGAAATGATTATTTCACTTCTTTACCTGCAGCTTGCTGATCAGCGTGATAACTTGAACGAACAAATGGGCCAGAGGCTGCATGAGTAAAACCAATTTCATCGGCGTACACTTTAAGTGCATCAAACTCTGCTGGTGGTACGTAACGTTTTACTGGTAAATGGTGCTTTGAAGGCTGTAAATATTGGCCGACAGTTAGCATATCTACGTTGTGAGCACGTAAATCGCGAAGCACTTCCTCGATTTCGCTAATTTCTTCGCCAAGACCTACCATTAAACCAGATTTAGTTTTAACTTCTGGGTGTGCTTCTTTAAAACGACGCAATAATTCTAATGACCATTTGTAATCAGCACCAGGGCGCGCAAGTTTATACAAACGCGGCGCAGTTTCTAAGTTGTGGTTAAACACATCTGGTGGTGTTTCGATTAGAATTTCAAGCGCGCGGTCCATACGACCACGAAAATCAGGCACTAAAATTTCGATAGTGATAGTCGGGTTGTATTTACGAATTTCACGGATACAATCAGCAAAATGTTGCGCGCCACCATCACGTAAGTCATCACGGTCAACTGAGGTGATCACCACATAGCTTAGCTTCATGTCTCTGATTGTCAGCGCTAATTTTTCAGGTTCTGCGGCGTCTGGTGTTAATGGACGGCCGTGTGCAACGTCACAAAATGGGCAACGACGTGTACAGATAGCACCTAAGATCATAAAGGTTGCTGTACCGTGGTTAAAGCACTCTGATAAGTTTGGGCATGATGCTTCTTCACAGACTGAGTGAAGACCGTGTTTGCGCATTGCCTGTTTAATGCCATCGATCCGTTCAGTTGATTTAGGCAAACGAATTTTTAGCCACTCGGGCTTACGTAGCATTTCATTTTTTTCAGTCGGTAATACTTTTACTGGGATCAACGCCATTTTTTCAGCGTCGCGCAGTTTTACCCCTGGTTCCATCTTGACTGGCTTATTCATTCGTTTTCAAACCCTTCAGTAAACTTAACTTCAGTTGCATTAAGCTTTTTTATCATGTGTTTAACGAGTCCATTACCTGCTTGTTCAAGGTCTTGTGGGCCGTTTAAATCGGTTGTTTGCACCATATTCATACCCGCATAACCACAAGGGTTTATACGTAAAAATGGGCTCATGTCCATACTTACGTTTAGTGCAAGGCCATGAAAAGAGCAACCGCGACGAACGCGAAGCCCTAGTGAAGCAATTTTACTATCGTTTACATACACACCTGGCGCATCAGCTTTAGCATAAGCACTAATGCCGTAGTCATTGAGTGTATCTATAATACACTCTTCAAGCCATGTCACCAGTTCACGCACGCCTATTTTTAAGCGGCGTAAGTTAAATAGTACATACATCATTTGTTGACCCGGTCCGTGGTAAGTCACTTGACCACCACGATCAACTTTGATCACTTCAATGTCGCCAGGGGCAAGTACATGCTCGTCTTTACCTGCTTGGCCTTGCGTGAATACGGGATCATGTTCAACAAGCCAAATTTCATCAGCTACTGCATCATCACGCGTATCGGTAAACGCTTGCATTTTCTGCCATATCGGCATGTAGCGAGCTCGACCAAGTTGGCGTACTATTAACGTGTTTTCGTTCACAATAAATCTCTATTATGGCTTAAAGCATATGACGCACGTCATCAATATTACTGATCACGTTATAGATTTCTTCAATATGAGCGCCACTGGTAACCGTTACTACTAAGCTAACTGACTCGTAATTACCTTTACTGCTCGGTTTTACTTTTGGCGCGTAATCGCCAGGTGCAATTGGTTGTAACTTAGTTAGAATTTGATCAGTTAAGTTTACGTTCGCTAAACCCATTACTCTAAACGTAAATGGGCAAGGGTACTCTAAATATTCATCAAATTTAGTATCTTTTACAGGTGTAGCCACGACGTTGACTCCTCATACTTAATGTGTGTTTAGTACTTTAAATAACTAAACAATAATCAGATTAGATAACCTATTATCGACCTTATAATAATTGTATTAAGACATTACTGATCCGAAGTAGCAAAAAATCATGTATTACACAATAATTTTAATTATAACAAAGCTATCATTAAAAAATTTTGGTGTGAAAAATTATTTTTTGACGCCATCAATGGCTATTTACGCAATACAATTTACTTACAGGTTACTTGCGGGTTAGATATGGGGCGCATTCTACCATTTTTAAAGTAAAAAAAAACGCCTTGCAGTGCAAGGCGCTTATATTCTTTCGTTACGTTTTACATGATTTGTAAACGTAAGTAATCATAGATTTTGCTAAAGAAGCTACCTTCTTCAACTTCTTCAAGTGTTACAAGAGGATACTGTGCAATTTCTTCGCCTTCAAGCTTTAAAGATAAAGTGCCTACTGTAGACCCTTTAGCCAGTGGTGCTTCTAGAACTTTATCAAGTTTAAAGTCTGCTTTTAAATTTTTACGTTGGCCACGTGGGATTGTTATCGGTGTATCAACTAAAATACCCAGCGATACATTTTCTTTATTACCCATCCAAATGCGTTGTTCAGCAAAACTATCGCCGGCTTTATATGGTGTGATTGTTTCAAAAAATCGAAACCCGTAGTTAAGTAATTTTTTACTTTCTACTTTGCGAGCACGTTCACTTGAGGTACCCATAACAACAGCAATTAAGCGCATTTCATCTTTAGTCGCTGAGGTTACTAAGCTATAACCTGCTTCTGATGTATGCCCCGTTTTAATGCCGTCTACATCTAAACTTTCGTCCCATAACAGTGAGTTACGGTTATATTGCTTTATACCATTAAAGGTAAATGATTTTTCAGCATAAAAAGCATATTCATCTGGTACATCACGAATAAGTGCAGCACCTAATGTGGCCATATCGCGTGGTGTTGTAAAATGCTCGTTGGTGTCTAAACCATGGCTATTGATAAAATGCGTGTTGCTCATACCTAATTTTTCAGAATGCGCATTCATTAGATCAGCAAAGGCACTTTCGCTGCCAGCAATGTGTTCAGCCATTGCAACACAGGCATCGTTACCCGATTGAATAATAATGCCACGGTTTAAATCTTCAACGCTGATTTGTTTACCGACTTCTATAAACATTTTTGATGATTCAGGGAAGTTTTTAGCCCATGCTTTTTCACTAACAGTCACCATGTCCGTTGGGGCGATGTTACCGGCTTTAATTTCAGTGCCGATCACATAACTGGTCATCATTTTTGTTAAGCTAGCAGGCGCAAGACGTGTATCAGGTTCGCCCTCAGCGATTACTTTACCGGTAGTAAAATCAACAAGGAAATAACCTTTTGCATTAATTTGAGGAGGTGCAGGCATGACCTGAGCGGTCGCTGAGAAAATGGCAGCTGAGCAAACCAAGCCACACATTCCGCTTATAATTTTGTATTTAATAGATTTCATCATACTCATTAATGGTTAAAGTTAAAGATTCGCGTTTCTCATTCTAAAGGTCTTATTGACTGTAAAGCAAGAACGCGTTTTGAAATTGATTCTGTTTTAATTTATCAAGTACTTGCTGAGCTTGCTCTGCATCCTTAATTGGACCTAAGCGAAGTCGATAAATATTATCTTTTTCTACAATACTCGTTGGTAAAGCGTATTGCTGGCGCAGCGTATATGCTAACGCTTCAATATTTTTTAATGTACTTCCCGCAGCCACTTGAATATAACTTAAGCGAAGAGTCGAATCCGCCATAGTAATCGCTTCAATCTTAACCCTCGCTGTACCCTGACGATAATACCCTAATTTATAGGCGGCTGAATAAGATAAATCAATTAGGCGGTCATCATGAAAAGGGCCACGATCGTTTACACGAACAATAACCGACTTACCATTGCTGGTATTGGTGACTTTGACAAAGCTTGGTAAGGGTAATGTTTTGTGCGCAGCTGTCATAGCAAACATATCATAGACTTCGCCGTTTGAGGTATGGTAGCCGTGAAATTTACGGCCATACCATGACGCGATGCCTTCTTCGCTGTAACCTGTTTCATCAAGCATCGGCGTATAACCTTTCCCACGAACAGTGTATGGCCGTCCTGCACTGGCACTTTTAGTCACAGCTGTGACGACTGCATTTTGCATTTCAAGTTGTGTAGGCGGGCGCAAAGGTGCTGAGTCATGACGCATACTATAACGGCTGCTGTGGTCCGTTTTACTGCCTGAACTACTACAAGCCGTTAAGGTTATAATGATAAGCGATATGCTAAAGAATTTAATCGTCGTAAGCATTATTTTAATAGCATCCTTTTATCCGTGGCGATTGACATAATAATACCAAATCCAGCCATGAGTGTGACCATGGATGTTCCGCCATAACTTATTAATGGCAGAGGTACGCCAACAACAGGTAATAAGCCCGAGACCATACCAATGTTAACAAATATATAAACAAAGAATGTTAATGTTAGTGCACCGGCTAATAGCTTGCCAAAAGCATCTTGCGCATTAACGGCAATGTATAAGCCTCGACCAATTATAAATAGGTACATACATAACAGCAAGCACACGCCAAATAAACCAAACTCCTCACTGAGTACTGAAAAAATAAAGTCAGTGTGGCGCTCTGGTAAAAATTCTAATTGTGATTGAGTTCCTTGCAACCAGCCTTTGCCTTCAATGCCGCCTGAACCAATGGCTATTTTTGATTGAATAATATGATAACCAGAACCAAGCGGATCGCTCTCAGGATTAAACAGCGTTAACACGCGTTGTTTTTGATAAGCGTGCATACCGTAATGCCAAAATGGCCATGCCGCAAGTGCGACTAAAGCGGTTAAAAAACCGATAAGCCGCCAACTTAATCCAGATAAAAATAACACAAACACACCAGAGCTGGCGATTAATATAGAGGTACCTAAATCCGGTTGCTCTTTAATAAGTAATGTTGGAAGCATCACGATGGTAAAGCCGACAACTAAATGCAATGCTCTCGGTGGTAAGTGATTTCGACCTATGTACCACGCAACCATCATAGGCACTGCTATTTTCATTAGTTCAGATGGTTGGAAGCGCGTAATGCCTAAATCAAGCCAGCGCTGTGCGCCTTTTGAACTGACGCCAAAAAGTAGTACACCTACAAGCATCAATAGACCTAAACAATATAAGGGGATGACGAGGCGTTTAAGTGTAGCGGGGGAGAATTGGGCTAAAATAAACATGCCAATAATAGCGCCCGCCATACGTGTAGCATGGCGAACCATCATTGCCATGTCTTGACCGCTGGCGCTGTAAACAATTGTTAAACTGGCGACCATCATAGCTATTAAGGCAAGCAGTAACGGCAAGTCTAAATGCAATTTGTCCCAAATAGAGCGCTTGTCATTTAATTTCATTGCTGGCCTGTATTGCTAAGGAGGTTAACGGGGTTAGCTGAAAAATAGTAATCCATTAATTGCCGAGCGATCGGTGCGCCAACGCTACTGCCACCGCCGGTGTTTTCAACCACAATGGATACGACAATTTGTGGATCATTATACGGGGCAAAGCCGATATAAATAGCGTTGTCGCGGTGGCGTTCTTTTATCGCGTCAGCATCGTAACGCTCACCTTGAGCAATGCTCACTAATTGCGCGGTGCCTGTTTTACCAGCAGGATCGTAATTTACACCTTTGAATGCTTTATGAGCTGTGCCTGTCGTTTTATGAACCGTGTTATGCATTGCATCTAATGCTATTTGCCAATGCTTTGCATCCTTGAGGATAACAGGTGGTTTTTCTTCATTTATAATCGGTGTTACTTGGTCTTCTTGTTTTGCCACTTGTACCAAGTGAGGTGGGCGATGTTCGCCTTTATTAACAAGTATATTTGTTGCGTTAGCAATTTGAATGGGGGTTGCTGTCCAATAGCCCTGACCAATACCAACAGAAATTGTATCACCACGCCACCATGACTCTTTAAAACGGCCTTCTTTCCACTCTTTAGATGGTAAAATAGCGGTGGTTTCTTCATGGATATCTATGCCCGTTAAATCACCAAAACCAAACTGCGCCATAAAATCACTAATTTTTGTGATCCCTAAACGATAAGCAGCATCATAAAAATAAGTATCGCATGATTCTTCAATGGCTTTATAGACATCAACATGGCCATGACCCCAGCGCTTCCAATCTCGCCATTTGTGCTCAACATTAGGTATTTGGAAAAAACCAGGGTCCCACATTTTTGTGTGCTCAGTGACTAAGCCTTCCTCTAAGGCTAAAATTGCCATATGAGGTTTGACAGTTGAAGCTGGGGCGTAACGTCCTTGAGTCGTGCGGTTTATTAAAGGGCGATCAGGGTTTAATAGTGCTTTATAATTTTTACTACTGATACCGTGTACAAATAAATTAGGGTCATAGCTAGGATTTGAATACAGTGCGAGTATTCCACCATCTTTTGCATCCATAACAACAACAGCGCCACGCATATCTTTTAAAGTATGTTGAGCTATTTGTTGTAAACCTATATCAAGCGTTAGTACAAGATCGTGGCCCGGTTCAGGTGCAGTCATACTTAATGTGCGAATAATACGACCACGGTTATTAACTTCAACGCGCTGTGAACCTACTTGGCCGTGTAATAAACGCTCATAATATTTTTCAATGCCAAGCTTGCCAATATCGTGAGTTGCGCGATAGTTAGTGCCTTGATCTTCAGATATAAGTTTAGAAAGTTCTTTTTTATTAAGCTTTGCAACATAACCGAGTGCATGCGTAAGAGTATCGCCAAAGGGGTAGTAACGCGCTAAGCGAGCTTCGATACTAAAACCGGGGTATTTGTGTTGATTAACTGAAAACTTAGCGACTTCCTCTTCATTTAAACGCGCCTTGAGCACTTGGCTTTTAAAGCGACGATTATTTTTTATATCATCGAGAAAATCATTTTTTTGTTGCTCTGAAATATCTATAAATTGTGTTAAAGCTGCCAGTGACGCATCAAGGTCATCAACGTCTTCAGGTATGACCTCTAAATTATAGACCGGTTTATTTTCTGCGAGTAATACACCGTTACGGTCATAAATTAAGCCACGATTTGGGGCGATAGGGATAACTTTAATACGGTTATCGTTTGAACGCGTTTGATAATCTTGATGATCATCAACTTGAATAGTGTATAAATTAGAAAGTAAAACCGCGACCAGTAGAGTTACAAAAACAAAACCCACAAATGCGCGACGAGCAAACAGATTAGCTTCTGCTGAGTGGTCTCGGATCGTGGGCCTTTTTTTGAGCATGAGTAAATGTTACTCGCGGTGATATGGGTGGTTATTGTTTAAGCTCCAGCCTCTATATAAGCTTTCTGCAACAATAATTCTTACCAGCGGATGCGGTAGGGTCAAATTTGATAGTGACCATTTTTGCTCTGAGGCTGCGATACATTCTGGCGCCAAACCTTCAGGGCCGCCAATTAGCAAACTCACATCGCGGCCATCCAGTTGCCACTTTTCCATGCTTTTTGCTAATTGGTGAGTATCAAGTGCTTTACCTGTTACTTCAAGGGTGACAATACGATTGCCTTTGGGAATAGCAGCTAAGGTTTTTTCACCTTCAATATGCAAGATACGCTTGATATCGGCATTTTTGCCACGTTTTCCAGCTGGGATCTCAATAAGTTCTAAGGCCATATCTTTAGGAAAACGACGTTGGTATTGTGCAAAGCCAGTTTCTACCCATGCTGGCATTTTAGTGCCAACTGCAATCATTTGTATTTTCACGTGTTACATCCAAGCTCAGTTAAAATTAAGTGGCACTTAGCCCCATAGTTTTTCGAGGTCGTAATAGCTACGTGCTTGATCTTGCATAACGTGTACGATTACATCGCCTAAATCAATCAGAGCCCATTCACCATCGCTTTGGCCTTCATAACCTAAAGGCTCTTGACCTGCGTGACGAGCTTCTTTTGCTAAATGATCAGCAATTGACAATACATGGCGCTTAGAAGTACCAGAGCACACAACCATGTAGTCTGTGATATCTGATTTTTCGCTTACATCAATATTAACTATGTCACGTGCTTTCATATCGTCAATTTTATCTATTGCAAAGGCGAGTAGTTGTTTCGTATCCAAGGTGTTATCTCATTTAAAAGTGAATAGCTGTTATTTTATCACGCAACTGGTATTTATTCATCACTTAGATAAAGCTGATGTGATTGAATATACTGACACACGCTATGGGGAAGAAGTTCATTGAAATGTTTATTATTTTTAATGGCGCTGCGAATGTCACTTGATGAAATTGCATGCTCCTCACCGGGTAAAAAGTATAATTTTCCGCCAAGCTGTGTTGTAAGCTCTTTAATATCGGTGCAAAGTGCTGATTTTTTGTAAGCCAATAGCGCGTCGCTTGCGCTACACGTAAGATCTGGACGTTGGAACACCACAATGTGGCAAAGTGTGGTAATGGTTTGCCATTCAAACCATTTATCTAAGCTATTAAATGAATCCATACCAATTAAAAATAGCAATGGTTTATTTGGGTATTCTGCGCGTAATTCTTGCAGACTTAATAAAGTGTAAGAAGGCCCAGTGCGATTTAACTCGCGTAAATCAAGTTCAAAAAAAGGGTAGGGCGCAATAGCCGCATTTAGCATTGCAATACGATGTTCAGTGCTGATACCTGGTGCGGCTTTATGAGCAGGCAGTGCGCATGGCATAAAATACAAAGTATCTAAATTAAATTCTTCAATACAGTGTTTTGCCATATTAATATGGCCTAAATGAATAGGGTCAAAAGTACCACCAAACAGCGCAATCATCTTTATATCCTAATGATTAATTGAGTGGATGTGCTGGCAGAGGCATTGCCAATGGTTGGCAAAATACCAAACAAATATGAGCAAGTGCTTGATAAGGCCTTACTAAGTGACCTTGTTTATAACTGGCATCAAATTGCGCAAGTAACAAAATAATATGCTCAAGCGTTTGAATTGATAAGCGATTAAGTGCTTGTTGAACGGGAACTTGTTGATTTTTCCAAATAGCTTTTTGTTTAAATAAGGCTGCCAGTTGTTCACCCTGTTGTAAGCCTAATTGCAAGCTGAGTAAAGTATTCGCTTCTTTACTCACAGTCCATAAAATGCTCACAGCTTCAGTATTATCGCTTGCGAGTTTGTTGAGTACTTTAATTGCTTGCTGAGCATTACCTTGTAAGAGTGCATCACTTAAATCAAAAATATCAAATTTGGCTTGATTAAGTAGCCCTTGCAATACCTGTTGTTGGCTTATTGGCTCACTTGAATATAGTAACGACAGCTTTTCGAGCTCTTGAAAACAGGCTAATAAATTACCTTCAGTGGCATCAAGTAGTGTTTTTTTAGCATCGGCCTGCATATTTACTTTTAAGCGATAGCATTGGTCATCAAGCCAGCGCGATAAGTGGTTTCCCGTAAGCGGGTAACAGGGTACAAATGCGCCTTGTTTATCTAATGCTTTAAACCACGCACTGCGTTGAATATCTTGGCTGGCTTTAGCGCCAGTCACTATTAATACCGTATCGGGGTTACTCAATTCAACCAAACGTTTAAATGTTTGGCTGCCAACAGTACCAGGTTTTTGAAAATTAAGATCAAGTTCAATTAACGTGCGGGCACTAAATAACGACATACTTTGGTATTGAGCTACTAATTCTTGCCAATCAAAGCCCTGCATTAAGGTGAGTTTAATTACTTCATCAAAACCTTGCTGTTTTGCAGCAGTACGAATTTGTTGCGCACATTGTGCAACTTGAAATGGCTCTTCACCAAACACCAAATAAAATGGGTGTAGGTTTTTGTTTAATTGGCCAGAGAGTTGATTAGCGTAAAGTCGCATTACAGTTGAGCAAGCTCTCTGACAATTCTACGGCTCGCTTGTTTGCGAATTTCGTTGAGCAGCAAATCGAATTCTTTTGCTTTAGCTAACGCATTATCAGGGTCGTCCTGATAATTACGATAAAGTTCAAAGCTTTTTTCAATTGCTTGCTGACCTGGACGTTTAACTAAATAACGTACACTGTAAGCTAATTCATACTCAGCTACTTGACCATTTTTAAATAGCGATAACGTTTGACGCGATAAGCTATCTTTAAATAAATACAGCTGAGCAACATTCTTTTTAGGGGCAGACAGTAACTCAACTTTACTTAGGGTGAGTTCTTTATCAAGCATGGCAAATAACGCAGATCTTTCGTCATCACCGCTTAATGTTAAGGTGGTTAGGTCATCAGGTAAACTAGATGCTTTTTTTAAGTGGAAACCACAGCCTGATAACAAAAAACAGACTAGCGCTAAGGCTAGTCCGTTTTTAATGGCATTAAATGCTGCCATAATTAGTTAGCAACCACGTTAAGTAGTTTACCTGGTACATAAATAACCTTGCGGATAGTTACGCCATCAGTAAACTTAGTCACGTTTGATTCGGCAAAAGCAAGTGCTTCTACTTGTTCTTTAGTTGCATCTGCTGGGACGGTTAATTTAGCGCGTAGTTTGCCGTTTACTTGTACGATGATTAATTTTTCATCTTCAACAAGTGCTAACTCATCCACAACAGGCCAAGATGCATCTAAAATATCGCCTTCTTTACCAAGCTCTTGCCATAATTGATGTGACAAATGCGGAGTGATTGGCGCAAGCATAATTAGCAATGCTTCAAGTGCTTCATTAGCAATCGCAACATCTTGGGTGTCAGCTAATGGCGCTTTTAACAATTTGTTGGAAATTTCCATGATTGCAGCAATGGCCGTATTGAAAGTTTGACGACGTGAAACATCATCAGTCACTTTTGCAATGGCTTTATGTAGTTCACGACGTAGCACTTTTTGCTCGTTGTTTAAGGCTGCTTTATCGAGTGTTTGGACACCTACCGTGTTTACATCAACCGCGTATTTCCACACACGTTTAATAAAACGATGTGCGCCCTCAACACCCGTATCAGACCATTCAAGTGTTTGCTCAGGTGGTGCGGTAAACATCATAAACAAACGTACCGTATCTGCGCCGTATTGAGCAATAACTTGCTGTGGGTCAATACCGTTGTTTTTTGACTTAGACATTTTGCTCATGCCTGATGAGAATACTGGCTCGCCGTCTTCTTTATGCCATGCTTTAGTAACGCGGCCTTTTTCATCGGTTTCAGTATTTACATCACTTGGAGATATCCAAATGTCGCCGCCTTTTTCATCCTTAC
Source organism: Pseudoalteromonas porphyrae (assembly GCF_001298125.1). NCBI lineage: Bacteria > Pseudomonadati > Pseudomonadota > Gammaproteobacteria > Alteromonadales > Pseudoalteromonadaceae > Pseudoalteromonas > Pseudoalteromonas porphyrae. The sequence goes on along the minus strand of NZ_LHPH01000016.1, from coordinate 7,553 downwards.
GATAGAAAGTTTCAGCAAGCACCATGCCTTGACATAGTAAGCGATCAAATGGCTCATCTGAGTTTACCAAGCCAAAGTCACGTAATAATTTGTGGAAAAAGCGCGAATACAATAAGTGCAAAATTGCGTGCTCAATACCACCAATATATTGGTTTACTGGTAACCAGTAGTTTGCAGCCGCGGGATCAAGCATGCCTTCGTCGTGGCGTGGGCTACAGTAACGAGCGTAGTACCATGATGATTCCATAAAGGTGTCAAAGGTATCTGTTTCATGAAATGCAGGTTTACCATTAACGGTGGTTTTTGCCCAGTTAGGATCAGCTTTGATTGGTGATGTAACACCATTCATTACTACGTCCTCTGGTAAGCGTACCGGTAGCATCTCTTCAGTTGCAGCTAATTCGTTACCTTCTTCGTCGCTTAGCATGGGGATTGGAGAGCCCCAATAACGTTGGCGGCTAACGCCCCAATCACGCAGACGGAAGTTTACTTTACGCTCACCCACACCCAGTGCTTCAAGTTTATCGGCAACAGCGTTAAATGCGCCTTCAAAATCAAGGCCGTCAAATTCACCAGAGTTAACAAGTACGCCTTTTTCAGTGAAAGCGGCATCTTTTAAATTAACGTCAAGATCTGACCCTGTTGCAGGTGCGATAACTTGCTTGATATCTAAGCCATAAGCAGTCGCAAATTCAAAATCACGTTGGTCGTGCGCCGGTACTGCCATTACTGCGCCTGAGCCGTAATGCATTAATACAAAGTTAGCAACCCAAATAGGCACTTGTTCGCCTGTTAATGGATGAGTGGCAAAAAAACCTGTTGCGATGCCTTTTTTCTCCATTGTTGCCATATCTGCTTCAGCAACTTTGGTGTTTTTACATTCATCAACAAACATAGCGATAGCATCGCTGTTTTTAGCCGCTTCTTGTGCAATTGGGTGTGCGCCTGCAACTGCAAGGTAAGTTACACCCATAAATGTATCTGGACGCGTCGTATAAACGCTGAATTTTTCGTTGTTATCCGTGCGTGTAAACTCGATGTCTAGCCCTTCAGAGCGGCCAATCCAGTTACGTTGCATCGTTTTAACTTGCTCAGGCCAGTCTTCTAGCTTATCTAAATCGTCAAGTAATTCTTGTGCGTAGTCAGTGATTTTAATAAACCACTGTGGAATTTCTTTTTGCTCAACAACTGCACCAGAGCGCCAACCGCGACCATCAATAACCTGCTCGTTAGCAAGTACTGTTTGATCTACTGGATCCCAGTTAACCGTTGACATTTTTTTATATACTAAGCCTTTTTCGTATAGCTTAGTGAAAAACCATTGTTCCCACTTGTAATAATCTGGGTGACAAGTTGCAATTTCGCGATCCCAGTCATAACCAAAACCCAATTGCTTAAGTTGAGTACGCATGTAATCAATGTTTTCGTAAGTCCATTTTGCAGGGGCTGTTTTATTTTTAATTGCCGCATTTTCTGCAGGAAGACCAAACGCATCCCAACCCATAGGTTGCATTACGTTTTTGCCTTGTAAGCGTTGGAAGCGAGAAACAACATCACCAATGGTGTAGTTACGCACATGACCCATGTGGAGTCGGCCGCTTGGGTATGGGAACATAGAAAGACAGTAATACTTTTCTTTGCTCTCGTCTTCAGTGGCTTTAAATACTTGGTTTTCTTCCCAGTAGGCTTGGACTTTTGACTCTATATCTTGCGGGTTATATTGCTCTTGCATCTACGATTCCAGACTTCTTGCAAACTAATAAAAAATTGTCGTTAGGATACCCCAAAAAAAACACTAATTACAGCGTCAAATCGGCGGATTTTATAAAATCATCACTAAATTAGTTTTCAGGGCAGGTTAACCTATACTCGTATAGGGTATAGGCTCGCTAAACACAATTTTGCAGGAGTAAATTATGGCTGATTATAAAGCATGGTTAACTGATTTAAGTGCCTGGTTAAAAGACGTCAATGAGCATGAAGTTAAAGCCGCAATTAACCGCTTTGTAGAATCCGAACAAGCGCTTAAGCAATTAGGTCAAGAAAAACTCATTTTGTATCGTGAATACCTAAAGCGCGATATTGATCACATTCAACAGCACGAAAAACACTACGACTCTCTCGCATGGCAAGAGCTTAAAGAGTCTTTTTGGTATGAACTTTCACATATTGAAGATAAAACTCAGCTTGAATGGCAAGCATTAAATCAAGATTTTAAGCACAATGGGGTGTATCACCAAGGTGAATGGATAGCAATGGGCACATTAGTATGTAAGAATTGTAACCATAGTTATGATATTTACCATGCAACGCAAATTAGCGCGTGTACAAAGTGTGATGGTATCTACTTTAGCCGTAAGGCACTACAGCCCTAAATACATTTATATAGGGTGAATGTTGGCCCTGTGTAGAACCTAAAAATCAGCGAATATGTTGGTATAAAAAGAAGTTAGAATGACGAAGAAACTGTTGCCATTACCTGTGTCTGCCCTTGCGCCGACCATTTCACTTAATCATGTACAAACGTGCATGAGCAATCCATATCCCGAAACGTTGACTTTTATAGGTCAGCAACGTGCTCAAAGTGCGTTGGATTTTTCATTAGGAATGGAGCTTCCCGGCTATAACGTATATGTAATGGGGGAGGCCGCTCACGGGCGTTTCACGCTTGTAAAAGATAAGCTTCAAGCGCACAGTAAAGGTCGTCCGACTCCAAATGAATGGTTATATGTTAATAATTACGATGATCACCGTGAACCCATTGCTATGTTTTTACAAGCTGGGCAAAGCAAGCAGTTAGCTGACGACATTGACTCATTTATCGACGAAGTACTTGATACCTTTCCGGCTGCATTTGATAATCCTGCGTATCAACGTAAGAAGAAGAAAATCGATCGTGAATTTAACGATGCATACGATGCCGCCATTACCGAAGTGGAAGTCGCAGCGCTAGAGCAAAGTGTTGCCTTAATTGAAGAAAAAAGTGTTGTTGGTTTTGCACCACTTGTAGATGGAAAGCAGCTCAGTGACGCTGAATTTGCCGCGCTGGATGACGAACTACGAGAACAGTTTTACGAAAAAATTGAAAAACTTGAAGATGCTTTAATAGAAGCGCTTATAGAGTTGCCACGTTGGAAGCGCGAATCGTCTGAAAAATTACGTAACTTGAAAAAGTCTACGGCAGAGCTTGCTACAAAACCATTATTAAAAGACCTAGAGCATAAATACGCAGCCCACATAGGTGTACTGCGTTACTTAAAAGATATTCGCGTAGAAATTATCGACGCGGTGCTTGAGTGGCTCGATGATGAAGACGAAAGCGACGAAAACAAAGAAGACTTTGACCGTAAAGGCATGCTTACTGACTTTTTTGCGCCCAATATTTTAGTCGAGTTTAAAGAAGGGGATGCTGCACCAGTGGTGTACGAACCCAACCCAACCTTTGGCAACATTTTTGGCAAAATAGAATATGCAGCGTCGCAAGGCTCACTTATAACCAGTTATCGTTCAATTCAGCCTGGGGCATTGCATCGCGCTAATGGCGGCTATTTAATTATGGACGCTGAAAAAGTGATGGCAAATCCATTGGTGTGGGATGGCTTAAAGCTATCACTTAAAACCCACCAAATTAAAAATGATTTACCATACCAAGATAACGCTGTAGGCAGTAGTTTTACACTGCGCCCGCAGCTTATTCCGCTTGATGTAAAAATTATTCTGTTAGGCTCACGTGATTTGTATTACACCATAGGTGAATACGATGAAGAATTTGCTGAGTTATTTAGGGTGCTTGCAGACTTTGATTATTACTTGCCAAGCAGTGATAAGTTGCAATACCAATTTATTACCAAGGTGATTGAATATTGCCAAGGTACGTTAAAATGCACATTAACAGATGAGGCAATGGCACGATTACTTAAATTTAGTTATCGCCAAGCAGAGCATCATAATAAACTATCTGCGCGTTTTGCTGATGTACTGGAGCTGGTGGCTGAAGCAAGCTTTTATACCAAACAAGATAATTTAACCTTAATTGACGCGCACCACATTGATGAAGCTATTGAAGGCAAGCAATACCGCACCGGGCAGATCAGTGAAAATATGCTCAGCGATATTAAAGAAGGCCACACATTAATTGCAACCGACGGCCAAGCCGTGGGTAAAGTAAATGGTTTAACGGTATTACATATTGGCGATACTTCATTTGGTACACCAGCACGTATTACGGCAACGGTTTACGCCGGTGCCGATGGTGTAATTGACGTAGAACGCGAAGCTGAACTGGGCAAAGCTATTCACTCTAAAGGTGTAATGCTTTTAACCGGTTACTTAGGTAATAAATACGCGCAACAATTTAGCCTAACGCTCAGTGCGAATATCGCTATTGAGCAAAGCTACGGCTACATTGACGGCGACAGCGCATCGTTAGCTGAGCTATGCGCACTTATATCGGCTATTACTAGTTTGCCTCTTAGTCAATCAATTGCGCTTACTGGCTCAATAAACCAACATGGTGATGTGCAAGCCATTGGTGGTGTGAACGAAAAAATCGAAGGCTTTTTTAAGCTATGCAAAATGCGTGGTTTAACATCTGGACAGGGCGTTATTATTCCAAAATCAAACCAAGTTAACTTGGTGTTAGATGATGAAATATTGGCTGCTGTTGAGTTGGGTAAGTTTCATATTTATGCTGTAGAGACCGTTGATCAAGCGCTTAATGTATTAATGAATATGGAAGCGGGTGACCTACGAGATGGTCAATACCCTGAAAACTCAGTTAACGGCATTGCTTTAGCACGTTTAAATGATATTGCTGATATTGTTAATGGCGACAGTGACGAAAAAGAAGACGAGAAAGAAGAATCATGATCAACATTATATTGGCGATGATGATCGTCACACTCTGCTTTTTTATTTTTAGAAACAGTAAAAAAACTAAGCAACAAGCAATCGTTAATGCGCAAATTGAAGCGGATTTCTTAGTTGCTAACAGCAAAGTGGAAGGGGTGCAACAAACGGCCTCTGGCTTGCAATATAAAGTAATTCATAGCAGTGGTAGCGAAACAAAACCAAGCCCAACTAGTATGGTAAATGTGCATTATCACGGCACTTTAATTGATGGCAGTGTTTTTGATAGCTCGGTTGATCGCAATAGCCCAATTAGTTTTGGTTTACACCAAGTTATTAAAGGCTGGACAGAAGGCCTGCAGCTGATGGGTGAGGGGGATAAATACACCTTTTTTATTCCACACCAATTAGCGTATGGCGAAAAGCGAGTTGGCAGCATTGCAGCCGCTTCGTTACTAATATTTGAAGTAGAGTTACTGAAAATAGAATCTTAGAATAATTATCCCTTTATATAAAATACGCCCTAGGCTTGGTGACATTACCAAGCCGGACTCTTTTTCCTCAAGTTTTTTTATTTTATGTCGATATAGAACCAACTAACACTTTGGTTATTTTAAGGATGAAATAATGAAAATATTACCCGTAATCACCCCCCCTGAAGCGCAAGGTTACAAAAGCCGCTACGAAATGCACCTCGAAAAGAAAGAACAGCAAGACGAAGAAGAGCCAGCGTATATTTTATCTGAGTTTTTAGATGATAAAGCGCAAGAGTATAGCGATGACGATGTTAGCTTTGGTGAGCAATATAAAAATCTCGAAAAAATCTATGAAAATTTCGCCCAAAAAATTACTGTGCTCCAAGAACAAATTAATAAATTAAACCAAAACCCCATTCAGCGCCACTTACAACTTGAAAGCTCACAAGCCCAATTTACAGACGTACAGGTAAGCTCATTAGAGCAAAGCCTTACTGTTGAAGTAGAGCACATTGGCGCTAAAAAATATAAAAATAGCCAACAGCAAGCGCAAATAGACTTATTGGTAAAGCAGTTGGGCGAAATGCAAACTGAGCAAGCGGCTATAAAGCGACAAATGATAGAAATGATCGTCACTGAAATGAAAAAACGAGACAATGACTAGGGCGTAATTAGTATATGTCCACTATTGCAATGTCTATAAACCAAACGCGTATGATGGGTATGTGGAGATCCTATTAACCAGATTATTTTTCGAGGTCATGAATTAACAGGGCGTTGTATACGAGAAGGCAAGCGCGGGTATATTGAAAGTACACATTTACCTTTACTAGAAAGAGTCAATATTTCACCAGAAAACTGAGCACGGAATTTACTCGCGTATTTCATGGCGCAGTGGGTAGGACGACCTCATAAAAGAGTTACTGTGAACACTTGAACAGAAAACGGCGTAGCAACGTCAGCAACAGCGAAAAGCTGCTGGCATAAAGTTAAAAGTCCCCAGTAAAAAAGTTAGAACTGCAATTATGCGGTTATTTTTATGCGCGTAATTTAGGTTTAACAGTGATAGGCGCTCGCTTAATGAACGATGTGCGGGTTATGATATAAAAAGAGATAAGTTTTTAGCCCAAAATAGTAAACTTAGTAGCGCAGTTTTATTTGCTCAATTAAAGTGGCTGTCTAGTTTATTTATCCAATTTTAGCATAGCGCTTTAAATACATTTGTTCCGAAATCATAGTTAAAAAAGGTGACTTCATAGGGTAAATCTCAAAAATAAATAACTGTATGTATGGGGCTATGTTGTATTTCAGTGTTGGTGAACTATATTTAATATACTGAAACCTAATAACGGTAGGTGCAACATGGCTTCCAAGCAGTTTCAAAATATACTACATCACATTACCAACTTAAATTACGCTCCCCATTGTGATTCACATAATCTAAATCGTTGGGGAATGACAAAGCAAGGAATTCAGCGCTTTAAGTGTAAATCATGCAACAAAACATTTAATGCACTTGCAGACTCACCACTTTACCGAATGAAAAAGGCTGAGAAGTGGATCGAATATACCAAATTGATGTGGGAAGGCGTATCCCTTAGAAAATCAGCTAAAGCTTTGAATATAACACTTAGAACGTCATTTCGTTGGAGACATATGTTTATTAAAGCCCCTGCCAGCTTTAATCCTTCAGTACTAACGGGTGTTATTGAAGCTGATGAAACATCTTTACCAGAATCTTTTAAAGGTAAGAGGGTTATTAACCGTAAGTCCCGTAAACGTGGTGGTGGAAAAATCGAAAAAGTTCCTATTTTCATTGCTCTTGATCGTAGTGGTGCTATATCTCACAAGGTTTTAGAGCGAAATACAAAAGAAAATATTCAAGCACAATTGAAGCCTTTATTATCATCAGGCTCWGTGCTTTGTACTGATGGAAACTTATCGTATAAAGGTATTGCTAAAGAACTCGATATTGACCATAAACGCTTGATTGGCTTGGATAACCAAAGAGTGGTAGAAGGTATTTACCATATCCAAACACTTAATAATTATATGATGCGCTGGAAGGCATGGTTAAGACGTTTTAATGGCATTGGTACAGACTACATTGAGAATTATTTAAGCTGGTTTAGGTTTATGGAAGATAACACTGAGTATTCAGATCAAACATGGATAAAAGAGGCATTATGATATGAATTTTTAATACCCACACTCAACTACAACATAGCC
>NZ_LHPH01000015.1:0-116501 GCF_001298125.1 Pseudoalteromonas porphyrae | reverse complement strand
ATTTACTCATAGATATAGGTCTTGTTGACATTATTGTTATCCTCATCAAACGATTTAGATAACGGTTTAACATACCTACAAAAATGATAAAACGTGAACTCGGTAACGAGTGGCATTAAGCTTTGATCGGCAAAATCATTAAGAACACAAAAGTGATCATTATCGAGTGATTTTCGTGATCAAAGCTTAATGAAAGTAAGTGATCAAAGTTAACGCCATTGGGTGATCAAAGCTGGGGAGAATATGCACACTCAAAGTAAAGAATGTTTGTAAAGTTTGTAATAGTAAAATGGGATCGGGGTTTGAAGGAAAATTAGCTAACAGCCTTTTCTATAAACTTCCTCGTTTTCTTCATAATATCGAAGGTAAACAGGGGAATTTATCAACACCATTTTCTGGAGTCTATGAGGATGTTGATATTGGGAAATTTCAGATTATTCCAAACAGGAGACCTGTATCTCATTCCAGATATCAAAATTAATAACACTGGAAGTGGCGTCGAAATATTAATGTCAATTGACAAATCCGACCTGACTAAAGCCGAAAAATATTTAGAAAAGAAGTTATCGAGACATTTTAAAACTGAGGGAAAAGAAGTAAACAAAGAAAAGTTATCTAAGCTAGTAAGTGAACTAATCGAAAATGCAGAGAAAGGACATAAGAAAAAAGAAAGTCCTCAAATAGCAGGTAAGATCTCTCTAGATTTTATTTCTCAAGTAATGCTTTACACAAAAATTGCGTACGAACTTGCGATATACCACTTCGACGAAAAATATATCAATGATCCAATCGCAAATAAACTTCGCTTGGTTATAAAAAATCAAGAACCTGATAAAACAATATATTGGCAATTTCCAGCTGAAAAGCAATCTTACAATGTATTCTTCGATGATGAACATCATTGGATTTTGTTTTTTCATAACGTATGCTTTATTAAATTATTTGGCTTGTCTGCATTAATTGAGTTTACTGAAAAGGGTTCCTCTTTTGTCGAGAAAGAAGGCGTGGTATATAAATTTTGTTACAAGACACTTTCGTTTATTAAATTACCGCTTATGGAGCAAATAAGTCAAACAAATCAAAGCACTCGGTCAGTGTAAACGCTGCTGGTGTTTGAGGTGTTGCCACTATCTACCAATGGTGCATAATCGGTGATTAAATCATTTATTAAACCCTTAACTACTTGACGCGCTAAAGCACGACCTACAATGTAAGCCTGAAGCCCATGAGTATTTTTCACATCACTACACTTGCAAGCACATAGGGTATCAGGCACTGTGAATGTAATTAAATATTATAAATAAAACAGGAGTGAGGATGTCTCAGTTTGATAATGTAAGTGTGATCAAAAAAGCCAATGTGTATTTTGATGGTAAAGTTTCAAGCCGTACGGTGGTTTTTGCTGATGGTAGCACTAAAACATTAGGCTTTATGCAAGCGGGTGAATTTGAATTTGCGACCAGTAAAAAAGAGCTTATGGAACTCAATGGTGGGCAATGGAGTGTTCTACTGCCAGGCGAGAGCGAATGGCAAACTATGCAAGCAGGTGAATCATTTAACGTTGATGCCGACGTTACATTTCAAGTAAAAGTAACCGATTTTGCCGATTACTGTTGCTCGTATACTTAATCTTCAATATTAATGATTAAGCCCAAAAGCCCACGTTGCGTGGGTTTTTGCATACTTAATGTGCAGTAATTAAGCTTAATCACAATGAATAACAAATAAATGTCATATTTGTGGTTTTCTGCCTTGTGTTAATCTAAATAGCCCCCAATACTAGTTATGAGGTAACATAAAAAAGGATACCCTATGAAAATTAATCTTTCTGGTCACCATGTTGACGTTACTGACTCTATTAGAGAGCACATCAACGAAAAATTTTCAAAAATTGCGAGTCATTTTCCATCTCTGATCGCACTAGATATAATTCTTTCAAAAGAGCACCATAAGCTTCAAGCTGAAATTAGCACAATTTATGAAGGCGCGCGTTTATCGGTTAAAGGTGAGAACGAAGTTCTTTACCCAGCTATTTCAAACGCAGCTAAAAAACTCGATGCGGCACTAAAACATCGAAAAGGGCAAATCAAAGCCAACTTACATGAAAAACCAGTGAGCACGACACCTGAAATTGCACACGAAATTATTCAAGAAATGGACCTACGTTAAATATTAAACGTAAGTACAGTTACAAAAAGAGCCTAAAGGCTCTTTTTTTATTTCTGCATTTTTTATCGCCACTTGTGCACCTTCCATTTTTAAATAAAACGCTGTAACTTATTTATTACTAATAATAAATATTAAGCATATCAATGCAATCAACCCGCACAAATTGGAAAGTTCGTTTAAGTGCTTTAGGCCCAGGTATTTTAATGGCCACGGCCGCTATTGGTGGCTCTCACCTTGTTGCATCAACCCAAGCTGGCGCTATTTTTGGCTGGCAGCTATTTTGGCTAATTGTTGTTGTAAATGTGCTTAAGTATCCATTTTTTCGTTTTGGTATTGAGTACACTCTAGCAACTAAAAAAAGCCTCGTTGAAGGGTATAAAAGTAAAGGCCCATGGTTTTTTTATAGTTTTATCGGCTTAAATATTATTGCTGCGGTGGTTAATACTGCTGGGGTTTTACTGTTAACCGCAAGCTTACTGCATTATGCGTTGCCTGTAAGTGTATCGGTAACATTACTATGTTGGTTAATTTTAGCTGTGTGCTTAGTTATGTTATTACTTGGTCATTTTAAAGCATTAGATAACGCAGCTAAAGCGATTATGGCGCTGTTAACATTGGCAACCGTGAGTGCATTAGTTATCGCATTTAGTAATGGCGCTATGAACCATGGAATAGTAGCACCTGTTGATTATGTAGGGCCATCGCCTTATGAACTTGCCATGCTTGGTTTTATGGTTGCGTTAATGGGCTGGATGCCAGCACCGATTGAAATTTCAGCACTAAGCTCACTTTGGCTTAAAGAAAAGCAAAGTCAACAAACGGTAACACGAACACAGGGCTTGTTTGATTTTAATGTAGGTTATTGGCTAACCGCTGGGCTTGCGCTGGTGTTTTTCTCATTGGGCGTATTAGTGCAATATGGTCAAAGCGCGAATATAGAGTTAGGTGGTGTGGCATTTGCAAAACAGCTTATTGATATGTACGCGCTTACTATCGGCGAATGGGCGCGTCCGCTTGTATCGGTTATTGCCTTTTTATGTATGTTTGGCACGACACTAACAGTGCTAGACGGCTACGCACGTACGTTGAACGAATCTCACAAGCTACTTGGCTTCAAGCAAAGCAAGCATAGCTTAAAAATATGGCTGATAATACAAGCTCTCGCTGGCATGGCGGTGATCTTATTTTTTAAATCAGCCCTCGGCCCCATGCTTACCTTTGCCATGACACTCGCGTTTATCACCACCCCGGTATTTGCGTGGCTAAACTTTAGTTTAGTGCGATCAGAGTCAAGTATTGAACACTCAATTTTAGTCAGAGCGCTGAGCTGGGTTGGCTTAATTTATTTGGTGAGCTTTGCAGTTGCCTTTGTGGTTTGGAAACTGTTTTAACCGTAATGCTAAAGCTTAAATTTCTAGGCGTGTGTGTTTAAAGATGAGTCGTTAGGTTTATGCCTTAACTTCATTTAATTATTAGCGAAGATAAAAACATTTAAATAGGGACAAAGACAGTTGTTTTTTGTTCCTTCTTCGCTTATTTTAACCGACAATTTTTAGCCTAGTAATGAAGTGTTCGGTAATTTTTATTTTCGAATAGCAAAAGGATTTAAGTGAAAAAATTTATTTTAGTATTGGTGATCAGCCTTTTTATTTCTGGTTGTGAAACAACGGAGCCAGTTGATACAAGTCATTGTATTGAGATAGCGAATACAGCAGATAATAATGGGCAAAAATCTGCGGATGAATTATACCAAGAATGCCTTGACGAGCATTATAAAAAACAAAGAGCTAACATGAGCTTTTGGGAAAGTGCTGTGGAAGGCTTATTAATTTTTGTTGTAGAAGTAACAACATCTTAATGCCGCGTTATTTCTCTTTCGAGGTTGCGTATGTTTGGTTGTTAGGCAAAGCAGAGCTTATATAGTGGAGTTATTCCCCATAAATAGGGGATAACGCCGTATATAAATAGCAAGCACTGTCCAGTGGCTATGCCTAAAATAGCTGTCTCAATTATTGCTTGCTTCTTACTTTTATAAAAAGTGGCTAATTTAACGCTTGATACTTTGCTGCTAATGAAAATAAAACTTGTATACCTTCCTCGCAAAGAGCACTTAAAGCGTTTAACTCAACTCCCTTATCGCATTACTTATCCCATCTAAACTCAGTGGGTACATACGGTTATCCATCAACTGTTTTATAAAATCAATTGATTGATAGTAACGCCAGTGTTCAACGGGTTGCGGGTTGAGCCACGCGACTTTATCAAAGTGATCGGTGATACGGTTTAACCATGCACTGCCGGGTTCTTCGTTGTAGTGCTCAACTGAGCCGCCGGGGTAGGCTATTTCATACGGGCCCATAGTGGCATCCCCCACAAATATCACTTTATAGTCGCTGGTGAACTTGTTGATCAGCGTCATGGTGTCGATAACGTTTGAATGGCGGCGTTGGTTATCCTGCCAAACGTGTTCGTATAAGCAGTTATGAAAGTAGTAAAACTCTAAGTGTTTAAACTCGCTGTGGGCGGCGCTAAATAGCTCTTCGCAGGTGTGAATGTAATCATCCATTGAGCCGCCAATATCAAACAGCATTAATACTTTTACTGCATTATGACGCTCTGGTGCCATTTTTACATCAAGCATGCCGCCTTGCTTAGCTGTGGCGCGAATGGTCTCATTTAAATCAAGCGTATCACTTGCGCCTGTGCGAGCAAATTTACGTAGTTTTTTAAGAGCGAGTTTAATGGTGCGCGAGCCTATTTCACGGTCAGAGTCTAAATTACGGTATTCGCGTTTATCCCACACTTTTACAGCGCGGCGGTTACGGTTGCCGTCTTGGCCTATGCGCACGCCCTCAGGGTTGTAGCCATAGGCGCCAAAGGGCGATGTACCGCCTGTGCCCACCCACTTATTGCCACCAGCGTGGCGTTTTTGTTGTTCTTCTAGGCGCTCTTTGAGGGTTTTCATGAGTTCATCAAGACCACCCATCGTTTTGAGTTGCGCTTTTTCTTCATCCGTCAGGTGTTTTTCAAACTCTTTACGCAGCCAATCATTAGGTAAGTCATGCTGTTGCTTTAGACTTTCTAATAAATCGAGATCGGCAATACCAGTAAAATAATCGCTAAAGGCTTTATCAAAGCGATCAAAATGGGTTTCGTCTTTAACCATAATAGTGCGGGCTAAATAATAAAAACCGTCAATGTCGGCAAATACCGCGCCTTTTTTTAGCGCGTTGATCAAGTCAAGTAGCTCACGCAAACTCACTGGTAAGCGGTATTCCCGTAGTTTGAAGAAAAACGCAATCAACATCTTAGCGGCGACTCATAAAAGCAAGTTTTTCAATTAAGCTAATATCTTGTTCATTTTTTAAAAGCGCACCAAACATTGGCATTAAGCCGCCTTTTTGGCTTTTGTCGTGCAGCGTTTTTGCGTCGATGTCTTCGGCCATTAAAAGTTTAAGCCAATCAAGTAGTTCGCTGGTAGATGGCTTTTTCTTAATGCCGTTGACTTCACGTAAGCCAAAAAATACTTCCAGCGCTTGGCGTACTAAATCTTGTTTAACATACGGGTGGTGTACATCAACAATTTGTTGCATTTCATCGCTCGATGGAAAATCAATGTAGTGGAAAAAACAACGACGTAAGAAGGCATCTGGTAGTTCTTTTTCGTTATTTGATGTGATGATCACAATAGGGCGTAGCTTAGCGACTACACGTTCACCGGTTTCATAAACATGAAACTCCATTTTATCGAGCTCTAATAATAAGTCGTTAGGGAACTCGATGTCGGCTTTATCTATTTCATCAATTAATAATACCGGGCGTTTGTTATGTTCTTCACCATAAGTAAATGCCTGCCACAATTTACCTTTAACAATGTAGTTACCAATATCATGAACGCGCTCATCGCCTAATTGACTGTCGCGTAGGCGCGATACCGCATCATACTCATACAGACCTTGTTGTGCTTTGGTGGTCGATTTTATATGCCATTGAATAAGCGTGGTATCTAAACTTTTAGCGAGTTCTTCAGCCAGCATGGTTTTACCTGTACCGGGTTCGCCTTTTATAAGGAGTGGCTTTTCAAGCAAAATAGCCGCATTAACAGCTTGTTTTAACGAATTACTTGCTATGTAGTTATCTGTAGAATGAAATTGCACGGTAATACCTGTCTGGTCTGAGCAGTAATAATGTTAGCCATGATGCCATATCTAAGTGGCCTCGCCAAGATAAGCAAAGCGGGGGATGGTTTGGCCGTCTATTTCTACGGTCTCTAAAAACATACTCAGTGGGCGTGCCCACATGCCAAACTCGCCGTAAAGGGCTTGATAAATAACAAGCTGCTCGTGCGTTTCGCTATGAGTGGCAGCATAAAATACTTTGTACTTAGGGCCTTTGTAGTGTTGATATATGCCTGATTTGAGGGAATGTGGTTTTATTGCTGTAGTCATGTTTTGATCTCTTGTATAATTTGCGCTTGCACTTTTAATGCTAACTAATTTGCTACTATTATGAACTATATACCGTTAGATGATTACAAAAAAGCGTGGGTTTTTCGCCATAAAGATGCCCCTGTTAATGAGCAAGATCTTGCTTTAATAAAACCAATGAGCCATGAGCGCGCTGCGGTTTTATGGAGTACAATGGTGAGTCGCGAGCATGATCATCCCGATTTTTTTGAAAAAACAGATTGGTGTGGCAACGAAGAAAACTTTACGCAAACTATCCATTGGGAAGCTGCATGGGAAGAAGGCGCAGATCAACTCCCTCAAGACATTCTTGATCACTTAGGCTGGCAAGCAAATACCACGGTGTATTTTTGTATTGCCCGCGATAATATTATCGAAACCAGTTTTGATGTATTTAAGCGCAATTGGCAAAACTTTATGTTTTTAGCTGATGGTAGTTTGCTATTAGGCAAAAAGCGCGACGAGGTTGTTCAATTTTTAGAAACGGGTGACGCTAAACTAGGCGCAAAGCCACAAGCGAAGTAAATAGCTTAAAATGCGGTCAGTACTGTGCTATAAAATAGTTAACTAAACGTTTTTGAGTATAAGTGTTGGCTGCAAGTGATCTCCATCAACAAGGTGATATTTGGCAATCAGATGCGCAGCGTGTGCTTTATGCACAGCTGTGTAACGCTTTTTATGCGCGAGAAATAAATCGGCTTACGCATGAGCTCAATGAATCGCGCTTACGAAAAACACTAAAAAGCCTGCCTTATTATGTTGAATGCGCAGCGACACATATCGTAAATGGCCAAGTGCCTTTTCAATTAGATCCACAAAATGGCTGCTGGCTTGAGAAACAAACAGCGCACCCGCCCGACGAAAAAAAGAATGGTACTTTTTATCAAACAGATAAAAAAACGGGTTTAATAGTGCCGTTATTGGTTAATAACGATAATCATACTCGTGTTGCAATAGACAGCATCGACCAAGTAAGCGACAATAAACTGCATTGTAATGAGCACGGTTGGTTTGATTGCGCAGGGCGCTCACTTGATGGGTTAGCTGTTGTGTTACTTAAGCCCAGCAAAGCCACAATGGCTGCTGCATGTTGTGGTCACCAATGGCATTTTGCTAAACGTTGTACACCGCGAACTCTATCACTGAGAGAAATGCTGCTTGCTGGCAATATCAATTGGCGTAATTTAAAACGCCCGTATGTTCACGTTAAAAAAATATAATACCAGTTGCCTCAATCGCATTAAATTTGTACTGGTAAAGATAATCAAGGAGTGTTTAATGCGACTATTTCAATTTACTTTGCTGTGTTTAGCACTGTTTGTGCAGTATCGTTTATGGTTTGGTCATAATGGCTTACAAGATTATAGTCGCTTAAAAAATGCGGTAATTTCTCACCAAGATACTAATGCCAAGCTTATTAAACGTAATAAAGTGCTCAAAGCTGATATTGAAGATTTAAAGCTTGGTCAAGAAGGGGTCGAAGAACGTGCCCGTAATGAACTTGGGATGATTAAACCCGCAGAGACATTTATACGTGTTTTACCGAGCCAGCAATATAATGAAAAATAATCAAACAATCGCTGCCATTGTTCCAGCCGCAGGGGTGGGAAGTCGTATGCAGCATAGTATGCCAAAGCAATACATTATTTTGGCAGGGAAAACGATTTTAGAGCACACACTGGCGAAATTAGCGCAGCTTACGCAGTTAAGTAAAATAGTTGTTGCGGTGAGTGACAATGACCCTTTTTATCAAAATATAGGGTTTATTGATGTCAAAATTATTAGGACTGTGGGCGGTAAAGAGCGCGCTGATTCAGTGCTCAATGGTTTATTGGCTTTGTCAGATAACCCCCCAGACTGGGTATTGGTGCATGATGCCGCAAGGCCACTCGTTGCTATTGATGACATTGAAAACCTCATCGCGCAATGTACGCATGCAAATGAAGGCGGGATTTTAGCCAGTAAAGTAAAAGACACCATTAAGCGCGGTAATACTCACAGTGAACAGACTGTTCCGCGCGATGATTTATGGCAAGCATTGACTCCTCAACTTTTTAAATATCACGAACTAAAAGCGGCATTAGAGGGCGCATTACAACAAGGTGTAACTATCACCGATGAAGCATCAGCTATTGAGTGGGCCAATAAGCCTGTCAAACTTATCGCTGGACGAAGCGATAACATTAAAATTACCACGCCTGAAGATTTAGATTTAGCCCATTTTTTACTCCAAAAACAACACAGTGAGAAAGCATCATGATTAGAATTGGCCATGGCTTTGATGTCCATAAGTTTGGTGGCGAAGGCCCGTTAACAATTTGTGGTGAAAAGATAGAGTATCCACAGGGTTTTCTTGCTCATTCCGATGGTGATGTTGCGATCCACGCATTGTGCGATGCTATTTTAGGATCGTTGGCGATGGGCGATATCGGTAAGCACTTTCCGGATACAGCCAGTGAATATGAAAATATCGATAGCCGGATTTTACTGCGCCATGTTGTCGACTTAGCTAAGCAGCAAGGTTATGTACTTGGTAATGCAGACGTAACCATTGTTGCGCAAGCACCAAAAATGTTGCCGCATATTCAAGCTATGCGAACAAACTTAGCCACAGATTTAAACGCAGAGCTTAGTCAAGTAAACGTAAAAGCAACGACCACGGAAAAGCTAGGTTTTGAAGGGCGTAAAGAAGGTATATCGAGTCACGCCGTCGTGATCATGAGCAAAGAGCTGTTATGAGTGAATTAAATTATCTATATGGCGCGCCATTATCAAAAGCTGATTTTAAAACCACTGCTGAAGACTTTATGGTTGATGAAGACTTAGGTATAGAGTTTACGGGTAGCGGTGAGCATGTGTGTTTGCAAGTGGTTAAAAAAGGCGAAAACACCCAATATGTTGCCAAATTGCTTGCTCAAAAAGCCGGTATTTCACCGCGCGATGTAAGTTACGCAGGTATGAAAGATCGCCATGGTGTTTGTAGCCAATGGTTTAGCGTGCCAGTGCCTATTAAAAAAGACATTGATTTTACAGAGCTCAATAGTGAATCACTGTTTATTATTTCTCAGCAACGCCATAACCGTAAACTTCGCACTGGTTGTCACAAAGGTAACAAATTTACTATAACCTTGCGTAATGTGACTCAGCCGCTTGATATTCTTTGTCGAATAAATGCAGTACGTGCTGGTGTGCCCAATTACTTCGGTGAACAACGTTTTGGTCACGACGGTCATAACCTAGTGATGGCTAAAAAAATGTTTGCCGGTGAGCGTATCCGTGACAAAAAACTGCGTGGTTTAATAATCTCTGCAGCGCGCTCGTATGTGTTTAATCAAATAGTGAACCTGCGAGTCGCTGAACATGGTTTGGCTAAAACCATGCACCGCGAAGTATTTATGCTCAGTGGTAGCAATGCTTTTTTTGAAGATGCAATCAGTGATGAAAACATAGCAAGGCTCGCCTCAGGCGATATTATGATGTCAGCGCCTCTGGTAGGCACTAGCGAAAAAGGCCTTACTGAACAAGAAAAAATATGGCTAGAACCATATAAAGAGTGGTGCGAAGGGCTAGGTGAATTAGGGCTTAAAAACGAACGCAGAATGCTGCGTTTGATACCACAAGATTTAGCGGTTGAAACGGTTGATGAAACCACCATTAAATTGAGCTTTGGTTTACCAAAAGGGACTTTTGCAACGGCATTATTACGTGAGCTGGTGGATTACACAGACGCCAGTCCACGCGTACATAAAGAGAAGGACGCTTCCAATGAAAATTCTGCTAAGTAATGATGATGGCGTAAATGCTAAAGGGATTGCGGTGCTTTATCATGCGCTGTCACAAATTGCCGATGTGACACTTGTTGCGCCTGACCGTAATTGCAGTGGAGCAAGTAACTCATTAACGTTGATGAACCCATTACGTGCAACAGCACTAGAAAATGGGTTTATTTCTGTCAATGGAACTCCTACCGACTGTGTGCATTTAGGGGTTAATGAACTACTTGATGAAAAACCTGATTTGGTTGTTGCAGGTATAAACCATGGTGCTAATTTAGGCGACGATACCTTGTATTCAGGCACTGTTGCGGCGGCAACTGAAGGGCGTCATTTAGGTTTGCCTGCGGTGGCAGTCTCATTATGCTCTAAAGAGGGCAACCATTTTGAAACGGCAGCGGCAGTTACGGTCAGTATAATTAAAGAGCTTGCATCGCACCCCCTTCCTAAAGATCAGATCATTAATATTAATGTGCCCGATATACCATTAAGTGAACTAAAAGGTGTGCAGGTAACGCGCTTAGGCGCACGCCACAAAGCTGAAACTATGACCAAGCAACAAGACCCTTGGGGACGCGATATCTATTGGTATGGTGTGTTAGGGGCCGAAAGTGATGCTGGAGTTGGCACCGACTTTTTTGCTATCAATAATGGTTACGCATCAGTCACACCTTTAAGTGTAGATATGACCGCAAAAGATAGTTTAGCAGCGGTAGGTGATTGGCTCAAAACAATGGAGATCAACGGTGCTAGCTAATTATACACGCAGTGCACATGGGCTCGCTGAGTTATTACAGCGCGAAGGTGTTGAAGATAAAGACGTATTGGCCGCTATTGCAGATGTTCCACGTCACGTATTTATTGACGATGTACTCAAGCATAAAGCCTATCAAAATACAGCATTGCCTATAGGTCAGGGGCAAACAATTTCACAGCCTTATATCGTTGCACGTATGACAGAATTGCTGCGTTTAGCCGGTGTGCGTGATAAAGTTCTTGAAATAGGTACGGGCTCTGGTTATCAAACAGCAATACTGGCTAAAACCTTTACCAAGGTATTTTCAGTAGAACGTATAAAAGCGCTGCAATGGCAAGCCAAACGTCGCTTACAGAACCTTGATTTATATAACGTTACCATGAAACATGGTGATGGTTGGCAAGGATGGGAGTCGCAAGCACCTTTTGCAGGAATAATTGTGACTGCGGCAGCGTCACACGTGCCACAAGCACTATTGGATCAACTTGCTGATGGCGGTGTGATGATTGCCCCTATTGGTAATGAAGATCAGCAACTAGTGATGGTTGTGCGTGAAGGCGAAAAATTTACTCAACATGTAATTGCGCCAGTGAGGTTTGTACCTCTTATACCTGGCGATATTGAATAGGAAGCTACTTTGAAATTGTTTACTAAGTTATACGATATGGCATTAGTGTGGGCAAAACATCGCCACGCAGAGCGTTATTTAGCAGGGATGAGTTTTGCTGAATCAGTTATTTTTCCTATACCGCCTGATGTAATGCTTGCGCCTATGTCGCTTGCTCAACCAAGCAAAGCGTGGCGTTTTGCTACACTGACTACTATAGCTTCAGTTATTGGTGGGGTATTTGGCTATTTACTTGGTTTTTGGTTATTTGAGCCTGTTGTTGAACCGCTTATTGCGCAAATGGGATGGCAAGATAAATTTAACGTTGCTTTAGAGTGGTTTAAAAATTACGGAGTTTGGGTTGTATTTTTAGCTGGGTTTTCTCCTATCCCCTATAAAGTGTTTACTATTGGCGCTGGTTTATTGCATATGGCGTTTTTGCCATTTTTATTGGCGTCGGCGGTAGGTCGTGGCGCACGCTTCTTTTTAGTTTCTGCTTTAATGAAATGGGGTGGAGTTAAAATGGAGCAGAAATTACGTCAATATGTTGAAGTACTTGGCTGGGGACTCGTGGTTTTAGTTGCGATAGCGTACATTTTACTACGCTAAGCATTGAAAAATCACTTTTTGGTAATTAAGGGCAAAACGCTATGAATAAACGACAAATTCTCTATGTTACTTTATTTACAAGTGTTTTGCTCAGTGCTTGCTCATCCCGCCAAGCGCCAGCCCCTGTAAGCAGTTTAAATACAAATGTAAAACCTTATACAAGCAAGGTTAATATCACAGGTGATCGCTATACAGTCGAAAAAGGTGATACATTATATTCAATCGCGTTTAGTGCTAAACAAGATTTTAGAACCCTAGCGAAAAACAACCGTATTCCAGCCCCTTACATTATTCAACCGGGGCAAATAATAACGTTTAAAAAACCATCAGCAAAAAAGAAAAAGCAGAAAAAATATACGAGTTCGAGTAAAAAGTCTACAAAAGAAACACAAAAAAATAACAAAAAATTAAAGAAAGAGCTTGATCAGCCAAAACAACGAGAGTATGTTCAAAAACAGACTAGTAAAAAAGTTAGCAATTCCAATAGCATGTACGATAAAAGGGTACATTGGTCTTGGCCAGCTAAAGGAAAAGTAACTCAGCGTTTTTCTACTAAGGAAAATGGTTTTAAAGGGTTACAAATTGCTAATAAAAAAGGTTCGCCTGTTTTAGCCGCAGCCAAAGGAACGGTTGTTTATGCGGGGAATGCGCTAAGAGGTTACGGTAATTTAATCATATTGAAACACAATGATGATTATCTAAGTGCTTATGCACATAATTCAAAACTGCTAGTTAAAGAAAAACAGGATGTGAAAGCAGGACAGAAAATTGCAGAAGTCGGTAACTCTGACTCAGAAGTAACGGCTCTACGTTTTGAGATTCGTTTTCGGGGTCAAGCAGTCAACCCTGCAAAGTACCTGCCTTAGCTATCGGGAATATATATAAGTGGTCAATAAATCACTTATTTGCTTGAGGGTACGCTCATGGGTAACACAGCAAAAGTAGAAAAATCAAAAGACGTAATTGATGATAAATTCGATGATGTAGCGGTTGAAGAACCAAATAAAGCATTATTGGAAGAAGTTGATAGCGAAGATGAAATATTTGCTAAAGAGGAAGTAACTAAAAACTTAGATGCAACCCAACTATATTTAGGCGAGATAGGTTTTTCACCTTTACTGAGTGCTGAAGAAGAAGTGTTTTTTGCCCGTAAAGCGTTAAAAGGCTGCGAAGCTTCTCGTAAACGTATGATCGAAAGTAATCTACGTTTAGTTGTTAAAATTGCCCGCCGTTATAATAATCGTGGTCTTGCGTTACTTGACCTTATTGAAGAAGGTAATTTAGGTTTAATCCGCGCGGTAGAGAAATTTGATCCTGAACGTGGATTTAGATTTTCAACTTACGCAACGTGGTGGATCCGTCAAACGATTGAACGCGCTATTATGAATCAAACTCGTACCATCCGTTTGCCTATCCATGTTGTTAAAGAACTTAATGTATATTTACGCACCGCACGTGAATTAACGCAAAAGCTAGATCATGAGCCAACAGCGGAAGAAATCGCTGAGTGCTTAGATAGACCTGTTGAAGACGTAACAAAAATGCTGCGTTTAAATGAAAAAATCACCTCAGTAGACACCCCGATTGGTGGTGAGAACGATACTGCTTTACTGGATATTATTGCTGATGAGAAAGGCTTTGGTCCAGAAGGCGAAGTACAGAATAACGATATTAATAAGCATATTGTAGATTGGCTTGGTGAGTTAAACCCCAAGCAACGCGAAGTACTTGCTCGTCGTTTTGGCCTGTTAGGTTATGAACCATCAACCCTTGAAGATGTAGGTCGTGAGATTGGTTTAACACGTGAGCGTGTAAGACAAATTCAAGTTGAAGCGCTGCGCCGTTTAAAAGATATTTTACAGCATGAAGGTTTAAGTACAGATAGTTTATTTGACCAATTTAATTAATCTGCTTTATTACATACGTAAATAGAATTAAAAAAGCTGAAGGGTGTCACTCTTCAGCTTTTTTTGCTTTCAGAATATTAAAGCAGTGCTTTTAGCTTATAAAGTAAGTCTTGGGCTTGGCGTGGGCTTAGGTTATCTAAATCGATTTCAGCCAGCTGAGTTTCTACCTCACTCGGCTCGCTTTCAAATAACGATGCCTGCTGAACATTAAGATCAGCGGTAACGGGTTGATGATTCTCAAGCATCTTTAGCTTTTGTTTAGCTTGCTTAATCACAGCTTTCGGTACGCCAGCTAATGCAGCAACTTGTAAGCCAAAGCTTTTGCTGGCAGCGCCATCAAGCACGGTATGCATAAACGCGATAGTATCATTGTGCTCAATCGCATCTAAGTGAACATTTACGAGCCCAGCTTGTTGCTCAGCTAATTCGGTTAACTCAAAGTAATGTGTTGCAAATAAGGTTTTGGCTGATATTTTTGATGCTAAATGATCAGCCGTTGCATACGCTAAAGATAAGCCATCGTAGGTACTTGTACCTCGTCCAATCTCGTCCATTAAGACCAATGATTGCGCTGTTGCATTATTTAAAATAGTCGCCGTTTCGGTCATTTCGACCATAAACGTTGAGCGTCCTGATGCAAGGTCATCGCTGGCACCAATACGTGTGAAAATACGATCAATATGACCAATATGTGCGCTGTCAGCGGGGACGAAACTACCAATGTGCGCCATTAAAACAATGAGTGCAGTTTGGCGCATGTAAGTTGATTTACCACCCATGTTTGGCCCTGTAATGATCAACATTTTACGTTGTGCATTGAGTTCAACAGGGTTGGCTATAAACGGGTCTTTCATAACTTGCTCTACGACAGGGTGGCGGCCTTGCTTGATACTTATATCGTCATTGTCGCATAGTACGGGTTTGGCGTAGTTAAGTGTAACAGCACGCTCTGCGAGGTTATTTAGCACGTCTAAATCAGCTAATGCGGCGGCCATCATTTGCAGTTGCTCTATGTGGGGAGCTATAAATTCAAATAATTGTTCATAAAGTTGTTTTTCAAGTGCGAGCGCTTTTGATTGGCTACCTAGCACTTTGTCTTCGTGCTCTTTAAGCTCTGGAATGATGTAACGTTCATTATTTTTAAGTGTTTGGCGACGAATATAATCAGCAGGTACTAGGTGGGCGTTGGCGCGGCTCACTTCGATAAAGAAACCATGAACACGGTTATACCCTATTTTAAGAGTGCTGATCCCTGTGCGTTCACGCTCACGCAGTTCCAGTTGTTCAAGTACATCGGTTGCGCCTTGGCTTAACGCGCGCCACTCGTCTAACTCACTATTATAACCGGGGGCAATAACGCCACCATCACGAATAAGTACCGGTGGATTATCAATCACGGCTTGCTCAAGCAAATGTTGTAAATCTGGTAATTCAGGTGACTGCATGATGATTTGAGTGATGCGCGGGTCGCTGGCATCCGTTAATAACTCATGCAGTGGTGCAAGGGCTTGTAGAGCGCTGCGTAGGCGCGTTAAATCGCGTGGGCGGGCAGTACACAAAGCAAGGCGCGCAATAACACGTTCAATGTCACCTATTTGCTTTAAAGAATCATGCAGCTCACAGTAGAGCTGAGCATCGATAATGGCACTAATCGCATTAAGACGTGCATTTAGTTCAAGCTTAGAACGAATTGGCGTATGAATACGACGTTTTAATAACCGTGAGCCCATGGCTGTCGCGGTTTTATCGAGTACTTGCGCTAGGGTATTTTCAAAGCCACCGGATAGGTTAACAGTTAGCTCTAAGTTTTTGCGTGTGGCAGCATCTAAAATAACAGCGTGTTCATTATGCTCAAGAGTAATGGCGCGAATATGCGGTAAAGTAATACGCTGAGTATCTTTTACATATTGCATTAAGCAGCCGGCAGCAACTAATGCCGCTTTGGCTTTATCAACTCCAAAGCCAACTAAATCCTTAGTGCCGAACTGATCGCATAATAAGTGTTGTGCAGTATCTAAATCGAATTCCCATTCAGGACGACGACGCACACCTTTAACATGCTCAATTAAATGAAAGTTAGCAAAGTCTTCACTATAAAGTAGTTCTGCAGGCGCCAAACGTTGCAAGGTTGAACTAAATGCTTCGTCGGTATTTACTTCAACAATGTTAAACACACCAGAGTTAATATCTAAATAAGCAACACCGTATACACCTTTTTTGCTTTGCCAAACACTGGCGAGCAAATTATCTTGGCGTTCTTGTAATAGCGCTTCGTCCGAAATAGTGCCGGGTGTAACTATTCGCACAACTTTTCGTTCTACAGGCCCTTTGCTAGTGGCTGGATCGCCTACTTGTTCACAAATAGCGACCGATTCGCCCATCTGCACTAATCGCGCAAGGTAGTTCTCAACAGCGTGGTAAGGTACACCGGCCATAGGTATAGGATCACCGCCAGCTTTACCGCGATGAGTTTGCGAAATATCAAGCAGTTGAGCCGCACGTTTGGCGTCATCAAAGAACAGCTCATAAAAATCACCCATCCGATAAAACATTAGAATATCGCGATGCTCAGATTTTATTTTTAGATACTGCTGCATCATCGGAGTTTGTTGACTTATAGTGTGTGGTGCATAAAGATCAAACGACATGTATTTACCCAAAGGCTGAATATGGAATTACATCAAGAGATTAAAACACTTGCTGCGCAATTAGGTGCTATTTTAACGGATAAATGCTTATGGATCACTACCGCTGAATCATGTACTGGTGGCGGAGTGAGTTATGCGCTTACAGATACCCCCGGAAGCTCTGCGTATATTGACCGTGCATTCGTAACTTACAGCAATAAAGCAAAGCAAGATTTACTGGGGGTTAATGCACAAACATTAACACACTATGGTGCAGTGAGTGAGCAGACTGTTTTGCAAATGGCAGAAGGTGCAAGTAAAGCTGCACATGCAGATATATCAGTCGCTATATCAGGAGTCGCAGGCCCAGGTGGCGGCACTAATGACAAACCGGTCGGTTTAGTATGGTTTTGTATTAAAATTGGCAATAAAGTGTATTCTAGCCAACAAATATTTGCGGGCGACAGAGCCGAAGTTAGGTCGCAAGCTATTGTTTATGCATTGAAAAGTGTTATTGAAAAGATAAATTTATAAAATAAGCTTGATACTGTGATTTCATACAGTATACTTGTCTGCATTAGCCGGATTTGGAGAGTAAAATGAACGATAACAAACAAAAAGCATTGGACGCTGCTTTATCTCAAATTGAGCGTCAATTTGGTAAAGGCTCAATTATGAAATTGGGTGATAACAAGGCATTAGACATTGAAGCAATATCAACAGGCTCACTAGGCATTGATATCGCGTTAGGCATAGGTGGTTTACCTATGGGGCGTATTGTTGAAATATACGGTCCTGAGTCATCAGGTAAAACAACGCTGACACTACAAGTTATCGCAGAAGCTCAAAAAGAAGGTAAAACATGTGCCTTTGTTGATGCTGAGCATGCTCTTGATCCAATTTACGCACAGAAACTAGGCGTTAATATTGATGAGTTATTAGTTTCACAACCAGATACCGGTGAGCAAGCACTTGAAATTTGCGACATGCTTGTACGCTCAAGTGCTGTCGATGTAGTCGTTGTCGATTCTGTTGCTGCACTAACACCAAAAGCTGAGATTGAAGGTGACATGGGTGACTCACACATGGGTCTTCAAGCACGTTTAATGTCACAAGCATTACGTAAGCTAACGGGTAATATCAAACGCTCAAACACGTTATGTATCTTCATAAACCAAATTCGTATGAAAATTGGTGTTATGTTTGGCAACCCTGAAACAACAACAGGTGGTAATGCACTTAAGTTTTACGCATCTGTTCGTTTAGATATTCGTCGTATTGGTTCTGTTAAAGAGGGCGATGAAGTCGTTGGTAACGAAACCCGTGTTAAAGTGGTGAAAAATAAAGTTGCACCGCCATTTAAACAGGCTGAGTTTATTATTATGTACGGCCAAGGTATCTCTAAACACGGCGAGCTTATTGATTTAGGCGTTAAACATAAATTGGTTGAAAAAGCCGGTGCATGGTACAGCTACAATGGCAGTAAAGTTGGCCAAGGTAAATCTAACTCAATTAAGTTTTTGAAAGAGAATCCTGAGATTTCAGATGAGATTGAAGGTAAGTTGCGTGATTTATTGCTATTAAAAGCAACCATTAAGCCTGACGATGAAGATGCTCTTTTAGCTGATGATGCAGAGCTTTAAACAGACTCAATAAGCTCGACTTGACCCGCGCTTAATATTAAAAAACCGCTAAATATAATTATTTAGCGGTTTTTTATTTTTACTTTTTGAGTAATGAGCTAGGGCGTGTTGACCTTTCGTGATTGATTTTGCAGCAGTATGTTTGGTATTTAGGCAAGGCAGAGCCTATGTCGTGTGGTTGTTCCCCATAAATAGGCGATAACGCAGTATAAATGCCAAACATGCGCTGCCCAAAGGGTTCTTCCTAGGGGCGATTGACTCTTTGTTGCTCGGTTTTTACTTAGCCCACTAGGTTACAAACCTCGCGCCGCGATTAAATCGCCCCTAGGTTGAACAAATTTCAATCCACAAAGGTCAACACGCCCTAGTGCTTTTTAATAAATAAAAAGCGTGTTAGTCATTATAGTTGCCAATTTACAGAGATGGCGTAACTACGTGGTGCACCGTAATAGCCTTGCGCCCAGTATAGGCTGTTAATGTATTTTTCAGAGGTAACATTATTAATGTTTAAAGTGACCCCTACGTTATCAGTAATTTCGTAAGTGGCCATTAAATCTAGTAGCCCATAAGCGTCTTGCTTTGTTGTAACGAGTGCATTATTGTTGGCATCACGCACTTGTACGCGCTTAGTATCATCTTGCCAGCGGTAATTTAAACCAAAGGTTAGACCTTCAATCGTTGGTACTTGATGAGTAATAGCAAGCTTAAATTGATTCTCAGGGGTGTAATCTTTAACTAAGTCATCACCTTCAATATTTACGCCACTGTAGCTAAAGCTTGCACTTAGATCGTCAGTCAATTTACCGCTGAGCTCTACTTCAAACCCATCACTATTAATGCCGTCAGCGCCATAAAAGCGCGTATCATCTGGCGATGAATTAGGAATAGCTACAGCAAGTCCTACTTGTTTGGCATCAAAGTATGCCAAAGTAATAAATAGATTATCTTCAAGTAATTGAGCTTTTAGGCCAACTTCACTGCTTTTACCTGTAATTGGATCTAAGTAGTCACCGTTAATGTCGCGTTGTGTTTGTGGCACAAAAGTTTCGGTGTAGCTAGCATAACTAGAAATACTCTCGTTGAAGTCATAAACAGCACCGAAGTAAGGCACTGTTTGCTCACTATCTTTCGCTTTATTTACGCCATAAGAAATACCATCAGTTTGCCAGTTAACTTGGCTTATACCTGTTAAGAAGTTAAATGAATCGGTGAGACTAAGTCGTGCTGATATATAAGCCGAGCGTTGTCTGTTTTTTACATCCCCACCACGTAAGCCTGCATTTAAAGTGGGTACTGGCGCTGATCCGTCCCAAGTATTTAAGTGATCAATACTAGGTGCTGGATTAGGGTGCTGCTGGTTTGCATCATATAGCGATGATTCGGTTTTTTTCATATCGGCTTGGTTTACGCCAAATGATAAATCATGCTCACGTGAGAATAAATCAAGTTTACCTGTGGCATATAAATCAAAAATATCATGCTCATCTTTATAATTATAATTGCTTGCTAAGCCAGATAGACCTGTTTGAGTTTCTTTATTTGGTGTGCCGTATACGTAAAATAAAGCCGACTCTTGCTCATTTTCTATATGGGCATAATTCGCTTTTATAAACCAACTAGCAGCAATACTTTGCTCAATAGATACAAATATTTGTTCAGCGGTATTGTTCCAGTATGACCAATCAGCGGCAGTGCTGGTTGATGAGTCATAATTTGTTGCTGTACCGTCAGTGTAATAAAGTGGCAGCGCACCCCATAGAGGACTATCAGCATCCTTTTTTTGATTAACGTAGTTAACAGATAAAAGAGTACTATCGGTTAGCTGTCCTTCGTAGGCTAGGTAATAAATAGTTTTATCTTGTTCATAACGATCTAGGTATGAATCTGTTTTTTGCTTAGTGAATGCGACGCGTACTGCATGGTCATCCGCTAAGGCTGTTGAGGCATCAAGCTCAAAACGTTTGTTATTCCACGAACCATAAGAAGCTGAAGCGCTAACTTTTGTTTGATAAGTCGGCTTTTTAAGCACCATATTAACAGTTGCTGATGGATTACCAGCACCGGTCATTAAACCGTTGGCACCGCGAACAACCTCAATACTTTCAAAAATTGATGTATCAAGCGTACCTTGAATAGAACCTAAATCTTGAGGCAAGCCCATACCATTTATTTGAAAATTTGTAATTTCAAAACCACGAGCTTTAAAATACGTACGATCTGTCTCTATTTGTTCAACGGTTACACCAGGTGTACTCTCTAACACTGCGTTTAAATTATCAAGCGAGAAGTCATCCATGAGTGCGCGCGAGATCACTGAAATAGACTGCGGCGTTTCTTTTATTGTTAAGCCAAGTTTGGTCGCTGATTGTGCATCTTCCGTAATATAGTTTTTGTGGTGTTGTCCATACACCGCGATTTTTTCAATATTCTCATCATTGTCTTTATTTTCAGTGGCTTGGCTGTAACTGCTGAGGGCTAAAGAGGTTAGTACGGCTAACTTAGATAAACGTAAAAATTGCGGGGCAGACATGTAAAGTTCCAAATAGTTCAAAGAATCGAGTAATTTAATCTAAATGATAGTGATTTGCAATACCTGTTCTGTTTAAGTGGATAGTTAGAGTGGTATGGTTGGCAATAAAAAAGCGGCTAAAGCCGCTTAAAAGGAAGTAACAGGAAATAAATAATATTAAAATGCATATTTAACAGAAAATTGTAAGCGTTCCATATCACCATCAGAGCCGCTTTCTAGTTCGCGTTCGGCAACTTTTAACTCAGCACCAAATGTTAGCTTTTTAACTGGAGAATAAAGAATATTAGCGCTATAGCTTTGACTTGTTTTTGTTGGGTCGCCAGTTATCGCTAGTAAATCTGAGTTATTATCGGCTGAGAAGAATGAGTATAAGAATGTTGAACGCCATTGGTTATTCCATTGCTGTTGATAAGCAATAAAACCAGATGTTGAATCAATCGCATCGAGATCATCGCCATTAAGTACCGCACTATTAGCAACATTTAAACCAATATAGCGCCCTAAACCTTGGCCTTGGGTAAGCATAAATTTAAGATTGTTTTTACCAAAATTAACTTTACCAGAGGCGCTTACACCAAATGATGTTTCGTCTGCGTCAATGCCGTTTTGTTTGTAGCTAAGTTGACGTGCAAGCCCCGCAACCACAATCTCACCCCATTTTGCCTTGTGCGCATAGCGAGCTGTAAAATCAGGTAAAGATGCATCATCAATTGACGCTCTTGAACCACCTTGCATTGTTACTGTGGTTTCAGGGTTTTCTATAGAGAAAGACCAGCTACCCGTTGTGTATTTAACTTGAGCTTGACGAACAAATACAGTGCCCTCTGCTGGGCCTACAAAATCGAGTGTTTCAGGTAATGCCCCTACGTTCTGGAAGTTTGACCATGTTTGGCCAAATAACCAACCATCATAAGTAATAAATGCTTGGCGAACACGCGGGGCGTATGAGTTACTCACGCGCTCATTTCCGCCGGCAGCTGATGCAATAAAATCGATTTCAATTTTAGTTTTTATTTCTTTACCGTCATCTAGCGTTGTTGCAGTACCAAAGAAAAAGCGTGATTGGCGAGCATGCATATCAAATACTGGATCACTATCTACATCAGCACCCACAGGTGTCGTGCCTGGTACGTAAAAGTCACGACCAATGCTTCCGCCAGCTTGTACACCTGATGAGTAGTCACTCCACATAGCATCTAGCTTTACATAACCACCGTAAGTTACATCAGTATTACCAATGGTTGCAGCATGCGCGCTTGCTGATAGTGCGCATAGAACGGCTGTCGCGGTGAGGGTTTTTAATGCTGTTGTTTTTGTTGTCATAGTCAATGTCCTATTCGAGGCTGCTTGTTGCATTTTTGTAATACCACTTTTGATTAAGTACGCTTTTTACTCAATTACCTATTGGTCTATTAGACTAAGGTGGCATTATTACAGAGCATAAAAAGTACAAATTATTAACACACTGTATTAATGGTGTAAAAAGTGCGATAGTTTAGTATCTTTTTAGGTACATATAAACAATTAAAAGGCTCTACAACTAAGGTCTAATACTTTCACCTACGATGCTGGGTGATCCTTGGGGTAGGCCGATGGCAAGTAATTAAAAATGGAGACGACTATGTCACAAAGTATCTATCCAGTTCCTGCACATATCAAGAATGCAGCATTAGTTGATAACGATAAATATAATACACTTTACAAGCAATCTATTGATGACCCAGAAAGCTTCTGGGGTGAACACGGCAAACGCCTTGATTGGTCTACACCTTTCACTAAAGTAAAAAATACTTCTTTTGATAAAGGCCATATCAGTATTAAATGGTATGAAGATGGCGAACTAAATGCGTCATATAACTGTATAGATCGCCATTTGGCGACTAAAGCAGATAAAACAGCACTCATTTGGGAAGGTGATGACCCTTCACAAAGCGAACATATTTCTTATCAGCAACTGCATGATGAAGTTGCTAAGTTTGCCAATGGCTTAAAAAAATTAGGTGTACAAAAAGGCGATCGAATCGCTATATATATGCCAATGTCACCGCAAGCGGTTTACGCAATGCAAGCATGTGCGCGCTTAGGTGCAATTCATTCAGTGGTATTTGGTGGCTTTTCACCTTCAGCCATCGCTGATCGCATTAAAGATTCTGGCGCTAAAATAGTTATTACATCTGATGAAGGCCGCCGAGCAGGTAACACCGTACCGCTTAAAGCAAACGTAGATGAAGCCGTTTCACAACCATCAGTGACGACAATCGAGCACGTCGTCGTGCATCAGCTTACTAGTGGGGAAGTGCAGTGGAACGAACATGATGTTTGGTGGCATGACTTAGTTGCTGATGTACCAGCAGTGTGCGCGCCAGAGCCTATGAACGCAGAAGACCCGCTCTTTATTCTTTACACGTCGGGCTCTACAGGGCAACCAAAAGGCGTGGTTCATACCACCGGTGGTTACTTAGTTTATTCATCGATGACCCACGAATACGTATTTGATTTAAAAGAAGATGATGTTTTTTGGTGTAGCGCTGATGTAGGCTGGATCACCGGCCATAGCTATATTGCTTACGGGCCATTAGTAAACGGTTGTACGCAAGTATTGTTTGAAGGTGTGCCTACTTACCCAACAGCTGGCCGTATGGGTGAAGTCGTTGATAAGCATGGTGTAACAATTTTATATACTGCACCTACGGCAATTCGTGCATTGATGGCTAAAGGCGATGAACCTACAGCCACATCAAATCGCGATACTTTACGTATTCTTGGTTCTGTTGGTGAGCCAATTAACCCAGAAGCATGGACATGGTATTACGAAAGCATTGGTAAGAGTAATTGTCCGATTGTTGACACTTGGTGGCAAACTGAAACCGGCGGCATCATGATCACACCATTACCAGGTGCGATTGACATGAAACCGGGTTCTGCAACGCGTCCATTCTTTGGTATCGCCCCAGCATTATTTGATGCCGAAGGTAATACACTTGAGGGCGCGACTGATGGTAATTTAGTTATTCTTGATAGCTGGCCATCACAGGCTCGTACAGTTTATGGCGACCATGAGCGCTTTGAACAAACGTATTTCTCAGCGTATCCGGGTGTGTACTTTACCGGTGACGGTTGTCGTCGTGATGAAGACGGTTACTACTGGATCACAGGTCGCGTTGATGACGTGCTAAATGTATCAGGACATCGCCTAGGTACAGCAGAGATAGAAAGCGCGTTAGTTGCCCATGCCGCAGTTGCAGAGGCTGCTGTTGTTGGTTACCCGCATGATATTAAAGGCCAAGGTATTTATGTATATCTTACGCCAAACGAAGGCGTTACTGTTAGCGATGAACTGACCAAAGAGGTGCGTAACTGGGTGCGTAAAGAGCTAAGCCCAATTGCATCGCCAGATATGATTCAATGGTCACCTGGTCTACCTAAAACACGCTCAGGCAAGATTATGCGTCGTATTTTACGTAAGATCGCTGCAAATGAGCATCAACAACTTGGTGATACCTCAACACTTGCAGATCCGGGCGTTGTTGATGAATTAATCGAGAACCGATTAAATCGTTAAATTTGCGTTAAAAACTTGATTAGAAGTTGATTCTAAACGTAGTATATCGGCTGTTGTCTACTTGATAGATAGCAGCCGAATTTATTAGGAGTGAACCATGAGTCAGTTTTTAATAGCGGATGACCACCCGTTATTTCGTGAAGCACTAAAAGGAGCATTAAGTTCAAAGTTTGATGATTTAGACGTTTTTGAATCAGATAGTTTTGATAGCACTTTGCAGGTACTTAGCGAACAAGAAGATTTAGACATCTTACTACTTGACCTACATATGCCAGGAAGCGGCGATTTATACGGCTTAATTCGCATTCGTGAAGACTACCCAAGCTTACCAATTGCAGTTGTATCAGGCAGTGAAGATATACATATTGTTTCAAAAGTCATGAGTTATGGCGCAATGGGGTTTATTCCTAAATCATCATCATCGGATGATATTGCCAGTGCAATTAACCAAATTTTGGATGGTGACGTGTGGTTACCGCTCGAACTAAAAGACAAAGTTGCGACCGTTGAAGGCGAAGATAAAGAGATCGCAGCGCAAGTTGCGTCGTTAACGCCCCAGCAGTACAAAGTATTACAATATCTACACGAAGGTTTACTGAATAAGCAAATTGCCTACGAACTTCATATTTCAGAAGCGACAGTAAAAGCCCACATTACTGCAATTTTCAGAAAACTAGGCGTTTATAACCGTACGCAAGCGGTATTGATTGCAGCAAAATTACAACTAGAACCGATTGAACCTGCACAATAAGTACACATTAATAATAACAAAAATAAAGAGGCGAACAGCCTCTTCATTTTCATTGGCATGCTATTTCCACAAACCAAGAGCTTAACTAAACACCACAGTACGATTACCATTAATAAACAGCTTGTGCTCAGACGCTAATTGTAGTGCCTTACAAAACACTGTTTTCTCGACATCTTTGCCCATCTTAGCCATCATTTCAGCTGTATTCGCATGATTTACATGAGTCACGTCTTGCATGATGATTGGCCCTTCATCAAGCTCATTATTAACAAAATGCGCGGTAGCTCCAATAATTTTAACGCCACGTTCAAATGCTTGATGATACGGTTTTGCACCAATAAACGCAGGCAAAAATGAATGGTGAATATTAATGATTTTACCGTCAAAACGACCAACAAACTCAGGGCTTAAGATTCGCATATATTTGGCAAGGCCAATAATGTCTGGTTTGTAACTAGCAATTAAGTCACCCACTTGCAGGTCGTGTTCAGCGCGTGATAACCCTTCATGGCTGACCACATGAAACGGCACATCAAAGCCCTTCGCCAATGGTGCTAAGTCAGGGTAATTAGCAATTACAGCCAATACTTCAATATTCAGCGCTTGCTCAAACTGCTTTAGCAATACGCCGCCCAAGCAATGCGCTTCTTTAGTGGCAAGCAACACGACTTTGGTTTTTTCGTCAGTATGCAGTGCTAATTGCGCGCCATCGGGTAGCAAAGCCTGTAATTGATTTAAAAAGTCAGGTGCTGGTGCGCCAGTTAATTCAGTACGCATAAAAAAGCGCTGGGCATCTTTATCTACAAATTCATTATTACGTGTA
Organism: Pseudoalteromonas porphyrae; assembly: GCF_001298125.1. Lineage (NCBI taxonomy): Bacteria > Pseudomonadati > Pseudomonadota > Gammaproteobacteria > Alteromonadales > Pseudoalteromonadaceae > Pseudoalteromonas > Pseudoalteromonas porphyrae. Next base: position 90,277 of record NZ_LHPH01000015.1, on the reverse strand, counting down.
ATATTTAAATTATGCTCGTGACAAAGCCCTGTAATTTTGGCAATTAAGCCCACATCATCCGCACATTGCGTTGTAAGTATTGTGTTCATTTCCCTCATTCCAATCCTATGATTAGTCGTTTTATTATTTGTTAATTTATCACGAAAACAAAAGGGGTTATAGCTTGTAAATTTTAGAGTAAATACAATAAGTACGCGGAATTGACGTGGTAGCTGCAATTTTATATCGGGTTAAATGCACCGGGGTTTCGTAAATATGCGAATATTTGGATTGGTACGGGGTAACCCTCTTAAAAACGCGGGGTAAACTCGCTGCTACTTTATATAAATACAACCCCCAATGGAGTAGTCGACGATGTGGCTCACTATGTTTGATCTTAATGGATTTACGACGATATAAGGGACATTGTTTATTAAATCGTTTTCATCACTAATTAGATTATAAACCTTACGCTGCGATTAAATCGCCCCTAAATTGAACGAATTTTAATCCGTAAAGTTCAACAAGCCCTAGTTAGATTTACTTTGCAGTTCTCACTTAAGTGCTTTTTATAATTATTCACAATGACTTAAGCTGGCAACGTAAGTTACTTGGTGTCATGCCTGTCCAGCGTTTAAATGCGCGCCTAAAGTTGGTCAGATCATTAAAGTTAAGCTCTATGGCGAGCGCTTCATTGCTTTGTGCAAGAGTTATGATATTAAACACTGCGGTTTGCCGCTTGATGCAATCTTGTAAAGCGATAAAACGCGTATGATGCTGTTTAAGCTTACGTTTGAAAGTTGCGGGACTCATAGCAAAATAATGCGCTACGGCCTCGAGGTTCTGCTGTGGTTGGGCTGAAATATAGTTACGAACCAATTGCAACCAAGGTGTGGCCGGTGATGTGTGCTGCATTAAGTTTGCTAATGATTGCTGGAGTAAGCTTGGGCAACTATCAATTAAATATTTGTTATAAAGCTCGTCACTTATACTGATCATAAATAATTGCTGCGAGAACTTACACTTTGCCTGCAAATTAACTTGGTATTGCTCTATATATTTGGGCTCAGGGTAAGGGAATGAGAAGCATAAGTCACTGTTATTACCAATGCGTGATTTGCACGTTGTTGCGATAAAGCTGGCAAATAGTTCACAGCAAAATTGTTCTACGGCGGTGTTAATAGCACCAAAGCTGAGGTTAATAATGAAGTGATGACGTCTGTGATGATGTCTATGCTGCGCATTAAATAAATTTAAGCCATGCAATGGAAATTGCAGTAATAATTTTTGTAGGCATTTTAAGCTCGAAGCTTGAGAGAATGCACTGTGTAAAGGGTTGTGGTTAAGTAACTTACGGCCAAGTAAAAAACTAAGCTCGTGTTGCCAATCTAATTGCTGACAGTTTTCTTGTAAACGATAAAATTGAGCAACACTTACATTACTTTTACCTCGCTCAAAATCTTGATAAAAAAGCTTGGTCCCTTTTAATAATTTGTCTGGATGGATCCCACGGTGTTTGGCCAAGTCGACTAATTGAGCCGCCCAAGATTGTAATCCAGTACATGGTGTATCTATGTCGATTACTTTTTTAAAATTCACGCAGTTTGCTCAAATAAGCGCTTGTTATTTAATAAGCCTTTATGCAACTTACTGAGTAAGGCAGATGTTGAATCATCGTGTTGCGCTGTAATTAAGCTTCGGTGCACTTTTTGTTTTATGTTGGTTTTTTTTGTACTTCCTTGAAACGAAAATGACTCTAGTGCATTAATAATTGAGCGACTTAATTCATCTGCCATATTTAAAGGCGTGTCAGGCAGTAATACAATAAAGCAGTCACTGGCATAGCGACAAACTAAATCATTCTTGCGTACATTTAGGGTTAATACTTGGGCAAATTCATGAAGTAATTTGTCGCCAGCTTTGGCGCCAAATTGACGGTTGAAACAGTCAAACTGAGCTATATCAATCATCAATAATGAAAACCCATGCTCGTTATGATGCAGTAAATTGAGCTCTCTATTTATTTGACTTTTCATATAATCGGCGCTGGCTAAGCCACTGATTGCATCGCTGAGCTGGTGTTCTCGGTAAAAGCGCTCTCGGTTTCGTAGTTGCAGGTTTATGCTCATTTGTTCTTGATGCCAATGATATAGAGCAATGCTCATTAAAATCATGCCAAATGGCGCAGGAATAGATTCAATGGTACTCAACCATGCTTGATTTTTATCGTAGTTGACAAATTCATCAATAAAATCAAGAGTCATTGATAGATTCATAATAGCCAAACCTGCAAATAATAGGTTGGTTACTCGCCCTTTCGGTCTACTGAGTAAAATAAAGAAAATCCACAGCAAGGTCATGATTGTAATTCCCCCTTCACCAGCAACATCAAACCAATCAATATTATTATGCCCTTTGTAGTGCCCATAACTGAGGGTGAGTGTCAGTACGCAAATCAACATGGTCGCTAAAATAAATAACAGTGAACGGTGTAATTTTAAAAAGGTTAAATTCATGATGCGCTCATTAGGTTGGGTTTGGACGACAGAGTTTAAATACCACTAGGGTCATATTAGCTCACAGTGATGACATATTTTTTACTGACAGGGTGGGTTTATGCGGTTTTTATTGCAGTTACTGCGATTACCCCACGTGGTTTGGGGGTCAAATTAGCTCATTTAACAAAAGTAACGGCGTTAAATACATCAAATAATCGCATTTAAAAGTAGTGTAACTAGCACTGACATATTTAGTTCATCTTTTACTTTTAGGGTGTTGCCGGTAGGCCACGTTGTGGCCGCTAACAACATTAAATTATAAGTCGCAATTAAGAGATCAACTATGAACCCCTTTAAATCGTCACCATTTATTAAATCGAGTATCGCTATTGCATGTTGTAGCATTTTATACGCAACACCAGTACTAGCTGATGGCAAAGTACAAGGGCGCATAACGGATGCTAGCCATAGTGTTTATTTTGGCGGGGCAAAAGTTACTGTTAAAGAGCTAAGCCTAAAAACAGTAAGTAGCCGCGATGGTACGTTTTCATTTAATAAACTCCCCGCTGGTAATTACACCTTGGTTATAAATTACATTGGAGCGGAGCGAGTTGAGCAGGCTATTACGGTTGTTGATAACAAAGTATTTGAAAAGCTGTTTGTTATCGGTGAGCAACAAGACGCGATGGATAACATTATTGTTTATGGGCAAAGCGCAGGGCAAGCGGGGGCGATTAACCGTCAAAAAAATGCAAATAATTTAAAGTCGGTGGTGAGTGCTGATTCAATTGGCCAATTTCCAGATCAAAATGCAGCAGAGTCATTACAGCGACTACCCGGTATTTTTATTGCCCGAGATCAAGGTGAAGGCCGCTTTGTTGGGATCCGTGGTATTGATCCTAATTTAAATAATGTCACAGTGAATGGTTTGAATGTCCCTTCGCCTGAGGCGGGTGTGCGTTCTGTAGCAATGGATGTGATCCCAAGTGAGCTCATTCAAAGTTTAGAAGTAAGCAAAACAGTTACGCCAGACATGGACGCCAGTGCCATTGGCGGCTCTATTGAAGTGAAAAGTTTAAGTGCTTTTGATAAAGCAAAGCAGAGCTATAGCTTTACAGCGCATGGGTCATATAACGAGTTAGAATCAAAAGCTAGCCCCAAGCTCTCCGGTAGTTATACCAATATATATGAGCTTGATGGCGGTGTTGATTTAGGTATAGCGACAGCGGTATCTTGGTTTAAACGTGATTTTGGATCACGAAATATAGAAACCGATGGCGGCTGGAGTGAATTTAAAGTTGAAGACGCAGCAACAGGAAATGATCTAACAATTATGGGTGCTGAAGAAATTGAGCAGCGCCATTATCAAATAACTCGAGAGCGTTTTGGCGCTGCGCTTAATGTTGATTTACATACGAGCGCGACGGATAAATATTACTTACGTACTTTGTACAGTGATTTTTCAGATGACGAATACCGCCAGCGAAACGAATATAAATTCAGTGATGGAAAATTACTGCAAAGTAGCGATACCACGGGAAGTTTTACTGGCGCAGAAATGGACCGCGACACGAAAGACAGATACGAAGAGCAAAGCATTTTATCAATGGTGGTAGGGGGTGAAAACCAGCTAAATAATTGGTTTGTTGAATACAATGTAGGTTATTCAAAATCTCAAGAAAAAGAACCAAACCGTCTTGATGTTACCTTTGCAGCAGAGAATATTGATATGGGTTACACCGCGCGTACTGATACGCCAATGCTAACTCAATCAGCTAATGCGCATGATTTAGCGCTGTTTGAAATGGACAAAGTTGAGGTTATTAATAATACTAGCGACGATGAAGAGCTGAGCTTTAAGCTTGATTTTACACGTGATTTTGTTTGGAAAAATAACAATGGCGAGTTTAAGTTTGGCTTTAAACAGCAGCGCCGTGAAAAACGTAACGATGTAAATGTAGCGATTTACGATGGCGATTTTTTAAATGCGATGGGCAATGATTTTGCAACTTTAGCGCCAGACTATGACTTAGGTAAGTTTGGCCCAGGGTTAAGTAGACATGCGATAGCTCAGTTTGTTAGTACAAATAAAGCGACGTTTGATTTAAACAGCAATGAATCTCGTGTTGAATCTGATGGTGAGAGCTATATAAGTAATGAAGATATTACAGCCGCCTATGCAATGATTAGCATGGATATAGATAAGTTACATATAGTGGCTGGTGTACGCTATGAAGCAACTGATTTTGATACTCAAGGTAATCAAGTGGAGTTAATTACCGATGAAATTAATGACACGGAAAGCGTCACCACAACACCGTGGCAGGTTAGCAAAGATTATGATTATTTTTTACCAAGCTTAAATTTACGTTACAACATTAATGATAAATTGGTTACTCGGTTTGCCTATACCAATACCATTGCACGGCCTACATTTAGCGACTCCGCTGCTTATCAACTTATCGAGAGCGAAACCACCGAAGACGATGGCGTTATTGAAACGCAACGTAAAGCACAAGTTGGGAACCCCGATTTAAACCCATACGAATCAATGAATTTAGATGCATCAATAGAATACTATCCGGGCACGATTGGCGTGCTATCTGCTGGGGTGTTTTATAAAGATATTGATAACTTTATTGTGCAACAAGAAGTACAAGGAAATGTCGGCTGGGATGGTTTTGATGAAGTAGTCCAAATGGTCAATGGTGGCAAAGCCTCGTTAACTGGGGTTGAACTAAACTGGAATAAAACCTTTAAATCAGGCTTTTTATTAGGGGCCAACGGCACATTTATTAATGCTGATGACAAACTACCTAACCAAGCTGATACCGTCGCAAATGTGCTCATCGGTTTTGAGAACAATACAATCAGCACTCGCTTAAGTGCATCTTATAAAAGTAAGAGCTTTCAATTTGATGATGCAGATATGGCTGTATACGAAGACAGTCATATGCAGTTAGATTTAAGTAGCAAGTATTACTTTAGCGATAATATTAATGTGTACTTTAACGCGACAAACTTAACTGATGAACCATTGTATTTATATCATTCTGATAAGCGTTATAACTATCAGTATGAATCATACGGGCGCACCTTTGAGTTGGGCTTTACGTTTTCTTCTTTATAAAAATATTGATGAGCTTGCAATTATGCAAGCTCGCTATTGAGAATGTTATGAATAAATTAAATACAGTATGGTTGGTATTAAGTGTGTGCTTAGCCGCATCAGGTTGCACATATCAAAATGTAGATAAGCCAAAAAAGAGAAATATAGGCACCGCCGATATTGCATTCTTAGCGTTTGGTGATGGCGGGTACCATGTTGATTACCCAAAAATAAAGCACCTTAAAAATCCAAAGAACAAGCAGCAATTTATTGCAGCTGAGCTTAACGATTGGCTTGAAGATTACCGCCCCAGAGCTGAGTTTGATCATGCGCCTATTTATGTTTATCCCGGAACTGATATTGCAACAGAGCAAGGTGGGGCACAAGCGGTTGGCTTAGCTATGGCTCAGCTATGTAAAACCAAAGCGTGCCAGTTTGCTATTCAATTGGGAGATAACGTATACCCAGATGGCGCCGATGCCGATGACGGTAAAGACGATCAAAAGCGTCTGCACGATTTAGTGTATGCACCACTTAAACCGTTGTTTAATGTTGACCCCAATTTAGTTGTGTATTCAGCATTGGGTAATCATGACTGGAAAAGCTCGCGTAAAGGTGTTGCTTTACAAACACAGTGGATGGCAAAACAGGCCAATTTTTATATGGAAGAGCAAGGTTATTACAGTTATAAAAAAGGGGTTCCAGGTAATGATGTAGAGTTTTTTGTACTGGATACCAATATGCTGTTAGCAGGGCAGACATTCTATGAAGTACCACTGAATTCAGATGGCAGTGAAGGCGATGAGGGCCAAGCAATAGCAAATGGCACCGCCGAGCTTGAAGTTCATGAGCAGCATGAAGGCCCAAAAAATGGTGAAGACCTTAAACAACTTGCATGGCTAAAGCAAGGTATTGCCAACTCAACGGCGAAGTGGAAGTTAGTGTATGGCCACCATATTTTATGGTCAATAGGTGGTACAAAATACAGTGAAGGGCATGTATTAAGGCGTTTACTAATGCCTACACTATGTAAATATGCAGACGGTTATATTGCAGGACATGAGCACGATTTAGAGTTATTAACGGATGATTGTACACAGTACGACTCAGGCAATAGTCAAGGTAAGTTACCGTTGATCATCTCAGGAGCGGCTTCAAAAATGCGTGGTAAGCATACGCCGTTTGCGCAGTATCAAGCGCGTCAGTATCCTCAGTATGATTTAGTGTGGTCAAAGAGTTTTGTGTGGGGCTTTAGTCACATAAACCTTGATAATGAAGACGATCAACTTGATGTGAGTTTTTATACAACTGCGCGAGATTTAAGTGGTGAATTACAGTCAGAAGCTCAGTTTAGTTTTAATAAGCGCACGCAATAATTAAGCAATATCACTATGAGTAAATGTGCGATTTGTTTGCACATTTACACAGTTTTTAACAAGTATGTAAAGCTATGTAAGCGGGAGTAATGCTTTGTAAATCATGAAATTATTAACTTTATTAGGAGTCTAAAGCCGACTATAAACAATAAGGAATTGATTCCATGAATACCCCACTATTTAAAATTGCTTTAACAACAACGCTAATAACAACATTAACAGCTTGCTCGGGAGGAGATTCATCCACCAGCAAAAGTGGTTACATTCAACTTTACAATGGCTCATATAATAGCCCATACACACGCTTATTTATTGATGATGCTGAGCGTTCAGGTACAGACTTTGGCAATGTAACTACGCGCCATAATTACAGCACAAATAGTTATGATATTAGCCTACAGTATTTAGATGCAAACGACAGTTACATTACCATCAAAGAGCAAACCGTCGACGTAAAAGATAGCGTAACCCAATTATTAGTGATGAACAGCGACTTTGCTGAGCCAGCGATTAATGAACTCAGCGTACCCACCACAAGCGATGATGGTAAGTTAAATTTAGGTTTTTATAATATTGCAGGAGAGAACATCAGCTTTGATGTTTACTTAGCTAATGATGATGGACTGTTTGATACCGCAGAGTTAATAACGTCACCTACTTATTTAAATGAGCTAGATTTAAAAAGTATTGATGAAGGCTATTACACTTTATATCTCACGCAAAGTGGCGACACCAATGTTATTTTTGAGTCAGCTACGGTGTATTTAAACGACAATGCCAGCTATGTAATGATGATACGCCCAAGTTATGCTACGCAAGATGACGGTATCGCACTTGATATTGTGACCTCAAGTAATAGCGTGACACAGTTAAAGCATCAGGCAGCGCAAGGGCAAGTTCGTTTTATTAATACCATAGATGATTATTCCCAAACTCGCTTTACTGTAACCAGAGGCGCGCAAAGTTACCCATCTGAGTTGACTGCAAACGACACCTATTCTAACTACCTTGAGCTTGCACCTAATAGCTACAGTATTGCGATGACGAATGATACCGGTGATAACATTGTTGATAATTTTTTACTCACCCTTGAACGTGAGCAAAGTAACGTTGGACTTTTTTATACCGATAAAGAGTTTGGCCCACGAATGATGACATTAAAAGAAGATTTAACGCCAAGCAGTTATAGCCATAAAGTGACTGTTGTTAACTTATTAGATAGTTATGCAGGGCAAAATATTGTTGATGTCGATGTGGTCTTTACCTTAAACGGCGAAACGGTTGATGATGCAAAAAATAGAGTGACGGGTATTGATCAATACAGCCAAGAAAGCGTCGTTGTTGATAATGAAACATACACCACCTATGTATTGTATGAAGATAACGGGCAGCAAATAGTGTTGATGCAGCAAGGTGATATGGATTTTAGCCAAGAGGGTAACTATATTTTAATACTTGAGCATGACGAAGCCAGTAGTACGGGCTATAAGATGACGTTAGAGCGCACTATTACGCAATCGGTCGAATAATTTAACGCAAATGAATTTCAGCGCTATAAAAAGTAGCGCTGATTTTTGTGTTTATATTAAATACACTTTACGTTATAACGGAGGTATTAAAGATATCCAAGGATTGAAAAATGGACGATGGTATAGCGCTAATTGTATTAGCGATACTAATTATATTGGCAGGTTCAATAGCAGGCTTAGTTGCTTTTTTTCAGCTCGGTGGGCTGAAAAATGAAATTACGGTATTAAAAAAGCAACTGGCTTATGTATTAAATCAGCAGAAAGATAGCGCGTTAGGTTCTAAAGATCAGAGTTTACAGCAGGATTCATCGCAGCTTAATAAGCAAAACACGGATATGCAAAGCGCTTATGCACACAGTATTTACCCGCATGATCCTGAGACAGACAATCCGGATATAACCAACACAGATGCAGCAGCCCATCAAACTCGCTCAGTGCAATCATTTGCAGTAGAGCCGCCGCAGAGTCCAGATACCTTCAAGCCAGTATCGCATGAACAAGCGTCTCCCTCATGCGTTAAAAAACAACCGTCTTTTTTCAACACCTTTTTAAGTCAATTTAAAACTCAGCTACAAGAAAATTGGATGACTTGGATAGGGGGGATTGCGCTAGCCTTCGGTGGAATATTTTTAGCTAAATACAGTTTAGAAGCGGGCTTATTGTCGCCTTCATTACGCATTACATTTGGCGCTTTATTTGGCGTGACACTCATTGGCCTGGCTGAATATTTACATAGGAAAGGCATTGTCTTTGAAGGGTTTAATAACTACGTGCCTGCGGCGTTAGCGGGAGGCGGTTTTATTAGCTGCTTTGCGTTAACTCTACTTGCATATTCAAGTTACGCAATGTTAAGCCCTACTGCAGCCTTTGTTATGTTAGCAGTTATAGCATTAGCGGCAAGTGTAATGGCGTTGCGTTTAGGGCCGTTATTAGCCGTGCTTGGCATTGTTGGCGCTTACAGCGTACCAATATGGGTTAATACAGGCAGTGGCAACCTTATGGCACTGCTTATGTATATTGGTTTTGTTACTTTATCGGCGGTACTGGTTGCGCAAAAAGTAAAACGCAATTGGTTGTGGTATTTACTTTGGACATGCCACATTGGTTGGTATTGGGTCGCATTGAGCATAATGAATACTCAGCAATATTACCTTGTAGGTGGGTTTGCGTTGTTATCTATTATTGGCCTGATTGCGATGGCGCGCTTAGGGTTAATGCTACGCTTACTCGAATACCGCCCGCATAGCCTTAAGCGATTACTTAAGTTATTGCCTGACAACCCATTATTATTGGCAATTGTAGTGCCGTTACTGCTTGCAATCGTGATGTCATTGGCCAGCATGCAGTGGCAAATTATAGGGCTGTGTACAATTGTTATGTTATTGTTTTTGGTTTTGCAAAATAGCCGATGGGATCTCTGGCAGGGGCTTGCATTAGTAGTTGCTGTGGTTTTAGTGATCACCCAACAGAGGCACTTTAATGGTGATGATCACTTATTTATATTTAAAGGTATTTATGGCTTAGGATTAATACTGGGCATTGGTTTTTGCTGCTATGGGCTTTATTTTGGTGCTCGTTATAGAAAACGCCTAACCTTTCATTTGCTGGCATCGTTTGGTGTGTTTGTTATGTTAGCAACACTTTACACGATTACCCCTGAGCAGGATTTAGATGTTGCATATCCAGTGTGGACAGTTATTTTATTACTGACCAGTGGCGTGCTAATTAAGCGCTCACAAGCCGCCAGTACTCAATGGCAACAATTTAGCTATTGGATTGGCGCGAATGCCAATATAACACTGTGTTTAACCATGCTATTAGCTGATAGTGGATTAACGCTTGCTCTAGCCATTCAAGTGCTCGTTATTAGTTATTTAGTAAAACGCCATAATGTGCCAATGCCGCATTGGCCAATTAAAGCGCTGGTGGCTGTGTTGCTTGCCCGTTTAACCTTTGCACCATGGATTGCAAGTTACTCTGACTTAACCTTGTTATCGTTACATTGGAGCGCGGTAGTTTATCCGTTATGCGTTGGGTTATTTTGGTTTGCGGCAAAACAGTGGCAACAAACTGGTATGAAAATCTGGCTCGAAGGCGCAACACTGCATTGTTTAGCACTGTTTATTACAACAGAGACCAGTTATCAGCTTGTTGGCCACTACCCACAGTTATCTTCATTAAGTTTTTATGAGCAAGTATTACTAAGCTGTAATTGGCTCGCTTTAGGTTGTGTTTATTTATATCGTTCACAAAGTGCAGGGCAGTTAGGGAAGCTTTATAAAGTGGCAGGCTTATCGCTTGCGGGATTAGCGGCTTTGTTGTTATTAAATACATCACTTGATAACAACCCTTTATTTGAGCGCCTATATATTGGCGAAACCCCAGTGTTTAACTGGGTGTTATTAACTTGGTTTGTACCAGGCTTACTTGCACTTTGGCTGGCTAAATTAGTTAAACCACTTAATACAACACTCAGTGCTATAGTCGTAGGTGTATCGGGGCTACTCGCGTTTTTAGCAATTAATGCGCTTATTCGTCAGTATTGGCAAGGTGCGTTTATCCACCTAGGAAAAGGTGCTAGTGATGCCGAGCTATACAGCTATTCTGTGATTTGGTTAGCCCTTGGCGCGCTAGTCGTTATTAGTGGTCATTTAAAACACCAATTGTTACTACAAAAACTGGGATTGGGTATTCTAGGCGCAGTCATTGTTAAAGTATTCTTAATTGATATGGCAAACCTAACGGGTTTACTAAAAGCAATTTCATTTATTGGTTTAGGGCTGTCTCTGGTGGCGTTGAGCTGGCTGTTTCAAAAGCTCAGAAGTAAAGCAGAAGTACATTAGCATGTACTTCTGCTACCACAACATAGAGACTTCAGCGTTTCACAGGGGGTTAATATCAAGGCGTTACTTTACAATAATGGCTTGCCTAAATAGCTTTTAACGTCAACTGAAATAGCATCTTGAACTGGCTTGGGTATACATGACGGATTATCGCTCAGCATCATTACTGAGCGATAAGTTTCAACAATAGAACTCGTTTTAAGGGTTTGCTTTTAATCGCTGTTCAAAACGCCTATATCTTTTCAGAGTGACTCGATTTATAGCGTGTAAATAAATATAAAACACAGCAAAATCGAATAAAAAATAGAATACAGCAATCCCCGTTGGTGGGTTACCGCTACTAGGTAAGCTTGCAATACTTGATAGGTTATTAGGCCACCACCAAGTACCCGTATATGTACCGACTAACTCTATATACAGCACCACATAAAACATCAGTAAGAAAAACAGTTGTGATTTTTTAGCCACTATTAAAAAGGCTAAAAATACCAAAGTGCATATAAATCCAAATACATCATTCTCAGCAAAAAACCAAAAAGTAGAGAATAGTATGATGCCAATTAACAAAATGATTTTTAGTTTTTTCGTATTTCTTAATATTAACGGTTTTCTAGAAGCGCGATACACAAGACCAAATATCATCCCATGACCAAATGCGACCCACAGTGGTATATTATCAAACCGATAGTGATACATATTTAAAACTAACGAAAATAAACACTCCCCTAAAAACCCAACTAAAATTCCAATTAACATGGCAGTACGAGTTCGGCTATTACAATGCAAAACCCCCACCATAAAAATAGTGAATACGGCTATGTTTGCTGTTAATTGACCATTGCCAAACGTTACATCGCCAGCAGGGCTATCCATCCAAAGAAATAACGGTATAGCCAGTAAAGCAGCAATTAATATTCTTAATTGTTGTAGTTGAACCATAATAATTGGCCGATTTAATAGATTACTTGGCATTAATAGAGCTTCTCATATGTTTTGCTTAGCGAATTAGAGGTGTCAGTGTTCGATAATTAAGAGTGCCTTAAGTTATATTGTAAAGGCTGGGCTACTCTACCTGAGACTATGACTTTCTTATAGTGTTGCACTTAAAATAATCAGTATTACTCATATTTAACTGAAGTAATAACCGTTGATATTACTTATCGCTACAAACTGCTAAGCTCTAAAAAGGATTTAAAATCACCGTTAAGGGTACGTGAGTGAAACTCCCATTAAATTGCGATGCACATTACTATTCACAGTTTATGCCTCGTTCGCAAAGTCGTGCAATATTTGACTGGTTAAGCGTACGCTTTGATCTGAATGAGCCAGAATTCATTGAAATGCCAGATGGTAGCGAAGTAAACATTTTTCCTTGGCGAATGATTTTTTTAGAGCCAAAATTAGAAAAATCTGGGCTTTTTTCTTCACACCATGGGCGTCATGCTGCTTGGTTTCCCCTTCTAAGTCGATTGCAACAGCAAATTGCTGAGCTTACGGGTGTCGAGTTTAGTGTTGCTGTGTGCCTTTATTATCCTGATGGAAAAGAGAGTTTGAGCTTTCACAGTGATTTACCTGCTTTTGGCCCCACAGATATTATTGCTTCAATAAGTTTAGGAGCCGAACGTGAATTTTTAATTCGAAGCCAAAATAATGACGAAGAGCAGCACTGTGTCACGCTCGAAGATGGCTCGCTATTAATAATGGGGGAAGATTTTCAAGATATGTATCAACACGCCTTGGCAAGCACGCCAAAAGCAATCGGTCCAAGGTTTAATATCTCATTTCGGCAATTTGCTTGGCCCAATGAAGTGAGCGTTTAATTTATACAAATTCTTATTAAAAACGTGATCGCTCTAGGGTATTAAACAATAGGGTTTAGGAAGACTGATGCAAGCTATCCTGATTTATATGTTTAGATGGCGCCAACTATACCCAAAACGCCAATAGGTAAAAGTAGTAACCACTGAGGTAATTTTATAAACGTATTAAGTTTGAAAAAGTACCAACCGACAGTAAAAAACACAAATGAAAAAATGATAAATGTTACAGATATTCCGATAACTACATTTTGAAATGAGTTCAAGTTAAACCAACCAACAAAAGTTAATACAAGCCCACAAATAACAAGAGTGGCAGATACCATATGCCAACAGGCCAGTAATGTTGCTTTAGGTATGTCGGGAAGATCTGATTTAAGAAAAGGTCTAATAGGATCCACTTGTCCAGCAAAAATATGCACGCAAGATGTAAATAAACCGATTATCCCTGCAATGAAAACCCAAGTATTCATACAAACTCCTTGTAATATAACAAAGTTAAAATAGCGCTAGCTTATGAGTGTGGCTCAAATAATGTACAGCCAAATAATAGACAATCAATTAAATGACAAACAATGATAAATCGCAAGGACAAAAATCAGGCAGAGCCTGATCTTTTTCCTAAAACCTTTTACATCAAGCACTGTGGTTAAGCAGTGCTTTTAACTTCCCTGGCTTGATTGGTTTAGATAAGTAATGGATGTTTGCAGCTTTAGTTGCTTGTTTTAGCTCATCGTCGCGTACTGCGGTTATTAAAATTGCAGGTACGGGGCTTTGCCAAATCTCCCGTAAGGTTTTGATTAATGTAATGCCATCGCAGTCATGACCGAGTTGATAATCCATTAGAATGACATCGGGTGCACTATGCTGTTTGGCATACTCCAGCACGGTTTCTACTTGCTCAAATAACTGATAATTTGCCTGCCACTTTTGCAATAAACTGGCCATTGCAGTTAAGTTTTCAGGATCGTCATCAACGGCAATAATGTTCATTGCGGAGCGGTTTTCAAACAAGCTATTAGTGATGTTTTTTTGCTGTACAAATTGGCTATCACCATAGGGCACTTCAATGCTAAAGCGGCTGCCTTTATTTACGTTAGAATCCACTTCAAGGCGCAGGCTAAGTAAATCAACCATGCGTTTGACTACACCAAGCCCTAAACCAACGCCTTTGTTATCACCTGATTCAATACGGTAAAAGTCATTAAAAATCTTAGCTTGTTCTACTTTACTAATGCCGGGACCCGTGTCCCATACTTCGATGCGTAAATGGTGTTTTCGTTTACGGCACGCCACTAATACTTTACCTTTTTCGGTATATTTAACTGCGTTAGATACTAAATTTTGAATAATTCGGCGCAGATAGGTGATATCACTATGCACAATTAACTGGCCTGAACGTACATGGAGTTGTAGGCCTTTTTCACTTGCTAATATTGCGTATTCATTATGCAGCGGCGCTAAAATATCATCAATACTAAAATGACGTGGTGTGGGGGTCATGGCGCCTTGCTCTAGTTTAGCAATTTCAAGTAAAGCTGACATTAAATGCACAGTTGAATCTAAGCTAGCGCCAAGTTTTTCAAAGTTGTTGATATTGCTATCAGCAAGTGATTTTTCATCAATTGCGGCAAGGTAGAGTCGGGCGGCATTGAGTGGCTGTAAAATATCGTGACTTGCTAAGGCTAAAAAACGGGTTTTACTGTCATTAGCTTGCTCTGCTTCACGCTTTGCTAAAGTGAGTGCTTGCTCTGTTTGTACACGGCTTTCTATTTGTGCTTCTAGATCTTTGTTGATGGTGCGAATTTCTTGTGTGCGCGCTTCAATGCGGTTCTCTAAGTCCATATTGACTTCTTCGAGCGCATTTTGAGTGGCAATGTGGGTAGTGATATTTGAAAAGCTAGTAACAAAGCCGCCATCGGGCAGTGGGTTGCCAATCATCTCAAACACTTGGCCATTGCGACGGTGGCGAATAAAGTGATGTGAGCTGCCATTTTTTAAATGTTGCACGCGTTTATCAACTTGGCGGTCAATTTCGCCGGGACCACATTCACCGCGCTGTGCGTTATAGCGAATAATGTCTTCAATTGGTTGGCCTACCTCTAAAAAACCATCGGGGTAGTCAAACATTTCTGCGTAGCGTTTGTTCCATGCCACTAAATTAAGTTCTTTATCAACAACTGAAATACCATGGCTAAGGTTTTCAAGCGAGGTAAATAGTAAGTTTTGATTAAATTGCAGTGCTTGCGTGGTTTCATCAAAAAAGTTAACGACTTCTTCAAACGCCATGCGTTTACCTGATGCAACAGTATGGATCAATGCTTGCGCAGAAGATGCACCTAATACACCCGTGAGGGCGCGTTCGCAGTAAGCTATAAACTCAGAGGTGGGGTGAGTATTATTTTCGCCAAGCTGGTGATTAAGTGAAAACTGAGCCAATACTTGTTGACTGCGTTGAATACCTAAAAATGTTTGTAGCAGTATTTTAAAATCGTATACGGTGGCTTTTACGTTTTTGTTTAAGCGCCTTGCAAGCACCGCTTGCTCTTTGGGGTTAACAAAAGCAGCCGCTTGAATTTTGTCAATTAAGCGCTCATCAGCACCTAATGAAAAGCTAATATAGCAACCTATGTTGGCAAATAAAGCGATTAGAGTGCCACGGGTGATCAGGGTTTGCTGTAGTTCAGAATCCAAGGTATTACCAGCGTCTAATATCGGTAACATTAAAAAAAGTATCCAGCAAATAAAGCCTGCAAGCAATCCTGCATATACGCCATAAGCATGGCCTTTGCGCCAATATAAACCGCCAACAATAGCGGGCAGTAATTGGGTTACTAATGAAAAGGCGACTAACCCCATGCTGGCAAGTGCTTTGCCGTGGCCAAACCATTGCTGATAAAAGTACGATAAGATCAAAATACCGGCAATAGTAAAGCGCCGTACGAGCAGTATTTGTGGCTTATAGCTGCTGGTAATTAGGTTGCGTTTAAATTTACGACGTAGCATTAGCGGCAATACGACGTCATTAGAGATCATGGTGCTTAGCGTTAATGTGGCAACCACTATCATGGCTGTCGCGGCGGAGATCCCTCCAATAAATACAAACGTTGTGAGCAGTACATTGTCGTGCATCAATGGCAGGGCTAGTACAAAGCTATCGGGTGAAAAGCCATTACCAATACCAGGGTGAATTGCAGCAGTGGCAATAGGTAAAATCATTGCTGCGGTGAGCAATAAATACAGTGGAAATGCCCAGCGGGCGGTAAATAAATGGCGTTTGTCTTGGTTATCAACCACGGTAACGTGAAATTGTCGTGGCAGGCATATAATTGCAGCAGCTGCCATGAGCGATTGGCCAATAAAGTTAAAACTAAAAAAGTTAAAGTTGTTCCAGTGCTGCCAAATCGATTCTTGCAGTTGCGCTTGTCTGCCTGTGGGCAAATTATACAAGGTGTAAAGTGCTAAACCTGCCACAGCTACTAATGCGAGTAGTTTTATCAATGATTCAAAGGCTACAGCTAACATTAACCCTGAGCGATATTCGGTTACATCAACTTTACGAGTGCCAAAAAAGATCGCGAACATGGCCATGATCAAAGTGGCCGACAGTGCCACCATCGAACCTGATATTTTATTGTCGCTTTGCAGTAGTAAAAAGCTGTTACTTAGGGCTTTAAGCTGCAAAGCGATATATGGAATAGTGGCCAATAAGGCAATTACAGTGACCATAATAGCCGTGGTTTGGCGTTTACCGTAACGGGCTGAGATAAAATCAGCGATGGTGGTAATATTTTGCTTTTTACTCACCAGTACCAATTTACGTAAAAACCCTTGCCCAAAAAAGAACAGCAACGCGGGGCCAAGTAAAATAGGTAAGTAACTCCAACTGCTTGTTGCAGCAGTGCCCACTGAGCCGTAATACGTCCACGAGGTACAGTAAATACCCAATGAAAACGAGTAAACAAAGGGATGGTGGCTAATACGTTTTGCAAGCGGCGTGGTTTTATCACCCCAGTTAGCCAGCCAAAACAACACGCCAATGTATGCCAAAGCAACAAAAATAAGTGCAGCAGTCATGTTTTTATTCAATTTTTATTATGTTACTGCACACCATACCAGAAGTTTTTGCAGTTTTGAGCTGTCAATTCCACGCTTTAAAAAGTGATTTATTTAAGATATTGATATTTATAGTTAATTTCAATGCTTGTAATTACATTAGACTAATGTCGCAGATCTGCCATATAGCGCTTGTGAATAATTAAAATCATTCCATAAAATAGTTAATGCTTTGATAAAAAAGCGCTTTTACTTGTTTTTAACAATTGGGTGTTTACAGTTTACGTAAACGTTAACTTATTGTTACGACTATGGTCTCAATTCAATGTTAAGGCTGCGTTGCTAAATTGGTTAGCGAAGAAAACAAAATACACACATCACTTTTTACAGATGTTAAAGAGGAAATAAAAATGGCTTTTAAAGATGAAGAACAAGCAAAAGCTTACTGGGCGGAAAACATTTCACTGCTGTTTAAATTATTAGCGGTTTGGTTTGTCGTGTCATTCGGGTTTGGCATATTACTGGTTGATGTACTTAATGAAGTACGCTTTTTTGGGTTTAAATTAGGCTTCTGGTTCTCCCAGCAAGGCGCGATTTACACCTTTGTGGCTTTGATTTTTGTGTACGTTTTCAAAATGAATACGTTAGATAAAAAATATGGCGTAGACGAATAGGAGCTAAGTAATGGATGTTCAAACACTCACGTTTATAATTGTCGGTTTAAGCTTCGCGCTTTATATCGGCATTGCAATTTGGGCCCGCGCAGGGTCAACAAAAGAATTTTATGTAGCAGGCGGCGGCGTACCACCACTTGCTAATGGTATGGCAACAGCAGCGGATTGGATGAGTGCTGCGTCATTTATCTCAATGGCCGGTATTATTTCTTTCGCCGGTTACGATGGCGGCGTTTACTTAATGGGTTGGACGGGTGGTTATGTACTACTTGCCATGTGTTTAGCACCTTATTTACGTAAATTCGGCAAATTTACTGTGCCAGACTTTATCGGTGACCGTTACTACTCACGCACAGCGCGCTTAGTGGCTATTTTGTGTGCCATCTTTATTTGTTTTACCTATATAGCAGGCCAAATGCGCGGTGTAGGCGTGGTGTTCTCTCGCTTCTTAGAAGTTGAAATTGAAACGGGCGTATACATTGGTATGGTTATCGTATTCTTCTATGCTGTACTTGGCGGCATGAAAGGCATTACGTATACGCAAGTAGCACAGTATTGTGTATTGGTATTTGCTTACTTAGTACCAGCCATCTTTATCTCTATGATGATGACAGGTCACTTCTTCCCACAAACAGGGTTTGGTGCAACGCTAATTGGTAGTGATGGTGTTTACGTACTTGATAAACTTGACGGCTTAAGTGCTGAGTTAGGTTTTGCACAGTATACTGAAGGCTCTAAGAGCATGATTGATGTATTTGCTATCACAGGTGCCTTAATGGTGGGTACTGCGGGTCTTCCACATGTCATTGTACGTTTTTTCACTGTGCCTCGTGTTAAAGATACGCGTATCTCTGCAGCATGGACTTTAGTATTCATTGCAATTGTTTATACAACAGCGCCAGCGGTTGCAGCATTTGCCCGCGTTAATATGGTTGATACGATTAACGGTAAAGACGGTGGCGGTACTGAATACGCAGAAGCACCGGCGTGGATCAAAAACTGGGAAAGAACAGGCCTAATTACCTTTAACGATAAAAATGGTGATGGCAAAATGTTCTACACAGCTGGTAAAATTGATGATCCAAACAGCGCTAACGAAGTTAATGTTGATCGCGACATCATGGTACTTGCTAACCCTGAAATTGCTAATTTACCAGCATGGGTTGTTGCGTTAGTGGCTGCCGGTGGTATTGCTGCTGCATTATCGACAACAGCAGGCTTACTATTGGTTATTTCGACCTCCGTATCGCATGATTTGCTCAAGCGAACTTTAAAACCAGACATCAGCGATAAACAAGAGTTACTCGCAGCGAGGTTGGCGGCTATGATCGCGATTGTAATATCCGCTTACTTTGGTATTAATCCGCCTGGATTTGTGGCGTCGGTGGTCGCATTTGCATTCGGCTTAGCTGCAGCAAGTTTCTTCCCGGCAATCATCATGGGTATTTTCTCTAAGAAGATGAATAAAGAAGGCGCTGTATTAGGCATGATCACAGGTATTACCTTTACCGCTGCTTATATAATCTTCTTTAAGTTCATCAGCCCAGAGCTTAATAGCCCAGAGCATTGGTTCTTAGGTATTTCACCGGAAGGTATTGGTTTAGTCGGTATGATCATTAACTTCGCAGTTGCTGCAATCGTTCTTAAATTTACAGCACAGACGCCGCTTGAAATTCAAGAAATGGTTGAAAGTATTCGTAACCCGAAAGGCTCTAGTGAAGCACACGATCACTAATAATTTACTTTATTAATGAGTATATTGATATACCCAAAAGCCCGACTTAAATCGGGCTTTTTATATTAAAGGGAATGCATGTGTTTACAATATACGTGTACCTGTTAATATCATATTTACATTTCACTATTGGTACTGTTACCGGGACGTAAAGTCAGATAAATATTAAATTTATTATTTTCAGTACCGCATTCGTTAATTAATACTCAGGATATTGGGTAAAAAACGATATACAGCGTCAATTTTATTAATCAAATATAAAGGAATACAGCATGTCTAGCTCAACAACTGGGGTAGTAAAGTGGTTTAATGAAGAGAAAGGTTTTGGTTTTATTACTCAGGATAATGGCGGCGCTGATGTGTTTGTTCATTTTCGTGCTATTGCATCTGAAGGTTTCAAAACCTTAGCTGAAGGCCAAAAAGTGTCTTACAAAGTTGAGCAAGGTCAAAAAGGCCCGCAGGCATCTAACGTTTGTGCAATATAATCTTAATGCCTTTATTTGTTAGATGAAAAAGCCCGACTTAAGTCGGGCTTTTTATTTACTTCTGATAGCAGTACAGTAGTTATACGATTGTTTTTTGCGAGTACGGCTATGAATCATGAGCAACAGGAAGTCGCCCAATTTGTAATGGCGCAAACACCCTTTAATCATCTAGATGCATCGGTAACAGAATATTTTGTAAAGCACCTTGATGTGATTTACCTGACCCGTGAAAACCAATCGCAATGGTTACAGTCAGCGTCCCCTAAGTTATTTTTAATTCGTTCGGGCTTATATGATTTAGTTGATGCTAAAGGAGATGTGATCACTCGCTTAGCACAAGGCGATTATTTCGGTTTTCCTTCTCTATTAACAGGGGAGGAGATTAAAAATCGCTTGGCAGTGCAAAAAGAGGGCATTGTTTATATGCTCAATCAAGACGCCTTTGATTACCTACGCCGCGAATATAAACCCTTTGAGCAGTATTTTGTGCGCGCACATGCGAACCGTTTGTTGTCATCGCATTATAAAAGTCAAAATGAGAGTTGGTCTGAGCGTAAAATTTCTGAACTAATGTCGCGCAAGGCGGTTACTTTAGCGCCTGATGCGAGCATTCGCCAAACAGCTAAAAAAATGAAAAAACATGGTGTGTCATCAATCATGATCACTGAGTTTGAACGCTTAGTTGGCGTGGTAACGGATCGTGATTTGCGTAATCGTGTGCTAGCTGATGAGGTTGATCCAAAAGATGCCGTTAGCTCAATTATGAGCGCCAAACCGAAGTTTATTTTTGAGAATAATCGGGTGTTTTCGGCACTGCATTTAATGCTTAAACATAATATTCACCATTTACCAGTACTTGATGAACATCATAAAGCATTGGGGATGATCACCAGCACCGATTTATTACGTCAGCAAAAAAGTGATCCAGTACAACTGATTGGCCGCATTTATAAAGCGCACAGTGTGGCAGATCTAAAGCGCTACGCCGCTGAAGTACCAGAGTTGCTGCGTGGATTTTCTAATAACATTGACGACATCTCATTGATTGGCAAATTACTAAGTGGTTTAACTGACGCACTCACTTCTCGTTTAATTCACTTATTTCAAGAAGACAATGGTGCAGCACCAACCAGTTTTAGTTTTATTTGTTTTGGCTCCCAAGCACGCGAAGAGCAAACGTTGCATTCAGATCAAGACAACGGCTTATTATTACCCAATGATTTAAGTGCCCAGCATCAAGATTACTTTCGCCGTATGGGGGAGTTTGTGTGCGAGCAATTAGTGGAGTGCGGTATTAAACGTTGCCCAGGAAATATTATGGCTAGCAATGAATTATGCCGTATGAGTATTTCTAATTGGTGTGAGCGTTTTTTCAAGTGGATTAAAACCCCAACACCTGAGGCGATGCTTAACTGTAAAATATTTTTTGATTTACGCTTTATTGAAGGCTCAACGGCGCTTTATGCCTCGTTTTGCGAGCAGCTTACGCGCATATCACGCAATGAATTGTTTTATGCCGCGATGGCGACGGATATCAAATCTAATTCAGTACCAATCGGTTTGTTTAATCAATTTAAACTCGAAAAAGACGCTAAACAACATAAGTACATTGATTTGAAAAAACGCGGCGTGGTGATTATTAATGACATAGTGCGTTTATATTCATTAAAAGCGGGTATTCGCCGTGCAAATACCCAAGAGCGTCTAGATGCGTTACTTAAACATACATTATTGAGTAATCACGATGTGTATAACCTTAAAGATTGCTGGCGATTTTTAACGCAACTTCGCTTACGCACACAAATTAATGAAGAGGGTTTGCCGAGTAATTGTATTAACCCAGATAAGCTAAATTCGTTGGAGCGTCACCAACTCAAAGAGGCGTTTTACTTGGTGAAGCAGGCGCAGCAAGCGGCGGCATTTAAATTTGCGCGAGGAAGTTTATAAATGCAATTTATAATAAGTAGGATCAAAAGCTAAGTGGTTAAACGTTGGTTAAATCGCTATTTGAAACGTAAACAGTTGCTTGCACAGGCTGCACTTGAGCAACGTTTTATTGTAATTGATTTAGAGTTAACGGGGCTTGATCCTAAACAACATGAAATCGTCTCGGTTGCGTGGGTAATGCTCGAGCAGCAATGTATTAAGCTAAGTCAAGCAGAGCATCATATTAATAAAGGTGTAAAGCAGTTAGATCAAAGTCCTGTTTATCACGGTATTGCACAGCAAGATATCGCTAAAGGACTGAGCTTAAAAATGATTTTGACTCAGCTAAGTGCACATTTTGAAGATGCTATTTTAGTGTTTCATAATTCCACGCTCGATTGGGGGTTTTTAAAGCTCGCATATGCTGAGTTGGGTATAACGGTGCAACCAAAGTTAATTCTAGACACTTTTCAGATCGAAAAAAAACGCTTACATCAACAAGGTCACGATATTGCTTTGGATGAATTAACCTTAAGTGCCTGTAGGGAGCGTTATGAGTTACCCCATTACACCTGTCATCATGCATTGACTGACGCTATGGCAACCGCCGAATTATTGTTAGCGCAGTGTCATCAGATTAGTCGTGGGCAGGTATTAAAATTAAGAGAATTGTTATAAATTAATCCCTTAGTCAGCAAGCATACAGTTTACTGGATTAGGTATGTTTACATTAGATGAATAGCTGGTAAATATGTGTTCAAACAAGGCTTTAAGTACTAATTTAAAAGTGTAAAAATCAGGCTTTGTTAGTGCGGTTATTCGGTTTTAAGTTTGCTATTGTAGCGCGCTGTAATTCAATCTGTTGTTAGGTTTATCCTATGAAAAATAATTTAGTGCCCTCTTTAGTTGGTGTGTTAGTCAGTTTATTTGCCGTTTGGTGGTTACACGGTTTTTTGTTGGTGGATCGTTGTTTAGACAGCGGTGGCGCGATTGATCATAAAACCAACTTATGTATGGGTGAAAATGAGCAAGTAATAGAGCTGGCAACGTCATCAGGTATGTTAGTGATTTATTGTATTGTGATTATGTTTGTTTCTTTATTAGCAGGTAGTTTGGTACGCAAGCTATTTAAGCGTTAAATAATTTAGCTTTCCTAGAAAATCGGGCTAGCCATAGCAGGTTAATTTTAAATTTCTGCTGTTAGCCTCTTATATTCAAAGTCTAGGTCGATTACAATACCGCCATCAAAAAGGCAGGTTGCCTTTATCTGCACGCAACTAGAGTGGATTTTCTATCTAATGGCAATCAAACTTGCAATAAATGGTTTTGGTCGGATTGGACGAAATATTGTCCGTGCCCTTTATGAATTAGGGCTTAGCGATGAGATCAAAATTGTTGCAATCAATGAGCTCGCAGATCCCCACGGGATTGCTCATCTTCTTAAATATGATACATCGCACGGGCGTTTTACGTTTCCTGTTATTTTAGGGGAAGATTCGCTGACGGTTGCTGGCGATACCATATCGTTATTTGCTGAGCAAAACCCAAGTGAATTACCTTGGCAATTACTTGATGTTGACGTTGTACTTGAATGTACTGGGGTTTATCACTCTCGAGAGCATGCGCAATTGCACTTAAATGCAGGTGCAAAAAAAGTATTATTTTCACAGCCTGCAGACGCAGACGTTGATGCAACTATTGTTTATGGCATTAATGATGATGAACTTAAAGCTGAGCATACAATTGTCTCAAATGGTTCATGTACCACAAATTGTATTGTACCCGTTATTAAGGTACTTGATGATGCGTTTGGTATAGAGTCAGGCGCTATCACGACTATTCATGCATCGATGAACGACCAACAAGTGATTGATGCGTACCATCACGATTTACGCCGTACTCGCGCTGCGAGCCAGTCAATTATTCCAGTTGATACTAAACTTGCCCGTGGTATTGAACGCATATTACCTAAATTTCATGGCCGCTTTGAAGCCATTGCAGTGCGCGTTCCTACAATTAATGTAACGGCGATGGATTTAAGTGTAACGGTCAACGCAGATGTCGACTTACAAGCTGTAAATAAAGCATTAAAAGCAGCGGCAAAGGATCGACTCGAGGGGATTTTAAGTTATACCGAAGAGCCATTGGTATCGGTGGATTTTAATCATGATCCGCATTCTTGTATTATAGATGGCACACAGACACGCGTTAGTCATAAACGCCTGATAAAATTATTAGTCTGGTGTGACAATGAGTGGGGGTTTGCCAATCGTATGCTCGACACTGCGCGTACAATGATGGCAATAAGTAACTAATTTATAATTATAAATCGTATTTTTTCAGCCAGTATCGTTAACTAAGGAGAAGTCCATGTCGGTCATAAATATGGCAGATTTAGATTTACACGGCAAACGTGTGTTAATTCGTGAAGATTTAAATGTACCAGTAAAAGCAGGTAAAGTGACCTCAGATGCGCGTATTCGTGCAGCACTACCGAGCATTAAATTAGCCCTTGAAAAAGGCGCTAAAGTGATGGTTATGTCACACCTAGGCCGCCCTACGGAAGGGGAACATGATGAAGCGTTTTCATTAGCACCAGTTGTTGATTATCTTAATGAAGCACTAGAGCAAAACGTGCGTCTTGAAAAAGATTATTTAAACGGTGTTGAAATTGCTGATAACGAAGTCATCGTTTTTGAAAATGTACGCTTTAATAAAGGCGAAGGCAAAAACGACGAAGTACTTTCTAAAAAGTTAGCGGCGTTATGTGATGTATATGTTATGGATGCATTTGGTACGGCTCACCGTGCTCAAGCGTCTACCCATGGCGTTGGTTTATTCGCAGATGTGGCCTGTGCAGGTCCATTATTAGCGGCTGAATTAGATGCATTAGGCAAAGCGCTTGATAATCCAGCTCGTCCACTTGTAGCAATTGTTGGTGGATCTAAAGTATCAACTAAATTAACGGTACTTGATTCACTGTCCACCATTGTTGACCAATTGGTTACTGGTGGTGGTATTGCTAATACTTTTATTGCAGCAGCAGGTTATCCAGTTGGTAAATCATTATATGAAGCTGACTTAATTGACGAAGCGAATAAATTAAGTGCAGCAGCAAAAAGTAATAATGGTGAAATACCGGTACCTACTGATGTCGTTGTTGGTAATGAATTTTCAGAGTCTGCGGTTGCAACATTAAAAGATGTTAGCGAAGTAACTGACACCGATATGATTTTTGATATTGGCCCTGATACGGCTAATAAACTTGCAAAAATTATTGCTAATGCAGGTACCGTGGTGTGGAATGGCCCAGTTGGTGTATTTGAATTTGATCAATTTGGTAACGGTACACGTGCAATTGCTCAAGCGATTGCTAACTCAAATGCATTTTCTATTGCTGGTGGCGGTGATACGTTAGCGGCGATTGATAAATATGGTATTGGCGATAAAATTTCGTATATTTCAACCGGTGGCGGTGCTTTCCTTGAGTTTTTAGAAGGGAAAAAATTACCAGCAGTTGCTATGCTAGAAGAGCGTGCTAAGTAAAATTAGTCACGGGCCAGTGTATTAACTTAGGTTTGTACACTGGCGATGATCAGATATTAAATACCTCTCACCCTAATTTAATAGCTGATTTGTATAACGGTAATTTTGGCTAAGCCTTGCTTATCGTGATGTATTGATTGCATCAAATTAAACTATCCCGTTCGAACTAGGTAGTAGTGTATGCACTGCTATCGACAATTTGGAGAATACCCAATGGCTTTAATCAGTATGCGACAACTTCTTGACCATGCAGCTGAACACGGTTACGGCGTGCCTGCTTTTAACGTTAATAACCAAGAGCAAATCCGCGCAATTATGATGGCGGCTGATAAAACAAACAGCCCTGTAATTGTTCAAGGTTCAGCAGGCGCACGTGCCTATGCTGGGGCACCTTTTATTCGTCATATGATTTTAGCTGCCATTGAAGAGTGGCCACATATCCCAGTCGTCATGCACCAAGATCACGGTACTTCACCAGGCGTTTGCCAACGTTCAATTCAATTAGGTTTTTCATCAGTAATGATGGATGGCTCATTAATGAGTGATGGCAAAACACCATCATCATATGAGTACAATGTTGATGTAACACGTAAAACAGTTGAACTAGCGCATTCATGTGGTGTGTCAGTTGAAGGCGAGCTAGGTGTATTAGGCTCACTTGAAACAGGTGAAGCGGGCGAAGAAGACGGTGTTGGCGCTGAAGGTAAACTGACCACAGAGCAAATGCTAACAGATCCTGAAGAAGCTGCTGACTTTGTAAGTAAAACGCACGTCGATGCACTTGCAATTGCTTGCGGTACATCGCATGGTGCATACAAATTCACTCGCCCACCAACGGATGATATTTTAGCGATTGATCGTATTAAAGCGATCCACGCACGTATCCCTAATACTCACTTGGTTATGCATGGTTCGTCGTCTGTTCCACAAGAATGGCTTGAGATCATCAACCAGTACGGTGGCGAAATCCCTGAAACATATGGTGTGCCAGTTGAGCAAATCATTGAAGGTATTAAGTTTGGTGTTCGTAAAGTGAATATTGATACCGATTTACGTTTAGCATCAACAGGTGCGATTCGTCGCCACCTTGCACTTAATCCAGCCAATTTTGATCCTCGCAAATATTTAGCTGAAGCGACCAAAGCAATGACAGATATTTGTATTGCACGTTATGAGTCGTTTGGCACTGCAGGGCAAGCTGATAAGATCAAACCAATTTCACTTGATGAAATGCACCTTAAGTATTTAACGGGTGAGTTAGATCCACAAATAAAGTAATGTAATTATTAAGTTAAAATTACATTAGCCAGTGAGGGAAGCCTCACTGGCTTTTTTGTGGCTGATCATTGGGGATCGATTTTTTACTAACTAATAAAGTAGGGATCATTCATTTACTAACTTTAGTTGTTTGGGATCAGATCTTTACTAAGGAGTTAAAGAATAATGGGCGTTTTCGCTTATAAAACAATCTAATTGAAGATGTGTAGTACTAATTATCAACAGCTTATGAAATGTCATTGGTAAAAATACGATCTCAGATCGTAATGTGTAGGTAAAATAATGATCCCAACCCGTTTATTACAGATCTAGTTGGGTGTAAATGATCCATTCATTTGACCAATAAGCATTTATAGACGACTTTTACATAAGTGAATTTAAAGGGATCCAATTATGGCTCTATGCTTTTTACGACTTTTTTGTATTATTACGGTGATATTTTCATCATGCATATTGGCGGAGCCAATTAAAATCTATGGTCGAGCTCATTTAGGTTTATTAAATAGCGATATAGGGCAAGGTAATGAAACCTCTATAGAAAATTATTCATCCCGACTTGGTGTAAAAGGCTATACACAAATAGGCAAAAATTTAGAGGCCGTTTATAAATTTGAGTTTGCTGTAAATATTGATAATAACGCGGATACCCTAACGTCTCGAAAT
Organism: Pseudoalteromonas porphyrae; assembly: GCF_001298125.1. Lineage (NCBI taxonomy): Bacteria > Pseudomonadati > Pseudomonadota > Gammaproteobacteria > Alteromonadales > Pseudoalteromonadaceae > Pseudoalteromonas > Pseudoalteromonas porphyrae. The sequence continues at coordinate 62,763 of NZ_LHPH01000015.1, read as the reverse complement.
CAATATGTGGGGCTTAAAGGTAACTTTGGACAAGTTGTAATAGGTCGTCATGATACTGCACTAAAAGTATCACAGGGTAAATTAGATGTAATGAATGATTTTAGCGGTGATCTAAAGTCATTCTTTAATGGCGATAACCGCCTAGGTGATGTGATGCATTATAGTTCACCTAAGTTAGGTGAATTGCAGTTGATTGTTACCTATGTTGCAGATAAAAACGAAAAGCAAAATGATGAGACTGGGATATCAATGGCTGCTGTTTATGGCGACAGTAAGCTCAAGAAAACAACATATTATATAAGTGTCGCGCATGACAGTAAAGTCGCAGGATATGACATTAGCAGAGCAACAGTGCAGGGAAAAGTAGGCCCATTAGTGCTTGGTGCTATGTATCAAGAGGCTAAAAATATTGATACAGATATTAGTGCAGAAGGTTACCTAGTCAGTGCCTCTTATAAAATAGATAAATATAAATTATTAGCTCAGTATCAAGATAATGACGGTATATTTGGAAAATTAAAAGATTCGGGTACTGGTGCTTCCGTTGGGATCGAACGTAGTGTGTCTAAGAAAATACGTATGTATATGTGGTATACGCAGTTTTCGTTAGATGGCAAAAATAACCAAGATCACTTAGCGCTAACATTAAGGTATGATTTTTAAATTTATAGTTTTGCTGTGATATAACAATAAAATTAGACCAATAATGGCCGAATAAAAAGCGATTTTACAGTAGTCGGTCCATATAATAAAAATAAGAATATAGTTACGGGCTTTATAATTTTTTAGGAAATATAAGAATATCCAATTAATTTGGACCTAATATAGGGTAAATAGTATTTTTTTTGCCCCCATTTCGATTTACACGTTACACTTTCATAAAAATGTCATACTTAGTCATAATAATGAAAACTAGTTCGATAACGAAAGAGATAAATTGGAATGTCACGTAAAGTACTTGTCGTCGATGACGAAGCACCCATCAGAGAGATGTTGGTTTTTGTATTAGAACAAAATGGTTTTCAAGCAATTGAAGCAGAAGATTATGATTCGGCTATTGCAGCTATGGTTGAACCTTACCCAGATATGGTATTACTGGATTGGATGTTACCAGGCGGAAGTGGAATTCAAATTGCTAAAAAATTCAAACAAAGCGAATATACCCGCCAAATCCCGATCATTATGCTCACAGCGCGCGGTGAAGAAGAAGACAAAGTACGCGGTCTTGAAGTGGGGGCAGATGATTATGTTACCAAACCATTTTCGCCAAAAGAGTTAATGGCACGTATTAAAGCGGTTATTCGTCGTGTATCGCCTACCTCATTAGAAGAGGCCATAGAAGTGCATGGTTTACGTCTAGACCCTATCTCGCATCGTGTAACCTCAGAAGGTAGTGAACTTGACATGGGACCAACCGAGTTCCGTTTATTACATTTTTTTATGACTCATCCAGAGCGTGTCTATAGCCGAGAGCAATTATTAGATAATGTATGGGGGACTAATGTCTATGTTGAAGATAGAACGGTAGACGTGCATATTCGTCGCCTGCGCAAAGCTATCGCACCGCTTGGACATGATCGTTTAGTACAAACTGTACGTGGTGCAGGTTATCGTTTTTCTAGTAAATTGTAAGTGTCACACAGATGACCTAGCGAATGTTAACATTGGCTTAAATTTACTTACTCTAAGGTAAAGTGAGTGTATGTATCGAGTTGTCAATAAACAGGCGTTAGCTAAACGTCTGTTTATCTATTTTCTACCTTTATTATTAATTGGCGTGCTTATTGGTGCGCCATTTTTGCTTTTATTTTTAGGCTCTTTTTCATTACTGATTTGGCATTATCATCAATTATATCGACTGAGTGATTGGCTATTGAATCAACGTAGTTTTAATCCGCCAGAGGGGGAAGGTGCATGGGAGCAAGTATTTGAAGGGATTTACCATCTTCAACATCGTAATCGTAAAAAACGAAATGAGTTGGCTGATTTAATTCGTCGTTTTCGTGATGGTGCAGAAGCAGTCCCCGATGCTGTAATCGTATTACAACGTGACCTAAGCATTGTGTGGTGTAATCAATTAGCACTTAAAGTACTTGGTTTACAGTGGCCGACAGATCATGGTCAGCGATTAGATAACCTTGTTCGCGATCCTAAGTTTGTAAAATATATGCATGCTGAGTCGTTTGATGAAGCGTTGGAATTAGAAAATGGTCACAGTGTTGAGCAAGTCTTAGAATTTAGGGTGATGCCTTACGCCAGCTCGCAGTTAATGGTTGTTGTGCGTGACGTTACTCGCTTGAAGCAACTTGAGCAAATGCGCAAAGATTTTGTCGCGAATGTATCCCACGAACTGAGAACGCCTTTAACCGTTGTATCTGGTTATTTAGAAATGTTTGATGGCGATATGATGCCGCCGCCGGCAATATGGTGTAAAGCACAAAATACCATGCTTGAACAATGTAAGCGCATGGATAGTTTAGTCAATCAGCTATTGTCTTTATCACGAATTGAAGGCGCCAGACGCCAAGATAACGATAAGCCAATTAATGTGCCACAGTTACTCACTTATATCCAAACAGAAGCACAGTCACTTAATCAAGATAAAGGGCATGAATTAATTTTTGATATAGACACTAACCTTGATATTAAAGGTTCAGAAGAAGAGCTTCGCAGCGCGTTCTCAAATTTGGTATTTAATGCTATTCATTACACTAAAGCTGGCGGGAAAGTTACAGTTAGTTGGCAGTACACAGAAAACCAAGCCCATTTTTCTGTAATTGATAACGGTGATGGTATTGCCCCAGAGCATATTAACCGTTTAACCGAGCGTTTTTATCGGGTTGATAAAGCACGTAGCCGCACTACCGGAGGATCTGGTTTAGGTTTAGCGATCACTAAACATGTATTAACGCGTCATGATAGCCAATTGAAAATTAAGAGTAAATTAGGCGAGGGCTCGTGCTTTTCATTTTCCTTTAATAAGGATAAAACGGTTTTATTAGCCAATTTAGATAAGTCATAAAATTGTCATTTTAGAGTAATCTAACTGTCATGTGATGTCTTTACAGTAGAGCACAGTTAGAAAATGGGACGAACAAATCGGAGTAACCCCTATGAAATTTAAAAATTTAGTTGCCGCAATGGGTGTGGCTGTAACAACTTTTGTATCTGCACAAGCTATGGCTGTAGATTCAAGTATTCCTGAGTATCAAAAAACCAGTGGTATTTCAGGTAACTTTTCATCTGTGGGCTCTGATACACTTGCCAACATGATGACTTTTTGGGCAGAAGAATACAAACGTATCTACCCAAATGTAAACATTCAGATTCAAGCTGCGGGTTCTTCAACTGCGCCACCAGCCTTGACTGAAGGGACTGCAAACTTTGGCCCAATGAGCCGAAAAATGAAGTCAAAAGAAATCGAAGCGTTTGAAAAACGCTACGGTTATAAACCAACAGAAGTACGCGTTGCTATCGACGCATTGGCAGTCTTTGTTCATAAAGATAATCCAATTGAAGGTTTACGTATTGATCAAGTAGATGCAATCTTCTCTTCAACACGTAAATGTGGCGCAAGTTCACAAGTAAATCGTTGGAGTGACGTGGGTCTTGTTGGTGATTGGGCTGCTAAAGATATCCAACTTTACGGACGTAATTCAGTATCAGGTACTTACGGTTACTTTAAAAAGAAGGCATTGTGTAAAGGCGATTTCCGCAACAATGTAAATGAGCAACCAGGTTCTGCATCTGTTGTACAGTCAATTTCGTCATCAGTAAATGCAATTGGTTACTCAGGTATCGGTTATAAAACATCTGGTGTACGTACTGTACCACTGGCGAAGAAAGGCGATAACTTTGTTGATGCAACACTTGAGAATGTAGCAACAGGTAAGTATCCGCTGTCTCGTTTCTTATATGTTTATGTGAACAAGCATCCGAATAAGCCACTTGCTCCTATTGAAGCTGAGTTCTTAAAAATGGTGTTATCACAAGATGGTCAAAAAATTGTAGAGAAAGATGGTTATGTGCCACTTTCTGGAAAAATGGCGATGAGCGAGCTTAAAAAGCTAGGTCTTCTTTAAGCCCTAAAACATAAAAGTTAATAAAAAACCGCGTAATGTACATTGCGCGGTTTTTTTATATTGAAAAATAGATAATACCAATCGTGTTAAGTTACAGACTACTTATAGCGACAGGTAAATACAGTGATAACAAGGCAGAAATTTTGACATGTAGTTGTTACTACTTGAAAAATTACTAACGCTGTTAGCGCTTTATTTAGCCCGCTAGAATGGTTAAATATTTAAGTCGATTGGTATAATTGGTTATCTAACATTTCCTAACGCTTCTGCGTTTGTCTTGCATTGGTTATACGCTTCAATGCATTTTGTGCTGCAGACTTTATGAACTAAGCCTTCGCCTGTACTTTGTTGCTCACAATTGACTTCGCATTGATAGTTTTGCTGGGCACATTGTTGCATTTCGGGATTCTCAATTTGGTTTTGGCAACCAGAAAAAAGAGTAACGAACACAGCAACGCTTGATAACTTTATTAATGAATTCATTCTTATCCCTAATTATTGTTATGTAATATCAACTTGCAGGTTATCGATTAACCTAACGCTACCTAAATAAGCCGCAGTTAAAATCACTAGATTATTATCGTTAAGTGTAGCTTTTATTAAGGTGTCTCGCTGTGCTATTTCAAAGTAATCTGGTTTTAGTCCGCCATCTTGCAATTGTTGCTTTGCTTGCTCACAAACGCTAATAAAATCACGTTCACCATTGGTAAGCTGTTCTGCACACCAGTTAAGTGTTTTAAATAATATGGTCGCAGTTTCTTTTTGTTCAGCAGACAAATAACCGTTACGCGAGCTCATGGCAAGCCCTGATACTTCACGACTTGTTGCGACACCAATTACTTCAACAGGAATTGATAAATCACGAGTCATGGTCTTAATAACTTGCAATTGTTGGAAGTCTTTTTCACCAAAACAGGCAAAGTCAGGCTGCACTAAGTTAAATAGCTTAGTGACAACCGTTGCCACACCGCGAAAGTGACCCGGGCGAGAACCCCCGCAATAACCCATAGATATGTCAGGTACATCAACAAAGCTTTGTGCGCCTAAGCCGTTTGGATAAATTGCCTCAACACTCGGTGTAAATACGATGTCGGTTCCAAGCTCTGCAAGTCCCTGTTTATCTGCTGTAAGTGTGCGAGGGTAATTATCTAAATCTTCATTTACACCAAACTGCATAGGATTAACAAAAATGCTCACGACCACTTTATCGGCCATATTTTTGGCTTTTTCAACGAGTGAAAAATGACCTTGGTGCAAATTGCCCATCGTTGGCACTAATGCAACGCTTAACCCGGCCTGTCGCCATGCTTTAATTTGACTACGTAGTGATTTTATTTCAGTGATTGCCTGCATTATTTAAACTCGTGTTCTGTACTTGGAAATGCACCGTTTTTAACATCGGCACAATACTTTTTAACGGCATCTGGCATATTGCCAGTTTCGAGTAAAAAGTTTTTAGAAAATTTTGGAATGTAACCCGCTGATATGCCTACTAAGTCATGCATAACTAAAATTTGACCGTCAGTTAATTTACCTGCACCAATACCAATCGTCGGGATAGATAGTGCGTCAGTAATCAATTTTGCAAGTTCAGAAGGGATGCACTCAAGTACAACCATTTGCGCACCAGCTGCTTCAAGCGCTTTAGCATCATGAATCATTTTTTGTGCTTGTTCATCGCTACGGCCTTGAATTTTAAAGCCACCAAAAACATGGACTGATTGTGGTGTTAAACCTAAATGCCCACACACAGGAATACCTTGTTGAGTAAGAGCAACAATTGAGTCGTATAACCACTCACCGCCTTCTAGCTTTACCATATTTGCACCAGCACGCATTAACTCAGCTGCATTTTTACAGCTCTGTTCAGGGTTTGAGTAGGTCATAAATGGCATATCAGCAATAACAAATAAATCTCGGCTACCAGCGCGTACACTGCGAGTATGATAAGCAATATCCTGGTTAGTAACACCTAGCGTATCGTCACCGCCTTGCAAAACCATCCCTAATGAATCACCTACTAGAATAACGTCAACGCCGTTATCGTGAAATAACTTAGCAAAGCTGGCGTCATAGGCTGTTAATGCGGTGATTTTTTGTTGCTCTGCTTTCATTTTATTGAGAGTAGAAACGGTTATTTTAGACATAGTATCCTCGTTGGCGACGGCCTGTAATTAATTACAGAGGTAATTGTTGTAATTCGTTTAATGCCAAAGTAGCAGTAATACTTTTTAGTTTAGTACCATCTGGCAAAATAAGATCAGGGGCAACTTCTAATAGTGGGTAAACCACAAACTCGCGCTCGGTTAAACCATAATGAGGTATGGTTAAACGTTCAGAGTTTATGTGTTGATCACCAAATAATAAAATATCAATATCTAAGGTGCGGGCGCCCCAACGCTGTGCTTTACGTACACGCCCGTGCTCAAGCTCTATCTGTTGGGTTAAATCAAGTAACTGCTCTGGCATCAGCGACGTTTTAATTGTCGCAACAGCATTAACATAGTCAGGTTGATCTTGTGGGCCCATAGGTTTACTGGCGTAATAATGCGACACGTTGATAAAGTTACTCTGTGGCAACACTTTAAGTGCTGCCACTGCGTTATCAAGCTGGCTGCGAGGGGCATTTAAATTAGCCCCTAAACCGAGATAAACAATTTCCATTTAGTTACTCAGCAGGTTTTGGGCTACGACGGCGAGTACGACGACGGCCTTTAGGCGCGCCTTGACTACCAAGTGCTTTGACTAGTTCTTTTTGGCCGTTAATATCTTTAGCTAAATACTCCGTCCACCATTGCACAAGCTCAGTATGTTCTTGCTCACCGGCTTCAACACGTAATAATAAAAAGTCGTACGCAGCTTTAAAGCGAGGCTGTTGAGTTAGACGATATGCTCGTTGGCCAGCGCGTTTGTCCAAACGGTGCTGAATATGCCAAATATCTCTGGCGCCTAAAGTAAAGCGTTTAGGTACGGCAACATGTTGTGCGCTTTCGCTTAAGACTTTATTCATGCCTTGTTGAAAAGCATCGTACTCTGATAATTGTTCTTGCTGCTGTAATTGTTTGGTAATTTTTAAAAGTGGAAACCACAGCAAAGCAGCAAATACAAAAGCAGGTGTCACTTTTTTCTCTGCGTTGATACGTTCATCAGTATTACGGAACATTTGCTTAATAAATGCATGTTCAAAGCCATCTGGATTTTGTTCTAAAATACCATCTAAGGCAGGGAATAATGCATTGAATAACCCATATTTACGTAGCATTAAAAAGTTTGCTTCGGCTTTGCCGTTCAAAAATAGCTTTAATGTTTCTTCGTATAAACGCGCAGATGGGATGTTATCCAGTAAGCTGGCTAATTCGGTTAATGGTTTTTCGGTGTCTGGTGCAATACTCATATCAAGTTTTGTGGCAAAACGTACTGCACGTAACATACGCACAGGATCTTCTCGATAACGAGTTTGCGGATCACCAATAAGCTCTATTTGTTTTGCTTTAATAGCCGCAAGGCCATTGGCATAGTCATGAATTGAAAAATCATTAATAGAGTAATATAAAGCGTTGATTGAAAAATCGCGACGCTCAGCATCTTCTTCAATGTTTCCAAAAACGTTATCACGTAGTAACTGACCTTCGCCACTGGATTGACTGGTTTGATTTTTATCAACAGGCGCTTCGTGGTGACCACGCATAGTGGCGACTTCAATAATTTCACGGCCAAAAACAATGTGTGCTAAACGAAAGCGACGACCAATTAAGCGGCAGTTGCGAAATAGCTTTTTCACTTGTTCTGGGGTCGCGTTAGTGACTACGTCGAAGTCTTTAGGTTGTTGCCCTAACAAAATATCACGAATACAACCACCAACGAGGTAAGCGTCAAAGCCACCGTCTTTTAAACGATATAATACCTTGATTGCATTTGGGCTAAATTGTTTGCGGGAAATGCCATGCTCATTGCGTCCAATAATTAAAGGCTGCGCAGAGACTTGGGGCTGTTCGGTGTTTACTGTGGCTGATGGGCCCATAATTTGCCGACAAAATTGAAAAAGCTTGGAAATAATAGTCTGTCTCCTACAGAATTCGGTTGTTTGATGGGGATAACCATCAAAAATCAGATCAAGTATAGCTGTATTTAGTTATTAACTGCACGAGTAATGTGCATACTTGGCGATAAAACGCATTGGGCTTAAGGATGGCTATATACCCAAGCCATCTCAAAATGCGAGTTTCAGTTGGAATTAAAAGCGATTTAGGCAAGGCATTGATTGCAAGTAATGGTCATTCCTTTGCTAAAATCAATAACGCAGTATAAATCGCTTTTAAACCAACCCATTGGGCATTTCACAGGCACTTACTCTCATCGTTGTTACTTCTTAAAAGGGACGGCCATTATTGCAAAGTAACGCCTTGATATTAAGCCCCTGTGAAACGCTGAATTCTGCATCTTGAGGTGGTTTGGGTATAATATACCAGTACAGCTCAAAAATTAAGTTGAAGGTTTTAAAATTAACGCTTAAAAGTGATTTTTATCGCTATAAATGAGTAAACTGGGGCGCTTTACTCTGTAACTGTTGCGAAATTTGAATCTGCTGGACTTTTGGAATGTTTTGCAGGGTGTAATTGTTGATTGCCCAAGTCATCATTTCATCGATATTTAGTGAGAGTAGCTCAGTGCTAGGCGCTAAACCTAAAAACTCGAATGCATTTAATAGCGCCGGTTTTGGATTTTTTTTATCAATTGCTGGCGCATAATTTTGCTTTGATAATTTAAAGCCTGGTTTGGCGACAGCTAAAGGTAAATGTGCATAACGAGGAGCGGGTTTATCGAGTTGCTTAAACAGGCTTAATTGGCGTGCTGTGGGCTCAAGTAAATCTGCGCCACGCACCACGTTGGTGATCCCTTGCTCAATATCGTCTACAACCACAACTAATTGATAAGCATATAAGCCATCACTGCGCTTTATTAAATAGTCTTCATGCGCGAGGGCGTGATCAACGTTAATGTCACCTTGAATCAAATCATTATAGTGGCAGGTGGCGTGGCGTTGTATTAATCGTAATGCGCTATTTTGTTGTGAGTGCTGTAAACTTTGGCAATGGCCTTGATAAATACCACCTAAGGCTTTAATTTCTTTACGTGAGCAGTGGCATGCATAAACGCCTTGTTGGCTATTTAAATATTCAATGGTGTGAGCGTATAAGTGATGGCGCTTTGTTTGATAGGCAACGTCTTCATCCCACTGTAAGCCATAGGCCTCCAGTGTGGTGAGAATATCTGTATCTGCACCCTCTATAACGCGAGTCGTGTCGATATCTTCAATACGCACTAACCAAGCACCTTGGTTACTTTTAGCGTCAAGGTAACTGCCCACAGCCGCCACAAGTGAGCCAAAATGAAGTGGCCCAGAAGGTGACGGTGCAAAACGACCGCGATAATTGCGCATTGGCGCAGTAACGGCTGTGGTAGACATTGATTTAATTACAGGTAATTAACCACGTCCAGATTGTTTTTCTTTGATTTCTGCAAGCGTTTTACAGTCTACGCATAAATCAGCAGTAGGACGTGCTTCTAAACGGCGAATACCAATTTCAATCCCGCATGAATCACAATATCCAAAATCATCTTCTTTGATAAGAATTATTGTTTTTTCAATTTTTTTGATCAGTTTACGTTCACGGTCACGAGTACGAAGCTCTAATGAGAACTCTTCTTCTTGTGCTGCGCGATCAACTGGATCAGGAAAGTTAGCTGCTTCATCTTGCATGTGCGATTTAGTACGGTCTACTTCGTTGCGTAAATCGTTGCGCCATGCTTCCAAAATAGTTTTAAAATGAGCGCGTTGTGCGTCATTCATATACTCTTCGCCCGGCTTTTCCTGGTATGGTTCTAATCCGGCCTGAGCCAACAACCCTAATTTTTTTTGGTCTGGCATAACTTTCTCCTAAATCCTTAATATAATACCCAGCTTTAGCCGGCGGCTATAAATAACAGAATCCTATGGCCTAGGCAAATTTATTTTTAAATTAATTGGCTGTACGTAAATCATATCGGTTGATTAAAAAGGGTACAAAGAGGGTGTAGGCTACTTTTTAACTTCAAACGTGATTTTTAACTTGCCTATTAATATGGGCAAAAGTACAAATTACAAGGCTTGTTTTAAATAAAAGGGATTTTATGTGTAATGTGGATCTCATTAGGCGAAATGCTCGCTTTATAAGCAAGTACTTCAACTCCTTTACTCATTGCTTCAGTTAATAGCTGCGCATATGTTTCATCAACATGCGCAGCAGCGCTTACTTGCTCTATACCTTGGTGTAAAACAGCAAAGAGTAATACAGCGCGATGGCCTTGCTCGACCATTTCAATTAACTCGCGTAAGTGTTTTTGCCCACGCAGCGTTTGTGCATCAGGGAAATAGCCCTGGCCGCTATTAGGTTCAGATTGACTTAGCAATGTGACCGACTTGACTTCTACATAGCACGGTGGCAATTGTTCATTGCGCAGCAAAAAATCAATGCGGCTATTTTCTTGCCCATATTTAACTTCCGCTTGTATGTTTGTGTAGTTGCACAATTCACCAATGAGTTGGGCTTGCAGCGCTTCTTCAACTACTTTATTCGCTATAGCGGTGTTGACGCATATAAAATGGTCGAATTGATTTTTAGTCAGCTCTAAAGAATGTGGATATTTTCGCTTAAGGTTACTACTGGTAGAATAGAAGGCTGTAAAACCAGGTTCAGCACAGCCTGTCATTTTACCTGTATTTGCACAGTGAGCTGTAAACTCTGTACTATCGTGAAGGCGTAAATCAGCTAAAAAGCGTTTATAGCGTTTAATTAATGTGGCGTGTTGCAGTGGCGTTGAATATTTCATTATTTTGGTTATTTAGTCTCAAGCAGTTGGGAAGTTGTTGTGGCTATAGTAAACTCAAAGTCACTATTATAAGCGCAAGAGTATTCTAACATGACTGAAAAATTTGTTGTTCAATTAAGCGAGCAGGGTGCTGCAGTGCATTGGGGCGAAACCGCTACATTATCTTTTAATGAGCAAGGTGCAAGCGTTCACTTAACAGAGCAAGACACATTAAAAAATGTTCAAAAAGCGGCGCGTAGCATTGCTAATCAAGGCATTAAAAATGTTGTTTTAGCTGGCGATACTTGGTGTACTGAGACGCAATGGGCGTTTTACCAAGGGTTTGTGTCACCTAAAACATTACACGGAGTTGAGTTTGCACAAACAACAAAGACCGACAGTAAAGAGTTAGAGTCGCTAAAACGCTCAGCAACATGGGCACGTGAAATGATCAACGGCACTGCTGATGACATCTTCCCAGAAAGCTTAGCTGGAAAAGCGGCTGAATTTATTCAGTCACTAGCACCAGAGCATGTTAGCTATCAAATTATTAAAGGTGATGCATTGCTTGAGCAGCAGTGGATTGGTATTCATGCTGTTGGTCGTGGAAGTGAGCGTCCTCCGGTTTTATTAGCACTAGATTACAATCCAACAGGCGATGAAAACGCACCTGTTGACGCAGCGTTAGTTGGTAAAGGTATTACATTCGACTCAGGTGGTTATTCTATTAAGTCGAGCGAAGGCATGCTAGGCATGAAATGCGATATGGGCGGTGCAGCAACGGTAACAGCTGGTTTAGCATTGGCAATTAGTCGTGGTATTGAAAAGCGCATTAAGTTGTTTTTATGTTGCGCTGAGAACATGATCTCTGGTCATGCTTATAAACTTGGCGATATTCTTACGTATAAAAATGGCACAACAGTGGAAATTGTTAATACTGATGCTGAAGGTCGCTTAGTGTTAGCTGACGGTTTAATGGCCGCAGGTGAAACAGGTGCACCATTGATCATCGATGCTGCTACGCTAACAGGCGCAGCCTTGGTTGCGGTAGGCCAAGAGTACAATGCGCTGTTTGGTCTAGATAAAGAGTTTGTACGTGAAGTAGAAGGCTTTGCAGAGCAAGAAATGGAAGCAGGCTGGCCACTACCACTTGAAAAGTGGCATCAACAAAACTGCCCATCACCTTATGCTGATACTGCAAATAGTCGAGCACAAAAAGGTGGCGGTTATGGTGGTGCATCAAACGCGGCTGGTTTCTTATCACGTTTTGTGCCAAATGATGGTAAAGGCTGGGTGCATATTGATTTAGCTGCAGCATTTAATATGGGCAGCACGAGTCAATGGGCTGCGGGCGCTACAACTGTTGGTATGCGAACAGTTGCACGTACGTTATTAGAAAAAGCGTAAATTATAGATAGTTGATTGAATCAACTGCATTCAGTCCTGTTAATTAATAAATGGCATTCAGCGAAAGTTGAATGCCATTTTTATAAAGCGTTACAAAAACCTTCAGAAACATTGCACTTATTACCCTATTACAAAAGCTGTTGATCAAGTAGCTGTGTTTCATTCTTTTGATAGCGGACAGCCTGTTTTAGAGTAAAAACGTTAATGTCGAAAGTGAAACAAGCTTTTTCACGTTATTTACGATAAAATTCACCGCTACTAGCAGTTTAAGTACGCCATTATCTTTTTAAGATCGGCTACACTTAAATGATCTACTCACACTGGGAATTCTAATTATGTCAGATAAGTGCTACATCACAGCGCAACAATTACTTGAAGATTCATTTCGCGTAGCAGCGCAAGTTTACCAGGATGGCTTTCGTCCTGATTTTATTATCGGTATTTGGCGTGGTGGTGCACCTATTGGTATCGCAGTGCAAGAATATTACGATTATAAAGGCATAGAGACAGATCATATTGCGGTACGTACTTCGTCATATTACGGTATTAATAAACAATCGAAAGAAATCAAAGTGCATGGTTTACACTACATCATTGAAAACGCTAATGCGGGTGATTCATTGCTAATTGTTGATGATGTATTTGATTCTGGACGCAGTATTTTTGCTCTCAAAGAAAAGCTATCAGAGCTAATGCGCTTAAACTTGCCGAAAGATATTCGTATTGCCTGTCCGTATTACAAGCCAAAAAACTCAAAAGTAGATATGAAACCAGATTACTACATTCATGAATCAGAAGAGTGGTTGGTATTCCCGCATGAACTATCAGGTTTAACACCGGATGAAATAATTGCAGGGAAAACGGATTTGGTGAAAATCCACGATATTCTACTAAAAAAATAATCGCGTTAACTATTTTACGTGGAATTAAAAAAGGCCTTTTAAAAGGCCTTTTTGTTCTAGAACTCAGATTATTTATAAGTTATTTAAACGTTTCAAAAGCTTCTTTTAATCTTGCTAGATGAGCATAAACATAGCTGCTCGATAAGCGATCTTGATTCAAGAAGTTTTTATCTATATCAATGCTTGAGCGAAGCGTCGTCGCACTACCAAAGTCAAGTTGGTTATGTGATTCGCCAATTCGGGTTTGAACGCTATGGTTCCAGCTATTGGTACCTTTTACTTGCCAGTTACCAGCATCCATATCTTTACGCGATGTTAATGGGATACTAAACCCGATACCCACTTTTTCTATCGTTGTATTGCTGTATGTCAGTGCAACATTGGCATCACCAAACCAAAATTTAGTCTCTAGCTTAAAGCCACTATCTTCGTTCCAAAATTGCCCGCCTGAAACATGGAATGACACATCTTTTTCTGCCCAAAAATAACGGTATGAATACACTGAGTAATCACGTTTATCTGTGTTGTAATCTTTGTACTCAAAGTAGCCTAGTTTAGCTTTTAACTTATGGCGGCCTTCAGGGCTTTGCCATACTGTTTCATTGGTAATACCCATGTAATCAAAGTAATCTTGGTAAAGACCAAATTGAGTTTGATTATAAATATTAAATGGTAGCGCGAAAGTCTGATACACGATGGCGCGTTTTATACCAGTTTCTTGGCGAGAGTTTTGAAAGATTTTACCCTTTTCAAAATGGTCAGTGTCATGGACGTTTACCTGACCTGTCACGTTTATACCTGCTCCGTACCAAAGTGGCATATGCAAATCTGCTTGCAGTGCTAATGAGTAATCATATACGCCCAGCTCAGTTGCATACGTTGTTGCCAATGATGGTGTAAATGAAAGCCTTGGGACAAAATAAGGGCTTGTGCTTGGCGCATTGCCAGCCCATTTTACTGTTGGTAAATCTTGATCAGTAAATTCATTACTAATCAATAAATCTGGTGTGATGTTATCGTTTACAAAACGGCGATAATTATCTAATCGGCCTTTTATTTGTAGTTGAGGGATATCTTGTTTTGATAAACGCACTACAAATTCATTATCACTGTGATTAAAATGCTCTGTAATACGTCCTAGTACTAAACCTAGTGCGTCAATTTCATTGCGGTTAAACACAGAGTTTTCAAATTCGACAATGAGAAGTTGCGCGCTAGAAAGACCAACCCGAATATTTTCAAACCCATCATTTACGAGAGCGCTTTTTAAACTGTGTAATTGCTGATTTGTCGCTGACTCAGTTTGAATGCTCTCTGTCGTTGAGCTGACTGTTGCTGGTTGTTTATTAATATTAGGTTGATTGTCAGAGTAAGCCGTCACACTAGCAGGTTGTGGCTCCTGCGCTTTGTTTCTTAGTGTTTCTGTCGGTTGTACCCTTACTGGCGCTGGTTGTACTGGCGCTGGTTGCACAGGCGTATAGTTCGCTTGCGCTTCATCACTAAGAGGCATGCTAATGTTAACCCCCCAGTAAACATCATCATCGGCCAGTTCAGTGTTTGAATATAAACGGGTGTTAAATGAAACCGTCGCTAAATCGTATAACCATTCTTTTGGAACTGTTACACGTGCACCTACATTAAATGCCTCAGCATCATGCTCAGCAAGTACCGACAACCAAGTGAAAGGTTGATATTCAATGCCGGCAAATGCACCATCAAGCTGACCTGTTAGTGTATCAGAGGTGCCAACACCGGCACTAAAACGAAAATCCCACCACTGTTTAGAGGCAACAGCATAAAATGCTTCATAATTATTTGCTGCACCACCAAAATCTTTAGCACCTACTGCAAGGCTAAACCAGTCTTTAGGGATAAAAGGAATTTGGTATTTAGCATTAAATGATAAATCGCGAGTTTGTCCACGGCTACTCGAGCTAAATAAATTATCATGCATGCTTGATGAGGCGATACGACCACTGACTTCTAGTCCATCAAATAACCCTGCAGAAAAAGTGAAATTGTGGCCATCAGTGTATTTACCACGAATTTCTAGTTGGTTACTGTAACCTATATCAACAACTCCCTTATCCATAACGGACGCGGATGGTGTATGAAAAATACCAGTAAAACCGTTATATGCAATACCGTGATTGATAGGTTGTTCGGCAAAAGCTGAAGTACTTGCACTGAGTGCACAAAATGCTGCGAGGGCTGTTTTATTATAAGTCACGTGATTAACCAAAGTTGATTAAAATTAGGTTTTAAATCCTTAAAACCAGTTTATTCTAGTACTTTAACAATAAATGCTCTAAACAAAAAGTAACTAATTGAGCAGATAAACAAAAGCCGCGCTAATGCGCGGCTTTAAAAAGTTTACTTAAGACTTTAGCTATTAGCTTCCGCCAGTAGTACCAGTACCAGTACCAGTAACTACACGGTCTTCAAGAGTACAGTTATCACGAACGATATTGAATGCAGAATCAGTACCGTTAGCTGTCACTGTAGTGCTTTGTAAGCCAACATTGATGCCAGTAGGAATTACTTTAACATCGTAAGTAACACCACTTTCAAGGCCTGTTAACGCGTAAGAGCCTGCTGTTTCAACAGCTGTTGAAATAGTTCTCTTAGTTTGAGAATATAAAACTACCGCACCAGTAAGTGGGAATGTTTTATCTTTATCAACTTCAGCGTTAGAACAGGTATATGTAACGTTTAAGTTCTGAGCCACGATAGTAACAGGGCTATCTAAAGCAACTGTAATTGCGCCACATAGGTTTGCATTAGCTACAGTGCCCCATACGTTACCATTTTTATCTTTAACAGATACGTTAGCAACAGCATTATCAGCTACAACACCTGCACCATAAAGGTTGCCTTGAACTTTCTTAACTAGCTTCTTTTTAGAAACAGTTGAAGAATTAAGGTGTACATACAAGCCAGAAGCTGGAACAGCATCGCCTGTGAAGGTATAAGAAATAGGAGTGCTACATGCTGTTTGAGCTTCGCTTAGTGCAAAACCAGTTAAGTGGTCAGTAGCAAATTTAGCAGGTAAAGTTAATGCACCTGCAGCGCCTACAGTTGCCTGCTCTGCTTCATTAGCCCAAACGCCAGTTTCTTCATTGTATGAAGATACGTCAAATTTGTCACCCGCTTCAACCATTGAACCATCAATAGTTTTAAATGTAGCTGGTAAGTTAGCTGTCAAAGAAATGTTTTCTGAGAAACTTTTGATCTTAGTATCGCCAGCAAGCATTTCAACGCTCATATAAGCAGCTGGAACAACTACTTTAGTTGCGTCTGCATTAGTTAAGCCTTCAGGGATTAAGTCAACAGCAGCAGTTTTACCTGCAGCAGCGTTAATATCAGCAGTTACAACGTTAAGTGTAACTTCAGTACCCGTTACAGCATTACCTTCAGCGTCTTGAAGTTCTACGTCTGTGCCGATTTCAATTGTAGCAGCGCCAGCTGTTTCAGCTAAAGGAGCAGCAAGTTTACCGTCAGCAGCAGCAACTTTCTTATCTTTGATAAGTGTTACTTTATTATCATCTAATTTAACTAGAGATACAATCGTATCAACTACTTCAGATTTGTCGCTTAAATCAACAACAACACTGTTTGAAGCATAACCTTCAGCTGTCACTAGTGCAGTTAGTTGAGTTAACTCTGCGCCTTCAACAAGGTTGAAAGTGAAAGAACCGTCAGTTGTAGCAACTTCAGTAATTGCGTCGCCATTAAGGGCAACAACATTAGCTGAAGCTACGCCTGCTTCTAAAAACTTTACAGTAGAAGCAACTACTTCACCAGTTTCAGAATCAACAACGTTACCAGCAACATAAAATGTAAGAGCAGCAGGTGTATCAGCAACAGGCGCTTTTACCGTTGGTACCGGTGGCTCTGGTGGTTTAACGTAATCATTATCGTCATTATCGCTAAAACAACCACTTAGAGTAGCTGTAAGACCAATTGCTAGAGCTAGCTTGGTGAGTTTAAATGTATTATTTCCCATAATAGTTACCTTTCTTTCCTTTCTCTTTGTAAAGTAAACAGACTTAATTGCAGTGCTATACATGTAGTAAAGTATCTGTCAATTATGACCTATAGCTCTAATACAATAATAAGTTAGTGAAGGATAAGCGCACATTATATATACGTCAAGTGAACGTTATATATACTTTTACTCATCACAAGAGAAAATCATTACCGCTTATATAGGTGAGTAAATCTTTTTTCTTATAATTGATATTTTGCGTCGATCCTTTAATTGGTGTACATGCTAAGGCAGAGCTGTGCATTTGTAAATGAAAAGCATCTATTTCATGATGACTATTTTACATTCTACAAGATAAATAATCAGTATAGGTACAAATTGCTTTCGCCTTAGCAGGCAATATTGTTTGGTCGTATTCTACATTAATAGATATGACGCTAAAATGAACGTTTGGTACTCATAAGTTCATCTTAGCTATATTTTTTATCCCCGTGTTACTACAATTGTGAAAAGCTATCTACGTAGTCGCTTAACTTTTCTAAATCCACCGCTTTTAGACCATCGCTAGAGCGTTCCACTAACCCTTTTTCTACTAACTCTGAAACAACTCTGCGATAAGCGCGCTCTGTAGTGGCAAACCGCTCAGCTTCAGCATTTACAGTGGGGTAAGCGCGTAGTAGGGTAGGGTTGTTGTTTTTGGCACGTAATAAACAATCTTTCGCTATGTTGTAGCCCAGTGGTAATAGCAGCTTATCTAGATTAATTTTTTGATTTTCTTGGAATTTAGCCGCAATGGTCTGCGCTGTATATAAACTTAACTCAGGTTTATCTAATAGTAATGCGCGCCAATGTTTTAGTTCAATTAAGTTATAACTAACGTCACTAAAACAGGTAACAGTATAAATGCAGGGATTGTTATTCAGTGCTTCTATTTCACCTATCAACGTATTATTGCAATCGAGCTGCCCTAACAGCAGGCGACGACCATTACCAACATCGTAACTAAACGAAATTGTGCCGCTTCTTACTAACACTAATTTAGTAAGTGGTTGATCTTGGTGGATCAGCACTTCTTTTTTAGACTGCTGGTAGCGACTACCTGCAAAGGTGAGTAACTGGTCGACCAAATAACTAGAAAAATGATATTGAAACATCGATTGTGCTCTTCGGACAATTGTCCTATTTATTACACCTTAATGACGTTAGCATTAAGATTCTAAGAATTTACGCTAACTTACTAGCTGAGTTAACTACGGTTAATTGAGTTGAAACCTGATATCCCGTGTAATGATTATTAAAAGTATGCCATCGAGCAACTTTTGGTTTTATGTAAGTTAGCTTTTTTATACTGTTGTGGCAATGTGTGGCCACTATAAAAACCACACAGCCTGCAATGCTAACCTAAACGAGTGGAGAGAACAAATGAGTTGGGAATATTTAGGCTATATAGCTTCCGCTTTACTTGTTGCCTCTTTGATGATGAGTGACGTAACCAAATTACGGTGGCTTAATCTAGTCGGTTGCATTGCTTTTACACTTTATGGTGTTGCTATTACTGCATGGCCTGTGGCTATAACAAATGGTTTACTCGCATTTGTAAATATCTATCACCTCATTAAGTTATCTCGCGAGCCAAAAAGCAGTATTACTATAAAAGACTAATCGATTTTATTCTTCTTTTTGAAGCGGTGTTCTTTGAAAGCGTAGCTTACCGGCAATCCACGTTTGCTCGACATTAATAGTAAAGATTTCTTGCACTGGCACTGTGAAGTAATCTTTATCAATTAAAATAAAATCAGCCCATTTACCTTGCTCTAAACTTCCCAATTTAAACTCTTGATGCGCAGCGTAAGCACCGCCAAGCGTAAACGCGTTAAGCGCGTCTTCTCTGTTGAGCGCTTCGCTTACTCGCCAGCCTTGTGCGGGTAATTGATTGTGATCTTGGCGTGTTATGGCTGAATAAAGGCCATCAAAAGGGTTGGCAAGCTCGACCGGATAATCAGAACCAGCTGCAACTACAGATCCTTGTTTTAAAAACGTTTGCCATGCGTATGCGCCTATTAATTGCTGCTCAGATAGGCGTTGCTGCGCCATATGCATGTCAGAGGTAGCATGAACAGGTTGCATCGACGGGATTATTTTTAATGTTTTAAATCGAGCAATATCCTCTGGGGCAACAATTTGAGCATGCTCTATGCGGTTACGCAGTAAAATCCCCCCCGTTTTTTTAAATACATTTTGATATGCATCTAATACTATCCGGTTTGCCTTATCACCAATTGCATGTGTATTGGCACTAAAGCCACTACGAAAGCTTAATGTTAGTAGTTCTTCTAATCGCTGTTGAGTTTCGAGCATTAACCCTTGATGGTCAGTTCGATCAGCGTAATCAGCTAATAAAGCAGCACCGCGGCTACCTAAAGCGCCATCTGCGTATATTTTAACACTACGAATTGACATAAAATCATTTAGATCTTTGTAGCGGCCAGCTTTGAGCATCGTTTTAAAGTCAGGATCTGCTGCGCTGAGCATAGCAACAATTCGCAGAGGCAAAGTGCCAGCAGCAGCTCTGCTTTTATAAATTAGCCATGTTTGCTTATCAATCCCTGCATCATGGGTTGAGGTGATCCCTAAACTTAATAAATGTTGGCCTGCTTGATCTAAAGCCAAATTAACACTGTGATCTGATGGGGCAGGAATATGTGAAGTGATCAAGCTTTGTGCTTTATCAATAAAAATACCGCTTGGTTGAGCACTATGATCGCGAATTATCTCACCTCCATCGGGAGTGGGGGTTTTAATCGTGATATTAGCAAGTTCAATCGCCTTACTGTTAGCCCAAATGGCATGCCCATCAACCCGAGATAGTACAACTGGGGTATCTTTAATTATTTTATCTAAGTCGCCAGCGGTGGGAAATTGCTTATCGGGCCATAATTCTTGATCCCAACCTCGGCCAATGATCCAACTTTCTTTATTGCTTTTTGCAAATTCAGCAAGCGTGGTTTGTACTTGAACTATTGATTGACTACCTCGTAAATCTAATTGCGTTAAATTATTGCCTAAACCTATGACATGGCCGTGTGCATCAATGAGTCCAGGTAGTAAGGTTTGCTTTTTTGCATCAATACTTTGTGAGCCAGGGAAATTATTTTTGAGTTCATCGTCTCCAATTTTAACTACTTTGCCATCTTTTATTACTAACGTTGAAAACTGCTTTAATTCACCTTTATAAGTAGGAGTGTAACCATTGGCGTTGTATATCACAGTGGTTGATGCGAGGCTGGGAAAGGTAAGTGTTAAAAATAAAGGCAGTAAGCGTTTCATAGATTGTTCTTATTATTGTGTTTATTCAACATTAACAGAGAATCTCATCGCCGCAAGTTATTTTCAAAACACAGAATGCAATTTGGATAAGAAAAAAGGAGCAGAATTTGATCCTTTATTTACTAGCATATAGGGTAAATTCGCTTAGCGATAACTTATTATCTTTATCGGTATCATAACTTTTAAAACGTGACCAAAGAGCGGGATCTTTGGCTGATTCCGATCGCGTAAGCAGACCATCTTTATTTCGGTCTAAATTGTTGAAGATATCTTTGATTTTATCAGTTGTTGCAAAACTGCCACAACTAATGGTTAGTAGGGCTATTAACCCTAATTGTGTCTTGTACTTCATAGGCACTCACTAATAGAGATTGTTAGTTAAAAAATCTTTAAATTCCACAAGTGAAATCCTATTATCCTGATCTTTATCCCAGCGTTGGTAGTTACTAAGTAATTGTGGCTGAGGCTCTAATTCGTCGTGGGTTAAATAACCATCTTTGTTGTAATCTAGGTGATTAAAACGCTGCTTTACATCAAGTGCAGCAACGCCAAAGCTGCTTATTAATAACACCGAGCATATCAATGTTACGCTTTTCATTTTTAATATCCTTTAAAAGAAGAAAGAGTAAAGTATTTGCCATAATTTAAATCCCAACAATAAATCCGTTTACACACTCCCTCCGGGATTATGGCAAATACTTTAACGTCTTTTTAAATTTTAAATTTAGAGAATTCTTGCTCAGATAAGTGTTCGTCTTGATTATCATCAAGATCACTAAATTGTTTAAACAGCGCCATGTTTTTTTTCGCTTCAAGCAGTGATATTTGCCCGTCAGAGTCAATATCTAATTTTGCAAATTTAACATTCAGTTGCGCTGCTAAAACGGTGGCGCTTATCATTAAAAAAAGCAGTGAAAATGCGGCGATAAGTTGTTTCATATCAGTTTTCCTCGTTAAAGTTATTGGAGAAATAGTTTAAATTCAGCAAGGGAAATTTGACCATCTTGGTCTTTATCAATTTGCTCAAAGCTTTCATGTAATAAGGCATCCTCAGATGCTTCGGCTGAACTTAAGCTGCCATTACCGTCTTTGTCTAATTCAGAAAACGTAATTTTCGCATCCATTGCAAAAGCGGCGCTACTGAGAAAGGTACTTATACATACGCACAATACAGTTAATTGTTTCATGTGATGTCCTTATAATCTGAATCCAAACTTCATAATTACAAGTAGTAGTACAAAAACGATGCCAACTATTTTTACTGTTTATTATCAGTAGTTTAAGTTTTTTCATTGGTGTTAAACTGAAATAATTACCCAGAACTGTGTCTTTTTTGCAACATAACGCGTGAGAAAATAATAAATACTATTAAAAACATGCCATTAGCTTGTCTCAATTTTGCGTCAAGAAGCTAAGAGAGAAGAATTGATTTACCTCATTCATTATTTTTATTGATTCAGCTCGTGTATAAGTAGCAGATCAGATAATAAAACATTTAAATGAAGGGAATAGCTATGTTGGTGCCGTTTGGTAAAAAGTACTCTGCAATACTTGCTTGGCGACCTAACTTAATCGGACAATTTTTATTTAGTACATTGCTATCTTTACTACCATTGTCATTAGTTGTGATTGTATTTTTAAACGCTTTAAATAAACAACTGGCTGTAACTCAGCAAATCGTAAGTGATAACTACCAAGTTACTAAATCGCTTAATAACCTAAAGCAAGAGCTTAACAGTCTTGAGCGTGCAACGCGGCAAAATTGGGTGTTAAAAAGTGACTCGTTAGATAAGTTGATAATAGATAAATGGCAATCATCTTTGGGCAATATCGATGAGCTTATGTTTATAAGTCCCGCATCTGAATATATTAATCAGTGGCAGCAATTGTCGCAGGCATTGCAGCTGGCACATGAGCAGTTAGTTATTCAGCAACGACAAGATGCCCAGTTATTTATTCCAATGAGTGAATTAATTACCAGCCAAGCCTTATGGCTAAAAGATCAAAATGAATTACAAATTACAAAAAACCAATTAGAACTAAAAGCATTGCAAAACTCTTTTATTAACTGGCTAATTGCGTTAATTCCTTTGACGCTATTAGTTGGCGGTGGTTTTTTATGGCGTATTAGCGGAAGGTTAAAAGGGCTAACGTCAGTAATTGATAAGCTAGGGCAAGGACATTGGCAACAACAAATATCTGTACAAGGCTCAGCTGAACTAGTTGAGCTGGGAAACAAGTTGCAATGGGTGCAAGAACAGCTACATATTTTAGAGCAACAAAAAGATACTTTTTTACGTCACGTTACTCATGAGTTAAAAACACCGCTAGCGTCTATGGTTGAGGGCACTGATTTATTGGCGGATGAAATTGTTGGTCCTATGAATACAGAGCAACAAGCGGTGCTTGAACTAATTACCCAAAGCACAGTGCGTTTGCGAGCAATGATTGACAGCTTGCTTAGCTACAATGCAATTAGAACAAGCAAAGAAAGTATTAATGAGATTGACTTTAAGCATCTCATTAATAAAATAAACAGTCATTTTGAGCATCGTTTATTAGCGCGAAATCAAACGATTAGTTGGCAATCGAGTTTACCTGAGCAGCCCATAGCAGTGGCTGCTGAACTCATTGAAATGATGTTGATTCAACTCATTTCAAATGGCTTGAAGTTCTCACCTACAGGCAGTGTTGTTAATATTACTCTTGGGTTGTCACAAAGTAACTTAACAATGGTTGTGAGCGACACCGGCTGTGGCATTAAAGACCAAGATAAAACACATATATTTAGCGCTTTTTATCAAGGTAAGCACGCTAAAGATATTAGTGCACAAGGCAGTGGTTTGGGACTTACCATAGTGAAAGAGTCCGTTGAGCAGTTAATGGGCAGATTAGAACTTGAAAGCAATGAGCCACACGGTTGTCGTTTTGTGATCCACATACCAATTAATGAAAAGCAGGGAGTTAAGTAGCATGGGCGTGCGCTTTAAAACCATTTTAATGGTTTATATTACAGTCTTAGGACTTGCAGGATGCGAGTTGATTAAACCATCAGTTAATAACAACGAGCAAGCGATTAAAGTTGTAGAACCCAACCCTAAGCCGCGACCAAAAAGTGAGCCCATGTATCCGCCTGCTGAGGTTGTAATTGGCTGGCATGCAAAAGCGTGTGGTGGTTTTAAGGCCACAGATACTAAGGCTGTTTATATTGGTGCGGCTGCAATTGAGCGTTACTTTGATTTTAGTTGTAAGAATAATTCGTTGGAGCCCACTAAAGTTTTAGCTAAATTACTGCAGTTGGATCAGGCTTTTTACTGGCCTGATGATATTAAACAGTACCTTTGGCTGCAAAAACAACAAATTAAGCAACAGATCAGTGCTCAAGAAGCACAACAAGCACTGAATGATAAAATGCAAAAAACCATGTCATCACTGGCAACCATTGAGCAACAACTATTACTACGCGAAGAGACAAAGGAGCACTAATTATGTCAACAGAGCAAAACCAAGGTGCGCGCATATTATTGGTTGATGATGATACAAGCTTATTAAAGTTATTAGCTATTCGTATTGAATCCAAAGGCTACCAAGTAACGACCTGTGAAAGTGGCATGGCAGCGTTACAATTATTAAAAAACAACGTGTTTGATGCTGTTGTCACCGATTTAAGAATGGACGAAATGGATGGCATGGCACTTCACCGCCAATTGCAAAGTCGTTATCCCGCATTGCCAGTAATAATGATGACAGCTCACGGCTCGATACCCGATGCAGTGGAAGCAACCAAACAAGGGATTTTTGCTTTTCTTACAAAACCAGTCGATAAGGATGAGTTATTTGATAGCTTAGCAAAAGCTATTGAAATTCATGGTTTAGGTGCAGACGAAAACTCTAAAAGCAGCAATATAGTGACTCGTAGTGGTGCGATGCTACATTTGCTTGAGCAAGTTAAATTACTAGGCCCCACCCATGTAAATGTGCTGATTTCCGGTGCCAGTGGGACAGGTAAAGAGTTACTTGCCAACGCCATTCATCAATATAGCCACGCAAGTGAAGGCCCATTTGTAGCAATTAACTGTGGTGCTGTGCCTGGTGAATTGCTTGAGTCTGAATTATTTGGTCACAAAAAAGGGGCTTTTACGGGAGCTGTTAAAGATCATCAGGGACTGTTTCAGCAGGCGCAAGGTGGCACATTATTTTTAGATGAAATTGGCGACATGCCATTAAACTTACAAGTTAAGCTGCTACGTGTATTACAAGAGAAAACGATTCGCCCCGTGGGCTTTCAAGAAGAAATACCAATTGATGTACGTATTGTCTCTGCAACACATAAAAACCTACCCGATGCCATTGCCAATCAACAGTTTCGCGAGGATTTGTACTACCGCTTAAACGTTGTGAATCTTAAGTTGCCCCCGTTACGCGAGCGCCGAGAAGATGTTAGTTTACTTGCTCAATATTTTAGTGCCTCAATTGCAAAGCGAATGAACCAAAAAGAAAAGCGTTTTACAAACGATGCCATGCATGCCTTAGTGCGCCATGACTGGCCTGGCAATATTCGCCAATTACAAAACGTGGTTGAGCAAGTTGTTGCACTGACTCCCGGTGAGGTAATATCAGTTCAATTAGTTGAAAGTGCGCTCAATAGTAATGAAAGTAATATTGAACCACTATCGCTTAATGATGCTAAAAAAGAGTTTGAGCGCGATTACGTGATCAATACTTTAAAAATGGCGGGTGGTAATGTGGCAGAGGGCGCAAAGCTTGCAAAGCGTAACCGATCAGATTTTTATAAATTAATAAAAAAACACAACATTGATGTTGATAACATTATCTAACATTGAGGTTTAGGGGTGAAAATGCAGTTATTTATGGTGTACTTAGGTGGGCGAATTCAGGGTTGTCATATTGAAATGCACGATGTGCGTTTTGTTGTGGGTGAGTCAATTGAACACACTTATACAAAGCTAAAAAGCCAATGGGTGGGTGACAAAAACAGCGTGCATATGGATAGTTTTATGGCTATAAAACACATTGATGGCTTTGAGGTTAAAGTTGTTGATCATCCCGTAAAGCAAGCACAGCAACTGTATTTTGTTAATTTAGGTGCCTACCGGGCTGATAGCCTTGCTGAACAGCATGATTTTGCGCTGTATGTAGCCACTGACGCTGAGCAGGCTAAGCAACGCGCCAAAATGGATTTACTAGCAGGGCTAAGTCATATTCATAAAGATGATTTACACGATGTGGATGATTGCTTTGCTATTGATTTACTTGATAGCCAATTACATATTCAACTAACCCCTAGCGGCGAATCGCAAGCAATCAAACCTGATTGGTTTGGTTACCATATACTGTAATTTCGTTACAAAATGGGCAAAGTAGGTAATTTAGTCTTTATCGCTTTGCTCTTCACGCTCTTTGTCTTCGCTGTTGCTGGCAATTTTAAACGCTAAAATAACAAATCCAAACATCAGAAATGGTAACGCGGCAAGCATATACTCTATGATATTGCTATCTTGAAAACTCGCCTGTAACAAAAAGTGCCCAGCAATACACATTATGATCACGACCAGTAAAATTGGCAGTAAAATAAGTTCTTTTTTTGACGAGTGATTTTTCATTAGACAGCATAACAATTTAAGATGCGCCATTGTAGTGAGCGAACAGCCCCTTGGTCAAATAACTGCGTGGTAAATTCTCATTATATTGTGCTGTATCAAGGTTTTTGTATTCAATAGTAAGAATTTATCAGCTTTGTCGCTTTTGCCTAGTTGGTAATTAGGTGTTCCTATAAATTAATTCTTAGACAATGGTAGATTAGGTCGTATTTTACAGTGGTTGGCCGCATAACACTTTTTAGCACAAAGCGGCCTTACTTATTAATCTGTTATTCGTTGAACTCATTAGCGGTTGGGGCTGAATTGCGTTTGTGGTTGCTGACAGGAGGATTAGCGGTATCATCTTGCGTGATCGTAACGGCTAACTCCTGATGGCGTTGACTTATCATTACGCCAATAAAAACCACCGCAATACTAAGCCATTGTCCTAGGGTGAGTATTTCACCGAGAATAATTGCTGAAAGAATCAAAGTGAAAATAGGAATTAAATTTGAATATGCAGCAGCGGTTAATACAGAGACTTTACTAATCGCATAGTTATACAAACCATAGCCGCCGAGTGTTACGCATGACCCTAAGTATAAAATACTCAATAAGGCAGTCAGGTCATGTTGATTTTCACTCGGTAAATCAATAAAGAGTAGAAAGGGCGCAAAAAATAAACTGCCACTCACGCCTTGCAATGCAATAAGAGTTAATGGTGAGTAGCGTGCCACCAAATGCTTAACGCTGACGGTATAAAATGCTGCGCAGACCATCGCCAATAGCTCTAAAAAATTACCAAGCATTGGGTTGGGGGCTTGTTCTGATTCGGGTGACAGTAAAGTCAGTAAAATGCTGCCGCCAATACAAAATGTAAAACCAATTATAATCGCTTTGCTGATGTATTCTTTAAGCATGAAATAGGCTAAAAACGCCACTATGATCGGCAGGCATGAGACAATAACGCCGGCTTGTGATGCTGACGTATACTCCATTGCATGTCCTTCAAACAAAAAGTATAAGCACGGCTCTGCCAGCGACATACCTACTAAATACTTCCAATCACCGATGCGATATTCAAAACGGATAACATACCGCCACAAACATAAAGACATAATTAATGTGGTTAGCATACGTAAAAAAATCACTAGGGCGGGGTCATAGATAGCAATTGCGTACTTTAGCGCGATAAACGAGCTTCCCCATAAAAAAGTGGCGATAATTAAACATAAACTGGCTGGCATGACACTCGCTTGCTCTTAAATTAAAACAGGATCCTAGCATGTTAATAGCGCATGTTTGGCATTTATACTGCGTTATCGCCCATTTGTGGGGAGCAACCACACACCATAGGCGCTGCCTTGCCTAAATACTAAACAGTCTGCTGCAAAATTAATCACGAAAGGCTAGTGATATTGAATATTTTTAACTTGTTCAAAAAATGATAGCTGGTATAAATTAATTCATCATTATTTCATTCGTAGTAAAAAGCATGCAAAGGGCGCAGGTCATAGTTGTTAAGCTGGGAACTAGTGTACTCACCGGCGGTACAGATAAACTCGATAAAGCACATATGGTAGAACTTGTTCGCCAATGTTGTGAGTTAAAAAAGCAAGGCCATCAGGTGGTATTAGTATCAAGCGGTGCTGTGGCTGCGGGACGAGAGCAATTGATTGCTCCATGTGGGCGAGGAGTCATTGATAAACAAATGCTAGCGGCGATTGGTCAAGGTCAGCTTATTCATATTTGGCAAAGCTTGTTTGCTTTATATGGTGTGAATGTAGGGCAAATGTTGCTAACTCGTGCGGATGTAGATGATCGAGAACGCTACCTAAATGCCCGTGATACATTAACTGCGCTGTTACGTTATGACGTAGTGCCAATTATTAATGAAAATGATGCCGTTGCCACGACGGAAATAAAAGTGGGTGACAACGATAACCTATCAGCGCTGGTGGCTATTTTAGCCAATGCTGACAAACTCTTATTATTGACTGATCAAGAAGGCTTGTTTACCGGTGATCCACGCACCGATGCGAATGCCCAATTAATTGATGAAGTGCGTCATATTGATGATGAATTACGCCAGCTTGCAGGGGGAAGTGGCTCAAGCTTAGGCACTGGCGGTATGGCGACCAAACTACAAGCTGCTGATATTGCACGGCGAGCCGGTGTAGAGGTCATTATAGCAAGAGGCGCAGGTCAAAACGTTATTCTCAATTGCATGAGTGAACAGCTGCCCGGTACACGCTTTCTAAAATTAGTAGCGCCGCGAGATGGGCGTAAAAAATGGCTATTAGCAGGTCCTAAAAGTAACGGTCAAATAGTGATAGACGACGGAGCTGTCAGTGCTTTGCAACAACAAGGTGCGAGTTTATTGGCCAAAGGCGTTCGAGGTGCAAATGGCCAGTTTGAACGAGGTGCTTTAATTGATTTAGTTACCAGTGAGCAGCAGCTAGTAGCGAGAGGTTTAGTGCGTTTTAATAAACTTGAAATAGATAAAATAAAAGGCCGACATTCAAATGAAATAGCAGCTTTACTTGATTTTGATTGCGGTAATGAAGTTATTCATCGTGATGATCTGGTACTTTTTTAGAACATTTATTTATTTTTAACAAATTGAAAAAGCTGACCCTAATTTTATGTAAGTTTTAGGGCAGCTTGAAATATGGTTAACCCTTACGGGTATGTGTGGATAGTTTAAATAACACTGCAAGGTGGTTAACTTGAGCTAGATAATGCACTTATGTCTTCGCTTATAAAGGTTTGAAAAAAACGTTTTTGCGATTTATGTCAATAATCACTTTAACCGTGACACTGTTTCCATATTTATTAATCCCCACACAAAGTTAAATGTGGGTGATATGCTTTACTTCAGCGCTAATGCTTGTACGTTTTTTAATATAATCAATACATCAAGTGCAATTTAAATATACGCGAATAGGTAAATATTCCTATATTTACATCAAATAGAATTACTTATTTCCAAGTGACTTGGTAATTATGTGTGTTAAAATCGCGCCCTAAATTGTTGGTTACAAGGGCGAAGTAAATGAAGTTAGTTCGGTTAGTCTTAGGTAGTTTAATCTTGTTTTTTGATTTTGTTTTTACGCCACGTAGTAAAAAACGTCCCGCGCCAGAGCAAGCTCAATTAGATGAGCGCACCGCACAATTTAAATTGTATCAATTCAAAGCCTGTCCATTTTGTGTAAAAGTACGTCGCGCTATTAAGCGTGAAGGTTTAAAGGTAGACACACGTGACGCTAAAAATAATGAGCAGTATCGTCAAGAGCTACTAGAACAAGGCGG
Organism: Pseudoalteromonas porphyrae; assembly: GCF_001298125.1. Lineage (NCBI taxonomy): Bacteria > Pseudomonadati > Pseudomonadota > Gammaproteobacteria > Alteromonadales > Pseudoalteromonadaceae > Pseudoalteromonas > Pseudoalteromonas porphyrae. Next base: position 33,296 of record NZ_LHPH01000015.1, on the reverse strand, counting down.
AAAAATAAAAGTACCGTGCTTACGTATAGAAGAAAATAATCAAGTTACTTGGTTATACGAATCAAACGATATTATTGCTTACTTAAATAAAGTAGCCGCATAATACCCCTGTATTCATTTTTATAGCGCATTTGCTATGTTGGCATTTAGCGCAATTTTATTGCCCATAGAAAGAGAACTTAACCATGACAATTCGCACACGTGTTGCACCATCACCAACGGGTGACCCGCATCTTGGCACCGCTTATATCGCCTTATTCAATTACTGTTTTGCCAAACAACAAGGTGGCGAGTTTGTACTTCGTATTGAAGATACCGACCAAGTACGTAGTACATCAGAATCAGAACAAGCTATTATGGATAGCCTTCGTTGGTTAGGCCTTCAATGGGATCATGGTCCTGATGTGGGCGGCGAATTTGGTCCTTATCGCCAATCAGAACGAAGTGATTTATATAAAAAATATGCGCATCAATTAGTTGACGATGGCAAAGCATTTTATTGTTTTGCAACCAGCGAAGAACTTGATCAAATGCGTGAAGAGCAAATGGCAGAAGGCCTACGCCCTAAATACGACGGTCGTGGTTTAAATCACACAGACGAAGAAATTAAAGCAAACTTAGCTGCGGGCAAACCTTACGTTATACGTATGAAAATCCCAAGCGAAGGTACCTTTAAGTTTAACGATTACTTACGTGATGAAATTGAGATCCCGTGGGAAAATGTTGACATGCAGGTTCTGCTTAAAGCAGATGGTTTCCCTACTTACTTTTTAGCGAATGTTGTTGATGACCATCACATGGAAATTAGTCATATTTTCCGTGGTGAAGAGTGGATCAACTCAGCACCTAAGTTATTAAAACTGTATGAAGATTTTGGTTGGCAAGCGCCAGTACTTGGCCATTTACCATTATTACGCAACCCAGATAAATCAAAGCTGTCTAAGCGTAAAAACCCAACGTCTATTAACTACTATAAAGAAATGGGCTACCTGCCAGAAGCGGTACTGAACTACTTAGGCCGTATGGGCTGGTCAATGCCTGATGAGCGTGAAAAGTTCACACTTGCTGAAATGATTGAAAACTTTGACATGAAGCGTGTATCGCTTGGTGGCCCTGTATTTGACGTAGACAAATTAAGCTGGTTAAACGGCATGTGGATCCGCGAAAATCTAACTGACGAAGAACTTGTACAGCGCTTTGTTGATTGGAAATTTAACGCTAAAATGCTTGCTAAAGTATTACCTGAAGCGAAAACGCGTATTAATACTTTGTCGGATATGGTTGATTTAGCTGGTCATTTTGTAGGTGGTATTCCAACTTACGATCCGGCTTTATTAACGGCAGGTAAAGCGGATGAGAATATAATTCGCCAAGCTTTACAATTTTTTGTATGGCAGCTTGAAGGCTTACGTAGTTTTGATAAACCAGCTATTTTTGCTATCGCAAAAGAAGTGGCAACATTCCACGAGCTTAAAATTAAAGACTTTTTAGAGCCGATATTTGTAGCAATCACAGGCAAAACATCATCTACATCAGTGCTTGATGCGATGGAGATTTTAGGGTCTGACCTATCACGAGCTCGTTTACGTGTGGCACTTGCTCATTTAGGTATTTCTAAAAAGCAGGCTAAGAATATCGAGCGTGCGTATCGTGAATACCCTGCGAGCTAAAGATATGATCAAATAGCTGATAATACCCAAGCCACCTCAAAATGCAGAATTCAGCGTTTCACAGGGGCTTAATACCAAGGCGTTACTTTGCAACAATGGCAATCCCTTTTAATAAGTAACAACGATGGGAGTAAATTCCAACTAAAACTCGTATCTTGAGGTAATTTGGGTATAAATATCAAAGCATTTTATAAATTTTAAAACCGAGGTTCTACATCTCGGTTTTTTATATTTGAAACAAAACTTTAACAGATTCGACCTCTATTTAATTTTTATCTGGTAGAATAACTCGGTTATAAGCAGTTTAAGCAGTGAAAAAACTATGTTAAGTCCTTTTTATCAGCAACATGCTGATTATGTTTCTATTTCTCGTGAGCAAGGTTGTCGTTTCGCCAAATGTATTGCTGATGATTACAATCCTCTTCATGATAAAGATGCAAAGAAATTTTGCGCACCAGGAGACTTACTTTTTTCATTAGTGCTAGACCGCTATGGTCTGAGTGAGCGAATGGAATTTACGTTTTCGGGTATGGTGGATGAAAATACTAAACTACACTTTCCAGAAGGTGCCGATGAGTTTGAAATAACCAGTGGTGATAAGGTTATTTTAAAGGTCAAGCGTGAAGGTAAAACCAGTCAATGCCCAACACTAACGAATAGTTTAATAAAAAATTATGTTGAGTTCTCTGGTACTACTTTCCCCCATGTGATTATTCCACTAATGGGTAAGCAAGAGGTAATGATTAACCCCGCACGACCAATGGTTATTTACGAATCAATGCTTATTAATCTTGATAATATTGATATTACAGCGCCTACACTTGAATTTGCAGAGCCAAGTTTTGAATACACAGGCAAGCGCGGTAAAATCACATTACGTTTTAACCTATTAGAAAATGGCGTTAAAGTAGGTTGTGGTGAAAAGCATATGGTGGTCTCAGGTATTCGTGAGTATTGCCAAACAACGGTTGATGATTTAATTGCGTTTTACAATGAACGTAAAGCAACTTTAAAACCAGCATAAAGCAACCATTTATATTAAGGCGCTAAATTAGCGCCTTTTTTATTGGTTAATTTACGAGGTGGCTGAATATGCGTACAATAGCGCTCTTTGTCATTTTAAAGCCAAGCCTATGTCTGCTACTACATTCTCATCACTTAATCTCGATCCGGTGTTATTAAACGCAATTGAGCAAAACAATTATACTCAACCTACCGCAATTCAACTCAAAACTATCCCCCTTATCTTAGCGGGTAGTGATGTAATGGGCAGTGCGCAAACAGGCACAGGCAAAACAGCCGCATTTGTATTACCGCTATTGCATAAGTTGCTAAACACGCCTAAAAAAGATGAGCAAGGCTTGGCTCGTGTTCTTATTTTAACGCCAACGCGTGAGCTGGCTCAGCAAGTGTTTGCCAGTTTTGAAAAGTACGCACAGGGCAGTGATATAAAAGGCGCTTTAGCTTATGGTGGTGCCAGTATTGGCCCGCAAATTAAAGCGATGAAAGATGCGCAAGTCGTAGTCGCCACACCAGGGCGTTTACTTGATCACATCATTAAAGGCAGCATTAAACTTTCAAGTGTTGATTCATTAGTCTTTGATGAAGCGGACCGTATGCTCGACATGGGCTTTATTGATGAGATAAAACGTATACTGCGCCATGTGCCGAGTGATCGCCAAACATTATTATTCTCAGCCACATTTGATGACAGTGTTTTTGAGCTTAGTAAAAAATTACTTAGAAACCCAGAACTCGTGGAAGTTGATAAGCGAAACTCTGCGGCTGTTGAAGTTGAACAGGTTATTTACGCGGTAGATGAAGACCGTAAGCGTGAGCTTGTATCACACATGATTGGCATGAAAAACTGGCGCCAAGTATTAATTTTTACGCGCACTAAGCAAATGGCCGATCAGCTCGCTAAAGAAATGTGTAAAGACGGTTTAAAAACACAGTCAATCCATGGCGATAAATCGCAAGGCGCACGCGATAGAGCTTTGTTAGATTTTAAAGAAGGTTCAACACGCGTTTTAGTGGCTACGGATGTAGCTGCACGAGGCCTTGATATTCCAGCGTTAAAATACGTTATTAATTTTGAATTACCTTATATTGCTGAAGATTATGTACACCGCATCGGTCGTACAGGGCGCGCTGGTGAACAAGGGCTCGCCATGTCTTTAGTAAGCCTTGATGAGCAATGGTTACTGGAAGAGATTGAAGTGTTACTTGATACGCGTTTAACACCACAGTGGCTAACAGGTTATGAGCCTGATCCAAACAAAAAGCCGAAAGATAATCGTAAAAATAGTAATAAATCCCGTAAAGAACGCGACAAAAAGCGTGTTTTGGGCAAAAAAACTCCAAACCGTCGTCGTTAGTAGTTTATATACCCAAATCACCTCAAGATGCAGGATTCAGCGTTTCACAGGGGTTTAATTGAATCACAACAAATATCAAGGCGTTACTTTGCAAGAATGGCAGTCCCTTTTAAGAAGTAACAACGATGAGAGTAAGCGCCTGCGAAACGCCCAATTTTAACTCCAACTGAAACTCGCATCTTGAGGTGGTTTGGGTATACTCATATAAGGTTAATTGTGTGAGTATGTGCTATGTTTAAAAGCAACCAGTGGATTTTTACAGACAAAGATAATCAAATATCACTGCAGAAGTGGCAAAAAACAGTCGATTTAATGTCTGACCTATTTGCTGCGCCTGCGGGTTTTATTGTGCAAGCGATGCAAAGTGGTTATCGTGTTGTCATTGCCAGTGAACAGCAAGACAATCCTTACACTGCGGGTACTATGATCCCCCTAGAAACCAACATATTTTGTAAAAAAGTCGTACAAGATAATCATTCCCTCTATGTTAATAATGCCAGTAATGATGAATATTGGCACGACAACCCTGAAGTAAGCAAAGATGGGTTTGAATCTTATTTAGGCTTGCCTATTCATTGGCCCAATGGGGATGTTTTTGGCACTTTGTGTGTGATGGATTTTGAGCAGACAGATTATCAGCGAAATTACTTAGAGTTGATAAAACAATTACGGGATATGATTGAAGATGATTTATTCATGGTTAATAGTTTTGTGCAAATGCGCGAAATAGCCATGCTTGATCCCCCTTACTCATATTTATAATCGGCGTGCAGTAAGTATTCTTTCTCAGCAAAAGCTAAATTTAGCGCAAAGGTTAGGTTTTGAGGTCTGTTGTCTATTTATCGATGTAAATGATTTTAAGTTACTAAACGATACGCATGGCCATGAGGTAGGTGATAAAGCATTGGTTGCATTAGCCGCAACGCTTAAAGAGTGCTTAAGAGAGGCTGATATAATAGGCCGCTTGGGGGGAGATGAATTTGTGGTTGTATTACAAACAAATGATACCAATGAACCACTTCAAATAAAGGCTAAGATAGTTCAAGGGTATAATGCTCAATTAGCTAAGCTGTCTTTACCACCGTTGAGTATTAGTATTGGTTATGGATTTGCTGAGCACACCAAAGAAACGTTTGAAATACTACTCAATAAAGCCGATAAAGACATGTATAAAAATAAATTGGCGTTTAAAGCTGGGCAATTACTTTAAACGTAAGTTGTTAGGCTATTTGTTTTTCAGCTAAATTAAGTTCCATAGTCGCTTTTAATAAACGGTATAGGTTTATTGATGCGTCGATTTCTTCTTTGCGGTTAGTTAAGCTTTCAATATTTAAACCTAACGGCACCTCTAAATGTGCACAGCTTTTTAAGATCAAGTCTAAATTTTCGCGGCAAATACGCACAGACTCACTTAATGGGTTGTGCGAATCTAGCATGCGCCACTTTGTCGCTTCAGGCACTGATATACCTAACCACTCCATAAAGTCTAAGGTTTTTTCACTACCACACGGTGTAAACGTTAGGATAATGCGTTTTGGCTCAATATCTTGTGCTTTACAGCTACGTACATAACTGGTAATTAAATCAATGGTTGCTTGCGCGTCGTATACGGCTTGTGAGATAAAAAATTGACACCCTTGCGCCGTTTTCTCAAGCAGACGTTCATGTTCATTTCGCTTACTTGCATGACGTTCTGCAATCGTAACACCGCCTAAAAAGAAATCTTGCTGCTGTTCACTTAGGGTTTTATAAGCGTTAGGTAAGCTTAATTTAATATCGCCAGCAGACGATGGGCTACCTACTAGCACTAAGTTTTTTAAATCAAATTTTTCCTTCGTTTCGCTTAACCAATCTTTAAATTCAGCCACCCCGCGTTGTGCCACACTTTTATAAGTGATGACATCTTGGTGTGATAACTTACGTAACAAGTGACTGTACTCACGCGGGTCGACCGTTTGTTTAAAAGGGAATGGCCGTGGTTTTTCTGTGCGACTGCTTTCATCTTGAATGTCGTATATGATGACACCATCGTATTCAATTTCATGTAAACGAGCTAAAAGCTTTTGTGCAATGGTTTCAAGCTGAGTTTCATCAGTTCCAATACGTGGCGGAGTTGTACCAATTAAATACACGCCTTGATTGGTATCTTCGATTTTCTCTTGCAGTGATAAAGCCATAACTCTCATTCCAGCTGTTTAGATGTCTATGCCAAACAATATAACAGCCATTTAGACGTCTAGATAGATTTTTTTAATGAAAGTTATTCAATTAATATGAAATTTATTCATGTTTGGCATGTAACTGAGTTTGTATATATACCCAAGCCACCTCAATATGTAGGATTCAGCGTTTCACAGGGGCTTAATATCAAGGCGTTACTTCGTAATAATGGCGATCCCTTTTAAGGAGTAACAACGCAGAAAGTAAGTGCCGGTGAAACGCCCAAAGGATTGGTTTAAAAGCGATTTATACTGCGTTACCTTTGTAATGGATTGATTTTGATAAGGGAATAACCATTGCCTGTAATCAATGCCTTGCCTAAATCGCTTTTAATTCCAACTGAAACTCATATCTTCAGGTGATTTGGGTATACACAACTGTTTACATAAATAGCTGCGCTAGGGCTCTCATATCTGCTCGCTTTATTGCATAATAAAATGACTAAAAACAAGAAATTTATTCAACTAACAAGGGATAGCAATGAAATTTAAATTATTAGCAACAAGCCTCGCGGTGACACTTGCACTAAGTGGTTGTGCGAGTAACTCAGGTTCAACTATGGTGAAAGAGGTTGAAATAACACAAACGGCTGCTAAAGCTGCAAATGATCGTGTGTTTTCACAAGACTACTTACTTGAAGAGTTAGAGAATGGTTTACGCGTCATGGTTGTTAAAACTGACTACCCTGATGTTGTTTCATTACAAATACCTGTCTCTGTCGGTTCACGTAATGAAGTTGAAGCAGGAAAAACCGGTTTTGCACACTTTTTTGAGCACATGATGTTCAAAGGATCTGAAAAATTTCCGCAAGATGTATATTCAGATATTTTAAAAAACTCAGGCGTAGATAACCGCGCGTATACAACAAATGATTATACTAACTACCATTTAAATTTCTCTAAGCAGCATCTTGATAAAGTGCTTGAGATCGAAGCTGATATTTTTCAAAACTTAAAGTATTCAGAAGAGCAGTTCCGTACCGAAGCATTAACTGTTAAAGGTGAGTACCTTAAAAATAATGCCAGCCCAGTACGCAAGTTACTTTCAGCTGTTCGTAATGAAGCATTCGAAAAACACACTTATAAACATACCACAATGGGCTTTTTTGAAGACATTGAAGCGATGCCCGATCAAATGGCCTATGGTAAAGAGTTTTTTGAGAAGTTTTATAAGCCTGAATATGTATCGTTAGTGATTGTGGGGGATGTCGATCCGCAAGAGACTATGGCAATGGTTAAAAAACATTGGGGTCAGTGGCAAAAGGGCGACTATGTTGCCGATATACCAACCGAGCCAAAACAACAAGCTGCTAAATATGTACATGAGCAAAATGAAGGCTTACCAGGGCATTGGTTGTTAGTGTCTTATAAAGGGGCAGCTTGGGAACCTAAGAAAAAAGACAGAGCTGCACTTGATCTTCTCTCTCAGCTTTATTTTTCAAGCAACTCAGAGCTATATCAAGAGTTAGTTGTTAACAAACAAATTGCTAGCCAAATGTTTAGCTACAACCCAGACACTAAAGATCCGGGTTTACTCCATGTGTTTGTAAAAGTTGAAAATGAAGAAGATTTAGCGAAAGCCCGCGAAGCAATTAATAATACTTATGCAAAAGCTCGTACAGAATTAGTTGATAGTCAAAAGTTAGCTGATTTAAAATCGAACCTTAAGTACAGCTTTATTAATGGTTTAGATTCATCTCAATCAATCGCATCAACACTTGCAAGTTACATGCATTTTGAGCGAGACCCTGAAGTTGTTAATCAGCTATATGCAACCGCTGACAGTATCAGTGCGCAAGATATTCAAAGCATTGCTAATAAATATTTTATAGATAGCAGCCGTACAACCGTAACTATGTCTGCACTTGATAAAATTGCAGGGTTTGATCAAGAGGTTGATTTAAATACCTTAGTTGCTAGTCAGCAAACGGTTAAAGAACGCCATTTTAATGTGCTTGATAAAACCAATAGCTCACCACTGATTGATGTAAATTGGTTATTTCATACTGGCGCTGCGGCAGACCCTAAAGGTCAAAAAGGCGTAGCAGCACTAACAGCAGCAATGCTTGCACAAGGTGGCTCAGAATCTAAGAGCTATAACGATATCAAACAAGCGCTTTATCCACTGGCTGGCAGCTTTGGTTACCAATTAGATAAAGAAATGATTTCATTGCAAGGGCGTGTTCATAAAGATAATGCAGCAAAATGGTATGCGCTTGTAAGTGAGCAGTTACTTAACCCCGGTTTTAGAGAAGATGACTTTAAACGTTTAAAGAAAGAACTGATTGACGGCATTAAATCGGGCCTAAAAGCGTCTAACGATGAAGAGCTAGGTAAAGAAGTGCTTTATCACAAACTATATCAAGGCCACCCTTATGAAAGTTATAACTATGGTGACTTATCTGATCTAGAAGCGTTAACATTAAATGATGTAAAGGCGTTTTATGCTAAAGAATTTACTCAAGCCAAGCTTACAGTTGGTTTGATTGGTGCAGTGCCTGATTCGCTTAAAAACACCATGTTTGCGGATTTAAGCGCATTACCTAAAGGTGAGCAAAGCCGTTTATCAATTCCAGATGCACCAGAGTTAAAAGGTCACCACGCAACTATTGTTGAAAAGTCAGCACAGTCAACGGCGGTATCATTTGGCTTCCCTATAGATACTATTCGTAGTAGCGAAGATTGGACTGCGCTTTGGCTTGTGCGTTCTTACTTTGGCGAACACCGCAGCTCTAACTCATATTTATATGAGCGCATTCGTCAAACACGTGGCATGAACTACGGTGATTACGCGTATATCGAGTATTTCCCTCGTGGTATGTATCAAACTAAACCTGATGCAAACCTAGGTCGTTCAGAGCAAATATTTCAAGTCTGGTTACGCCCACTTCGTTCAAATAACGATGCGCACTTTGCAACACGTACAGCGTTATTTGAACTTGATAAGCTGATCAAAAATGGCATGACAGAAAAAGACTTTGACGCAACGCGTAACTTCTTAATCAACTTTGTGCCACAAATGGTCGCAAGTCAAAATCGTCAATTGGGTTATGCGCTTGACAGTGAATTTTATAATACAGATACCTTCGTAAAATATGTAACCAGTAAGCTTGAAAAGCTCACTGTAGCTGACGTAAACCGCGTTATTAAAGCTAACTTACAAACGGATAATATTCAGTATGTATTTATCACAGGTGATGGCAAAGACATGCAAAAACGCCTAGCGTCAGAGCAAACATCGCCAATGGTGTATAACGCTGAAAAACCAGCTGAGTTAGTTGCCGAAGATAAAGTCATTGCTGATTATAAACTGGCAATACCAGCGAAAAATATTGAAGTACTTGCTGTAGATAAAGTATTTGAATAATCAATATTCAAATACTTAAGAAAGCTCAGCTTAACTAAAATGCCCCAATAATTAGGGCATTTTTATTTTGCCTATAACAAAGTAAGCCAATATACCCAAACCAACTCTTCGGGCATTTCACCGGTACTCACTCTTATCGTTGCTACTTCTTAAAAGGGACGACTTATTGTTGCAAAGTAACGCCTTGATATTATACCAATCGGCTTAAATATTTAACCATTCTAGCGGACTAAATAAAGCGCTAACTGCGTTAGTAATTTTTCATATACGACTACATGGATGCAGGAGGTAGAGCAATGCAGGAGCAATTGCCGAGAACAACACCATGTCAAAGTTTCTGCCTTGTTATCACTGTATTTATCTTTCGCTATAAATGGTCATTAACTTAACACGATTGGTATTAAGCCCCTGTGAAACGCTGAATTGTGCATCTTGAGGTGGCTTGGGTATAGATTAGTTATATATAATAACCAGAACAAATAACGGCTGTATTAACACATCAAGGTAGAAATCCGTTAGACTGAGGAAAAGCCCATCTAGGTATTAAATAAGGCAAACCTATGCGTCATGAAATTTGGCAACAGCTTCGCACTGAAGCAAAAGAAGTCGTTACCCGTGAACCTCTGTTAGCAAGTCATGTGTATTCATGCATTTTAAATCATGAGTGTTTAGGGTCTGCGCTGAGCTTTATTGTTGCTAATAAATTGTCGGACGCAGTGGTATCAGCATTTACCATTCGAGAATTATTTGATCAGGCCTTTGTTGATTGTGACCGAATGCTCACGCATGTTGCTCATGATATAAAAGCCGTTAAAGATCGTGACCCAGCTGCCGATACCTATTTAACAGTGATATTAAACTTAAAGGGTTTTCATGCAATTCAAGCACATAGACTTGCCCATTGCTTATGGCGCCAAAATCGTAAAGAGCTCGCGCGATTTATTCAAAGTCGTACCTCAGAAGTATTTGGCGTTGATATCCATCCTGCTTGTAAAGTCGGCCATGGTATTATGTTTGACCATGCAACTGGTATAGTTATTGGTGAAACAGCCATAATAGAAGATAACGTGTCTATCTTGCAGTCTGTGACGCTAGGCGGTACAGGTAATGAAAAAGGTGACCGACATCCAAAAATTCGTGCCGGTGTTTTGATTGGTGCAGGTGCAAAAGTATTAGGTAACATTGAAGTAGGCGAAGGGGCGCGCATTGGTGCAGGTTCGGTTGTTCTGAGTGCAGTACCTGCACATACGACTGTTGTTGGCGTTCCAGCTAAAATAGTGGGTAAACCAAACTGTCCCTGTCCGGCGAAAAGCATGAACCAAAACTTTTTAGATGCGGATGAGCCACAGAACGAATCACATACCAGTGCAATGTTATAAACCATACTTATTCAGGCTATCCCAAGGTGTGATCATCTTGGGAAATACAGTGATTTAGTAAAACCTCGATTACAAGCCGTGGTCAAGGGTAGTAAAGGAATTACCGCACAATGATAAAAAATATTTATCTTTCTTTATTATTGGCTTTTTTAGCTGGTGTAACTATTACTTCTGTTTTTTTTGGATTTATCGCCTCCTCTCAATTAGCATTTTTTGAAGATGATGTTCAATCAGAGCAAGCGTTTCAAACATTTCTTAATGAGTCAGACTCAATTAAGCTTCCTCCTGCGCCTGTTAGTGCAACGCAAAGCCAAACAGATATTGCTGGAGTAAATATTTCAGCAATATCTGAATTAGTAAACCCTGCACCACTTGAAGCTCAGTTAGAAGAGTTGAGAGTTGAATTAGAAACACAGCGTAAGCTTGTAAAAGTATATGAAAAACGCCTCAATGCTCCCACCGATCTTGAACAGGCGTTACTAACCCAATTTGACGAACAAACACGTAACGAAGAGTGGGCTTATCGAACAGAGACCGCAATGAAAGACTTTTTGCAAACGGCCGATCTAAGCATCACCCCAGACATGGTAAATGCTCAGTGCAAAAGTTCGGTATGTAAATTTGACCTTTCAGCACCAAAAGATATGGATGATTTTAACCATATTCACTGGCGTGAGTTAAATGATAAGTTGGTAAAACAAGAATTTTGGCAACAATTTACCGTTAGTACATCCAAATCCAGCGATCGAGACTTTTCTTTACTGCTTGCTACAGAGTCAAAATAACCAATTGTGCAGCAAGCAAAGAGTCGTTTACTAAAGTTAACTAACGATAGATTGAATTACTCCATCAGCTAATTCTGTCACAAGTGAATCGCCTTTATTCACTTGTGACGTTGATTTTATTACACTTCCTTGCTTATTTTTAGTGATGCTATAACCACGGGCGAGCACATTTAATGGGCTAACTGACTCTAGTTTCCCTGCTTGCATTGATAATTGGTTATTAGCATCATTTAGTTGCTGTCGCATACTTTGCTGAAGTCTTGCTTGTAATTGCTGCAATTGATGACTTGCTTGAGTAAGTTTACGATCAGGTGATTGCTGCATTAATCGTGGGGCTAAATTATTTAAACGACGCTCGTGTAAATAAATATGCTGTTGCATAGCTTGTTGTAGTGCCAAACTTAGCTCATCTAAGCGTTGTGATTGTTGATTTAACTGATTGCGCGGGTGACATAGTGTTAAGCGGTGTTCAAGTGCGGTTGCAATGCTTTGCTTTGCAGATAATTGGTGTTTAAAGGCATTTGCTAAACGGTTTAACTGCTGTTGAATTTGGTTTGCAAGCTCGCTGCTGTTTGGACTTACAAGCTCCGCAGCTGCACTAGGTGTTGCTGCACGTACATCAGCTACATAATCACTTATCGTGGTATCAATTTCATGACCCACAGCGCTAATCATTGGCAGCTCACTGGCAAAAATAGCACGGGCAAGCAGCTCATGATTAAAACACCATAAGTCTTCCAGTGAGCCACCACCCCGGCCTAAAATAAGTACGTCGACTTCATTACGGGCATTGGCTATGTTTATTTTATCAATCAGTTGCAGGTGCGCCTCTTTCCCTTGCACCATCGCAGGGTAGATCACGACTTCAAGTTGTGGGGCGCGGCGTTTTAGAACCGTCAAAATATCTTTAATTGCTGCCCCTGTAGCGGATGTAATAATGCCCACACGATGCACAACAGATGGAATTGGCAGCTTATGTGCTGAGCTAAATAAGCCTTCAGCGGCAAGACGCATTTTTAAATCATCAAACTCTTGCTTTAATTGACCTTCGCCCGCGGCTTCCATATGTTCAACAATCAGTTGGTAGTCGCCGCGTGGCTCATATAAAGAAACACGCGCACGTACAGTTACTTGTGCGCCATTTATAGGGCGGTATTGTTGATTACGGTTGTTACCGCGCCACATGGCTGCTTTTACTTGGGCACGATCATCTTTGAGTGTGAAATACCAATGGCCAGAGGCAGGTGTAATGAAATTTGATATTTCACCCGTTAAATTTAACGATGCAAACCCTTGTTCGAGTACGGTTCTGATCTCTCTATTTAATCTAGAAACGGTATAAATCGTTTGCTGCTGGGATGTTACGGCCATAAAGCGACTCTAAAAAGCGATGATGACGGTATTTTATCATAAATATTTGTGAAATCTTATTTACTCGTGCCCATAACGCTGATAAAATTTGGCCGCAATTCCTTATACAAGATCCACATGTGAGAAGTTGCCAAAATGCTTAGAATTGCTAAAGAAGCTCTTACCTTTGATGACGTACTTTTAGTACCAGGTCATTCTACTGTTTTGCCACATACGGCAAATATTTCAACTCGCTTAACGCGTGGTATCAAACTTAACTTGCCGCTAGTTTCAGCATCTATGGATACTGTTACAGAAGCCCGCTTAGCGATTGCGCTGGCACAAGAAGGCGGTTTAGGTTTTATCCACAAAAACATGACTATTGAAGAACAAGCTAAAAACGTACGTAAAGTTAAAACGTATGAAGCCGGCATTGTTTCTTTTCCAGTTACAGTTACAGCGGATTTAACCATTGCAGATGCGATTGTACTTGCTGAAGAAAAGGGCTTTTCAGGCTTTCCGGTAACGGATGCTGAAAATGGCCTTGTGGGTATTGTTACCAGCCGCGACATGCGTTTTGAAACAAAACTTGAACAGCCAGTTTCAACGGTAATGACTAAAAAAGAAAAATTAGTCACCGTTAAAGAAGGTGCTGCACGTGATGAAATCTTAGGGTTAATGCACGAGCACCGTATCGAAAAAATCCTTGTTGTTGATGATGCGTTTAAATTAAAGGGCATGATCACAGTTAAAGATTATCAAAAAGCACAAGACAAACCTGATGCGTGTAAAGATGAGCAAGGTCGTCTTCGTGTAGGCGCTGCTGTAGGTGTCGGTCCTGGTACAGATGAACGTATTGCCGCATTAGTTGAAGCGGGTGTTGATGTATTACTAATAGATACTTCACATGGTCACTCTCAAGGTGTTATTGACCGCGTAGCTGCAACACGTCAAGCTTACCCAGACTTGCAAATAGTCGCGGGTAATGTGGCAACAGCTGAAGGCGCTATAGCGCTTGCTGATGCCGGTGTTGATGCCGTTAAAGTAGGTATCGGCCCAGGTTCAATCTGTACTACGCGTATCGTTACTGGTTGTGGTGTACCACAGATCACGGCTATTTCTGATGCAGTTGAAGGCCTAAAAGGTCGCGATATTCCAGTGATAGCTGATGGCGGTATCCGTTTCTCTGGCGATATCGTAAAGGCATTGGTTGCTGGTGCATCATGTGTAATGGTTGGTTCTATGCTAGCGGGCACTGAAGAAGCGCCGGGTGAAGTTGAGCTTTATCAAGGTCGTTACTACAAATCATACCGTGGTATGGGCTCGCTTGGCGCGATGAACCAAAAAGAAGGTTCATCTGATCGTTACTTCCAAAAGTCAAACCAAGCAGACAAGCTAGTTCCTGAAGGAATTGAAGGTCGTGTGGCTTATAAAGGCCCAATCGCAACCATCATTCACCAACAAGTTGGCGGCCTGCGCAGTGCAATGGGTTTAACCGGTTGTGCAACTATTGATGAATTAAACACTAAACCTCAGTTTGTACGCGTTACTTCAGCAGGTATGGGTGAGTCACACGTTCATGATGTGCAAATCACTAAAGAAGCACCTAACTACCGCTTAGGTTAATCAATATATTATTGATATTACTGGGCTAGCTTTTGCTGGCCCTTATTTATTTTTAGTCATTCAGATACCCTGAGTGCCAGTTCTTGACTAACGAGACCCTCAATGAGCAAAGACATTCACGATTCACGAATTCTTATTTTAGACTTTGGTTCGCAATACACGCAATTGATCGCCCGCCGTGTGCGAGAAATTGGTGTTTACTGTGAACTGTGGGCATGGGACGTAACGGAAGAGCAAATCCGTGAGTTCAATCCACAAGGTATCATCTTATCTGGTGGCCCTGAGTCAACAACGTTAGAAAACAGCCCGCGTGCCCCTGAATATGTATTTAATGCCGGTGTACCCGTACTTGGTATTTGTTACGGCATGCAAACAATGGCGACTCAACTTGGCGGCAACGTTCATAGCTCTGATAAGAAAGAGTTTGGTTATGCGCAAGTTGAAAAAGTAGGCAATTGTGCATTATTTGATGCCATTGAAGACAGTATTACTGACGGCGGCGAAGGCATTCTAGATGTATGGATGAGCCACGGCGACAAAGTAATGGAAATCCCTGATACTTTCAAAACCACAGCTAAAACATCTACTTGCCCACATGCGGCAATGTCTAACGAAGAAAAGCGTTTCTACGGCGTGCAGTTCCACCCTGAAGTAACACACACTCATCAAGGTCAGCGTTTATTAGAGCGCTTTGCTGTTGATATTTGTGGTTGTGAAAAATTATGGACTGCTGAAAAAATCATTGATGACGCAATCGCGCGAATTAAAGAGACTGTTGGTGAAGATGAAGTCATATTAGGTTTATCAGGCGGTGTTGATTCATCGGTTGTAGCTATGCTTATCCATCGCGCCATTGGCGATCGTTTAACCTGTGTATTTGTTGATAATGGTTTACTTCGTTTAAACGAAGGCCAACAAGTAATGGATATGTTCGGTAATAAATTTGGCTTGAACATCATTAAAGTAGAAGCTGAAGAGTTATTTTTAGCGGACCTTGCTGGTAAATCTGATCCTGAAGATAAGCGTAAAGCCATTGGTCATACGTTTATTAAGGTATTTGATAGCGAATCTAAAAAGCTTAAAAATGCTAAATGGTTAGGCCAAGGTACTATCTACCCAGATGTCATCGAATCAGCAGCATCAGCGACAGGTAAAGCACATGTGATCAAGTCTCACCACAATGTGGGTGGCTTACCGGATGATATGGAAATGGGCTTAGTGGAGCCATTACGTGAATTGTTTAAAGACGAAGTGCGTAAAATTGGTTTAGAGCTAGGTTTACCATACGACATGCTTTACCGTCATCCGTTCCCTGGGCCTGGTTTAGGTGTGCGCGTACTTGGTGAAATCAAAAAAGAATACTGTGATTTACTACGTCGTGCTGATGCTATCTTCATTGAAGAGCTACACAAAGCTGAGCTTTACCATAAAGTGAGCCAAGCGTTCACGGTATTCTTACCAGTTAAGTCGGTAGGGGTAATGGGTGATGCACGTAAGTACGATTGGGTTGTGTCGCTTCGTTGTGTAGAAACTATCGACTTTATGACAGCGCGTTGGTCACATTTACCGTATGAGTTCTTAGGTCTGGTTTCAAACCGCATCATTAATGAAATCGACGGTATCTCACGTGTTGTTTACGATATTTCAGGTAAACCACCTGCAACAATCGAATGGGAATAATTAAAACTTAGTAGCAAACTAGTTTGATAATTGATTGTAAAACGGCGAATTAGCATGCTAATTCGCCGTTTTGTTTATTTAAAAAGCAGTTGAACTAAAAGTGTAATTTTTTTCTTTACCTTTAGCGAAACTTCTCTATAATTCGTCGCATTGCAGGGGCGTAGTTCCAATTGGTAGAACAGCGGTCTCCAAAACCGATGGTTGGGAGTTCGAGTCTCTCCGCCCCTGCCATTTCTTCTTTACATCGTTTTTATTACTTCTTATATTGTTCTTGTTTTTAAATCTACTGAGTTGTTATGCATCCACGATACGCAGCTATTTTTGGTATAGAAAACCTTGAACTAAATCAACATTTTCGTCCACAGTCTATTGTTGAGAAAATTTCTGATCAAACAATGACGGCACCACAGGTAACTCTAGAGTTAAATCAAAAGCTGTTAGCAGATCTAAATCGTGCTATTGCACCAGAGCAAATTAAGCACGTAGTGCAAAGTGATACGCTAGCATGGCATGAAGGCCAACTGAGTTTACCAAATCAACAGCTTAGTGCTGATAATAAACGCGCGCTATGGGCGCTGATGAGCATACACCTTGATAACCTTTGAATCTGTTACTGAATCATCTATTGACGCGCTAATGCGTGTTGAGAGTGCATGTCACAGCCATCCGTGGACTGTTAACACAATGAAATCATGTTTAGCTGGGCGCTACTTTAATTTAGCCGCGTTTAGTGAACAACAAATGATTGGTTTTTACATTGGTGAGAAAGCAGGACCTGACTTTACCTTAATGGATATTTGCGTAGCACCTGATTTTCAGGGGAAAGGCATAGCAAAGCAGTTACTTACAGCATTTATTGAATATGGCGAAAAGCATAACGCTGAAAACTTATTCTTAGAAGTACGCGAAACCAACACCCGTGCAATTAACTTGTATGAACGGGCAGGCTTTAGTGAGATGTCAGTACGTAAAAATTACTACCCAAGTGATGACCCATCAAAAAATGGTCATGAAGATGCAATACTAATGGGGCTCACTTTACTCTTTGGGTGATTTAGCTTGTTGTATCGTATATTTAATTGCTTCAATTAAACTCAATGCCAAATAGTCACGACGACTATGATCGCGCCCTCGCAAGTTATCCTCAAGAGTCGCAGCACCATGATGAATATTACTAAACCCAAAGCACCCAGCACTGCCTTTTAAGTTGTGTGCTAGTGCCCTGAGTTGATCCCATTCACCTGAATTATATAAATCCGTCACTTCAACTAGGTAATCAGGTAGTTTAGAGCGATAGTTTTCATTTATCTGTTGAAACTTATCGCTGTTGAGCAAGCTATCCCATTTGCTTTGACTGTCTTTTTCTATGTGTAAATAACTAACGAGTACGCTTTCAAGCGCATCTTTGTCGATAGGTTTTGCTAGTGCTTCATCGCAACCTGCTTTGAGGTAGGTGTCAACATCATGCTTCATTACATTCGCAGTAAGCGCAATAATAGGACCATCGTAAGCGGCGTGACGTAGCATTTGTGTGGCTTCTAAACCACCCATCACAGGCATTTGCATGTCCATAATAATGAGCTGATAGTCATTCACTAACGCCATTTCGACAGCTTCAGCTCCATTTTTTGCGATATCAGGCTCAAGCCCCCATGTTTGTAGTAATAACTTAATTAGCACTTGGTTATCAGGGTTATCTTCAGCAACAAGGATATTGGCATCAAAGCTATTAGCTGCAAAGGAAAGCTGCTGGTCTTTAGTGGGGGTTAGTTGCTCTATTGCTGTTAGCATTGCATGGGCATGCTCTGCATTTTCATCAAGGTGGCAGGCTATTTGAATGCAAAATCGACTGCCTTTACCCGGTTCACTTTCTAAATGAACATCACCGCCAAGTAATTGTGCTAAATTTTTGGAAATACATAACCCGAGACCAGTACCGCCAAAACGCCGCGTAGTCGTTGCATCGGCTTGTTCAAATGGTTTAAAGACTCGTTCAACTTCATGCTCTGACATGCCAATGCCGGTATCTTCAATTGCAAATTCAATAAATTGTTTATCTTCGAGGTATTTAATATCGAGGGTTATTTGCCCTTGCTCAGTAAATTTTACGGCATTACTGGCAATATTAATCAGAATTTGCTTTAAGCGAGTCGCATCGCTATAGATTGTTTGCGGTAAAGGTAATGTGTAATTTATTTCAAAAGTGAGCTGTTTCTCTTGCGCTAACGGGCGAATAATCGAATCTATATCATGGACTAATTCAACAACAGACAGCGGCTCACGTTCAACGGCTAGTTTTTCAGCTTCAATTTTTGATAAATCTAAAATATTATTAATTAGCTCAAGTAAGTGCTTTGAGTTACGTAAAATCGTGCTTAAATGCAATTCATCATTAACTGCTTTTTTTGTATGTAGCAGTTGCTCTGTAAAACCCATAATCGCAGTTAGTGGTGTGCGAATTTCATGACTCATATTCGCTAAAAAACGGCTCTTTAATTGGTTGGCTTGTTCCGCTTGTGCAATAGCCCCTTCAAGCTGGCTATTCATTGTTTCAAGCGCTTTAGTACGGCTCTCAACTTTATCTTCAAGGTGGTGCTTGTATTCTTTTAATTCATCTTGATAATGACGGATTTGGTTGATCATATGATTAAAATCATTAAATAAAACACCAACTTCATCATTGTTGTGTGCTGGTAAGTAAACTGATAAATCACCATCGCCAACGCGATGGCTCGCCGCACCTAGTTGCTCAATGGGATTGAGTAATAAGTTACGCACTACAATAAAAATAAGCAGTGGTAGCGTAACCACCGAAATAATTACAATTAAAGCTGTGATCAGGCTAATGGCTCTACCCGACTGATAAAGCAGTGCTTTTGGGATAGTCGATACGTAATAATAACCGCCACTCATTTGCACGGCATAAATCATTCGTTCAACCTTATCGATACTGGAGAGCTCTATGGTGGAGAGTTTACCTAAATCAGCTAATTCATGAATTTGTTTTAACTCATACTCACTGATGTAATTACCCCGTTTGTCATAATCTGAACTAAATAAAATTTTACCGTCGTTAGTTAATAATAAATTAAGTGTGTTGTTATAGGGGGCTTCTAAAATACTGGTATTTAAAATTGACGGCTCAACATGAACAATAATAAAACCTAATTGCTGAGGACGCTTTAAGTAATAATCAGCACTAAAAATACGTTGGATGAAATACAAGCTGGTGGTGCCATCTTTTTTTTGCACCATAAACTGTTGTTGGCCTAAATTACTTTGTAATACTTGATCGAAAAAAGGGTAGCTGTCAGGAGCTATATTTAAACTACTAGAGTAATACGCGTCACTTTTACCATTTGGGGAAACTAAATTTACACTAATAATGTCTGGGTACGCTTCAGAATAACTGGCAAATACGTCCATTAATGCGCCCAAACGACGTGTGTAATTACCATTATAGCGAAGGTCGTCAGCGAGAAAGTCGCTTAAAACAGGGGAGGTTGACAGTAATTTTGTGGTGGAATGAAAGGAGTCAATGTAGTTGAACATTTTTTGCTGTTGTTGTTCTACAAAACGGCTCACGATAAGTTCAGCTTGTTTTTGTGTTGAACTAGTGACGTTAGTGAGCGTAAAGCCCCCTAAAAACAGTAACGGTAAGATCACCAACGGCGTGATATACCATAATAATCGTATGCTTAGCTTACTGGTTTTCATGCCCAAACAAAATATCCTCCATGTAATCCATCAATAGTATGCGCTAGTGTAAAATTACACAAGTTTAGCGCGTTGACTGCACCTACGTGCTTGGTGCAATTTGAAACAAAGTTATCAGCTAATTACTTACAATCGTTGCTTTTTTGGCTAAGGTAAACAAGGTATAATGTGGGTAATTCTATTTTATATTTACAGTGCGCAAAAAAGACCTTTGCTTAGGTTTGTTTTTAGTTGCGCCTTGTTCTGACTTAAAGCGGCTTACATGTCTAATTTATTAAACGAAATCAATACGCGACGTACGTTCGCAATCATCTCGCATCCAGATGCGGGTAAAACGACCATCACTGAAAAAGTGTTGTTGTTCGGACAAGCAATTCAAAAAGCCGGTACGGTAAAGGGTCGCGGTTCAAATCAACATGCTAAATCTGACTGGATGGAGATGGAAAAAGAGCGTGGTATCTCTGTAACCACTTCTGTAATGCAATTTCCGTTTAATAAAGCACTTGTTAATTTACTTGATACCCCAGGGCACGAAGACTTCTCTGAAGATACTTATCGTACCTTAACGGCTGTGGATTCATGTTTAATGGTTATCGATGCAGCTAAAGGTGTTGAAGCCCGAACTCGTAAATTAATGGAAGTAACACGCCTTCGTACCACGCCAATTGTTACCTTTATGAATAAATGTGACCGCGACATCCGTGATCCTATGGAGTTACTTGATGAAGTTGAAACAGAGCTAAATATTGCGTGTGCACCTATTACATGGCCGATTGGCTGCGGTAAAGAGTTTAAAGGTGTTTATCATATTCATCGCGGCGAAACCTTGTTATATAAAACAGGGCAAGGTCATATGATTCAAGAAGTGCGCAGTATTAAAGGGCTAGATAACCCTGAACTTGATGATGCAATTGGTGAAGAGTTAGCTGCGCAATTGCGCGATGAACTTGAGCTTGTGATTGGTGCATCAAATGAGTTTGATTTAGATCTTTTCTTAGCCGGTGAATTATCACCTGTGTATTTTGGTACAGCACTTGGTAACTTTGGTGTTGATCATGTTTTGACAGGTCTGACTGAATGGGCACCAACGCCATTGCCGCGCGAAACGGAAGACCGCACAGTTGTTGCAAGTGAAGAAAACTTCACAGGTTTTGTATTTAAAATTCAAGCAAACATGGATCCAAAACACCGCGACCGTATTGCATTCATGCGTATTGTATCGGGTAAATACAGCCAAGGCATGAAAATGAATCATGTGCGTATAGGTAAGCAGGTAAGCATTTCAGATGCCGTAACTTTTATGGCAGGTGACCGTGAGCGTGCAGCTGACGCCTACGCTGGTGACATCATTGGCCTACATAACCACGGTACGATTCAAATTGGTGATACTTTCACACAAGGTGAAAAACTTAAATTTACTGGTATACCAAACTTTGCACCTGAGTTATTCCGTCGTATTCGCCTGCGCGATCCATTAAAGCAAAAGCAATTATTAAAAGGCTTAGTGCAGCTATCTGAAGAAGGTGCAGTACAAGTATTTAGACCTCTCATTAATAACGATTTAATTGTTGGTGCTGTAGGTATATTGCAGTTTGATGTAGTAGTAGCGCGTTTAAAAGCCGAATACAACGTTGATGCTATTTACGAAAGTGTTAATGTAAATACGGCTCGTTGGGTGAGTTGTGATGATGTTAAAAAGTTTGAAGACTTTAAGCGTAAATGTGAAAGCAACCTAGCGCTAGATGGTGGCGATAATTTAACTTACATTGCCCCAAGTCGTGTAAATCTTAACTTATCGACTGAACGCTACCCAGAAGTGACGTTTAACCACACGCGTGAAAACTAAACAAAAATTCAATTTAAAGCCTGCAATAGCGGGCTGGTAAAGGTAATAAATTACATGAACATTCGTACGCTATTGATTGAAAAAGCCATCGCGGCAATGACGGGGGCAGGCTTACCTGCAGATACCAACCCTGCTGTCACACAAAGCACCCGCCCACAATTTGGTGATTACCAAATCAATGGTGCAATGGGCGCAGCTAAAAAAATGAAAAGCAACCCGCGCGAGCTTGCACAAAAAATAATAGATCATTTAGATGTAAGTGATATTGCAGAAAAAACGGAGATCGCGGGTCCTGGTTTTATTAATATTCACTTAAAGCCTGAGTTTTTAGCGCAAAGTTTAAAAGCGGCAAATCAAGATGAAAAACTGGCTGTTGCAGAGCATGCACAGCCACAAAAAGTTGTGGTTGATTACTCATCTCCTAACTTAGCTAAAGAAATGCACGTAGGGCATTTACGTTCAACGATCATTGGTGATGCAGTAGTACGTGCGCTTGAGTTTCGTGGTGACACTGTTATTCGCCAAAATCACATGGGCGATTGGGGTACGCAGTTTGGTATGTTGATTGCGCATTTAGAAGATCAAATAAGCCAAGGTGTTGATCTTGATACCGTTGCGTTAGCTGATTTAGAAACTTTCTATCGCGATGCTAAAAAGCGTTTTGACGACGAAGAAGGTTTTGCTGATAAAGCCCGTGACTACGTAGTAAAACTACAAGGCGGCGACGCTCATTGTGAAAAACTGTGGAAGCTGTTTATCGCAACATCTGTAAAGCATTCTGAAGAAGTTTATAAACGCTTAAATGTAACGCTTACGCCAGACGATATAATGGCTGAAAGCGCTTATAACAGTGAGCTTAATAACATTATTGCGTTATTAAAAGATAAAAATATTGCGGTTGAGTCACAAGGCGCACAGGTAGTTTTTTTAGATGAGCTGGCAAATAAAGATGGTGAGCCATCTGTATTTATCGTACAAAAATCAGGTGGCGGTTTCTTATACGCAACCACCGATTTAGCAGCTTGTGATTACCGTTCAAACAAGTTGGGTGCAGCACGTATCCTAATTTTTGTTGATGCACGCCAAAGCTTACACTTTAATCAAGTAGAGCTTACAGCACGCAAAGCCGGTTTACTTCGTGATGAGACTAGCTACGAATTTTGCCCTTTCGGCACCATGATGGGTGAAGATGGCAAACCATTTAAAACCCGTACTGGTGGCACAGTAAAATTAGCCGATTTACTTGAAGAATCAATTGTTCGTGCAACAGCAAAACTTGCTGAGCGTGAATCAGATTTAAGCGACGCTGAGCGCAGTGAAATTGCCCGTAAAGTTGGTATTGGCGCAGTTAAATACGCTGATTTATCTAAAAATCGTACCAGTGATTATATTTTCAACTGGGATACCATGCTCAGCTTTGAAGGCGCAACCGCACCTTACTTACAATACGCTTATACTCGTGTACGTAGTATTTTCCGTAAATCAGGTGTAGATGCTGCAAACCTAAATGCTGAAATAGCCATTGTTGAGCAACAAGAAAAAGCCCTAGCACTTAAATTGCTACAATTAGAAGAAGTGCTTGATCAAATGATCAATGAGGCAACACCGCACGTATTGTGTAGTTACTTATACGAACTTGCTAGCCTATACATGACATTCTACGAAGCCTGCCCAGTACTTAAAGAAGGTGTAGAGCCAAGTGTACGCGACAGCCGTTTAATGTTGTGTAATTTAGTGGCAGATACACTGCGTACAGGCTTAGATCTGTTAGGTATCGAAGTCATGGAGCAAATGTAATCTGCTGCGCGTAGTTCGCTTTAGCTGCGTCAATGAGTTTATTTAGCCTAAGTCACATACCAGATACGTATGCTCCTTGGCATAAATAAACTCATTGCCTTGCTAGCGCTCCTACACTTGCAGATAATTTTAGGTGCTAGGTGCTTGTAGCTTGACACTGAGCTGCAATTGCTTAATTTTGTAGCTGATAGCTGATAGCTGATAGCTGATAGCTGATAGCTGATAGCTGATAGCTGATAGCTGATAGCTGATAGCTGATAGCTGATAGCTGATAGCTGATAGCTGATAGCTGATAGCTGATAGCTGATAGCTGATAGCTGATAGCTGATAAAGAAGGATTTGATATGAAACTCGAAGATATTCGTCGTGAATACTTACAAGATGGTTTAAGCGAAGATAACTTGCTTGATTGTCCATTTAAACAGTTTGAAAAGTGGCTCGATAATGCTGTAACGGCTAATTTATCAGATCCTACAGCTATGGTCGTGGCGACGGTTGATGAAACAGGGCAACCATCGCAACGCATTGTATTGTTAAAGCATCTTGATGATGACGGTTTTGTATTTTTTACCAATACCGGCTCACGTAAAGCACAAGAGCTAAAAGGTAATAACAAAATATCATTGCATTTCCCGTGGCACACCATGGAACGCCAAGTGATTGTATACGGTGAAGCTAAACCATTGCCAACCGCAGCGGTTGCCAAGTACTTTTTATCACGCCCTAAAGAGAGTCAGCTTGCTGCATGGGCGTCTGCACAAAGTCGGCCTGTGTCATCACGAAAAGTATTAATGGAAACCTTTGCGAATATGAAAAATAAATTTGCGAAAGGTCAGATCCCTTTACCTGATTTTTGGGGCGGATACTGTGTTGTGCCAACTAAAATAGAGTTTTGGCAAGGCGGGGCGCATCGCTTGCACGATCGCTTTATGTATCAACGCCAAGCTGACAACAGCTGGCAAGTAACGCGTTTAAACCCATAACCAGTTATGGCGTTTATTGATTCCCACTGCCACTTAGATTTTGCTGAATTTGACGCCACGCGCGAACAACTCATTCGGCAAAGTTTAGAACTGGGAATTAATCATTTTATTGTGCCGGGTGTTAGCTTGGCACAATCTTATTCACTCACCTCTTTTGCTAAACAATACCCGAGCGTATACATTGCCATTGGTTTGCACCCTTATTTTATGGCTGAACACCGTGATGAGCATTTAGATGAACTTAACAAACTGGCTCACAAGCATAAAGATCAGTTAGTCGCTATTGGTGAATGTGGGATCGATCGTAGTATCGAAAATATAGCAAAGCAAACACAAATATTTGAATATCAAATTGAACTTGCTAATCAACTGGAACTCCCACTGATTGTACATCATCGGCAAAGTCATGATTTAATTGCGCAATCATTTAAGCGCTGTAAGCCTAAATTCGGTGGTGTTATTCATGCTTTTTCAGGCTCATTACAACAAGCAAATTCATACATTAAGTTGGGCTTTAAACTTGGGGTAGGCGGGGTAATTACGTATGAGCGCGCGCAAAAAACACGTCACGTTATTGCTCAAATAGCGCCAGAGCATTTATTACTTGAAACGGATGCACCATCAATGCCGCTTGCGGGCTTTCAGGGGCAGCACAATACACCACTGCAATTACCATTAGTGTTTGATCAGCTTTGTCAGTTAAAACAAGTCACATCATTAAATAGGAATGATCTAAAACAACGCCTTTATGACTCGTGCTCAGCACTTTTTCGAATATAACGATTAACCTGCCAACGTTTTAAACCGCGCCCTAGTTGCCATGTAAAAATACAGGTTATAACCAGCATCAATAATACTTGGCGGCCTAAGTCATGAAAGTGGCTGTGGCTTTGTGCTATCGATGATCGCGTTAAATACGTAATGGATACAAAGCCAAGGGGGCGGTCATCATCGCTAATAACTGGTTCAACAAAGGGGGTTTTAAGTTTACTTATACCGGGAGTGGAATCTGGTAATTTACCTAATAAATGATGCGTTTGCCAATTAGCGCTGTTTGCAATAAGCACTCCTTGGTGATCATAAATCATTGCCGCAAGCACAAATTCGTCCTTACTAATATTATTGCAAAGCGCGTTTAGTGCGGGTTTATTTTTTTCAAGTAATGGGGTTTTTGCATTAAGCGCCATGAAGCGAGTTAAGCTTTTAGCGGTACTGTCGGCACTGTCATAAAGTAACTGATGGCTTTGAAAACTACTATTTATTGCAACCCAGCTCAACAGTAAAAAACATGCAGCAGCCAGACTCAAACGAACTAAGCGTTGCCTTTGAGATGCAGAAATAGGGTTTTTAAGATGGTTATTTTTCATAGTCACCGCTTGCGCTGCTGACAGCTTTTGCTTTTGATGTTACAACTAAGCCTAACTATAACCTTAAATCCCCCTCAATGGCGAATTTACTCTTAAGTCGCAGTTGAGACATTAGTATCATTATGGAGTCATCATGACATTGGAGCGCTTTGCGACCCTAACATCTGAGCAAGTGGCAATGCAGTTTTCGTTAGGACAATGGTATCGCGATCAGGGTGCGTTAGTAGAACAAACCAGCGCAGTGATTAATTTACAGGGAACATTCAGTATCGCCTTTGCAGGTAATTTTGATGGGCAAAAGCTCGTTAGTATTGCGGCTTTCTTAACTCAACATGGCTTTATTGTTAGTGCTGTATGTCGTTACCAGCCTGATCAAAAATTAACGCCTGCATGGTGCTTTTATAGTGATAAAGGCCAATTGACCATTAATCCGTTGTTATTAAATGAGTTTGCTCATCCGTTAGGTTTTCAGCTAGTACAAGTTAGCAAGCCACCTAGCTTAATACAGCCTGGTTTATTGGTTATGGATATGGATTCAACTGCTATTACTATTGAATGCATTGATGAAATAGCGCGCCTTGCGAATGTGTACGATGATGTTGCGGCGGTAACAGCGCAAGCAATGGCTGGAAAGTTAGATTTTAGCGAAAGCTTACATCAGCGCGTTGCCAAACTTACAGGTATTAAACAAAGCTTAATTGATGAACTTAAAAATAATTTACCTTTAATGCCCGGCATTCAAGCGCTATGCAAAGTGCTAAAACAACATAACTGGTATTTAGCAATTGCCTCTGGTGGTTTTGTGCCTTTTGCAGAGCAAGTACAAAGCATACTTGATTTGGATGAAGTGCATGCCAACGTATTGGAGTTTAAAGATAATCAGCTCACCGGCAAAGTACTTGGAACTATTGTTGATGCACAGCAAAAAGCGGTGGTGTTGACTAAACTACAACAGCAATTAAATTTGCCTGTACAGCAAACGGTTGCCATTGGCGATGGCGCGAATGACTTAACCATGATGGCTGCGGCAGGTTTAGGTGTAGCAGTACATGGTAAGCCAAAGGTGGTTGAGCAAGCTCAAGCTGCAATTTGCCAAGGATCGCTATTACAAATATTATACCTTTTGACGATCCCTGAGCTTAAGTTAAACGCTTAAGCCAAATTTGTTTGCGCTTATTCATTTGCTCTATTAGCTCAGCTGTAAAATCCAAGTGGCTGAGCGTTTCATCAGTTACATCTACCATGTCGCCAACACCTGCAACTGACCATAGCGCTTCCTCAAGATCTTTAGCTTTATGAAGCGCATATTGGCTCACGTATTTAAGCTCGTTTGATAAGTAATCTGTATCAGGGCGGCCAGTGCGAGAAATATATAAACGCATAACGAATACTAATTCAGATTTTAAGCCTTTCTTTAAAAATAAGTGCAAAGGTGAAAAGTTATCATCAGCAACACACTGGCTTTTAACGGCTTCTTGAAGTGTCGATTTTTTAGGATCAAAGCGAATAAACAGCGTAAATTGTAGCGGGGGATCTTGGCGACTACGATCTTTAATTAACGGAGTAATAATATCGGTAATTTGCTCTGTTGATAAAAAGGGATCAATTGTTGTGGTGTCATTAAGCAAACCGTAATTTTGTAAAATAGTATGCAGTGAGCTTGGGTATAGCCCATGACCAATTGCCCCTGTTTTGAAGTGCGCGGCTTCTTTATGCAAATAAAATGGGAATTGGCATACACTTTTAGTGACCATGTTTCTAAGCGCTGTAGACAAACCTGGAATTTTTGGCGCTTCTTCAGATACTTTTAGCTTATCTTTATTATTTTCAATTAACTGCGTGAAAAACTTTACACCCATATGCGGTAAATCAGCTATCCGCGTTGCTTTTAAATTAATTGTAGTAAGCGACTTACTTACAGCCATAACTTCATATTTCAATGCTGAAAGTTGGTATTTTTTAGTGATCTTTTGCAGCTCAGGCATGCTTAATTCAACAACATCACCTTTATTAAAGCTAACGGGTTGCTGGCACTCAATCTGTAGTCCCATGACCGAAAAATCGCGACTATGCGCTGTATAAACTTGCTCATCAGGCAAAGTGATCAAGATATCTGTTTTATAAAGGTAGCGCTTATGTGCGCGTAAATTTACATATTCTAAATCAACGGTTTCGAGCTTTGGCGGCGCTTTATGCTTACCATGACCAAAGCGCTTTAACTGATTTACCAAGCTTTTGTCATAACTAAAAGTTTGATAATGCGTTTGCTCAGCTTTAGTCCCTACAGACGTTAAAATCACTAAGTACTTAACGTCTTTCACCATCCCTTGCACGCGAGGAGTGGGGGGCTTATTTAATTTTTCGATGTCTTTGCCAGCGGTATTTGGCAAACTTAAAGGGATAAATGAATCATCGGGATGACTGGGCATCAGCTGTACTTTAAAGCATTGCCAGCTTTCTTTTTGACTGCCAAAACCAAAGAACAGCTGTTTTAATTCAGGTTCAGTGGCAAGCTCTGAGCGGGTTGCTGAATAATAATAAACTTTACCGCCAACAACATGGGTAAATGTATATAAATATTCTTCTTTTACTGGAGATGGGTCACTCAGTAGTAAGTTTATCCGTTGTTGATTTAATATTGTGTATAAACAAGATAGTTTTCGCTCATCGCAGAAATAGCGCTGGATAAAAATATTATTTTCAGTGGTAAGCACTAAACTCGGGTATATTTTATCATCATGCTGGCTGAAGAAAGTAAATAAAGAAGTCACACGGGGAATATAATATTGCTCATAACCTTTAGATACAACAGCATCTAAAGTGTTATCTAAATTTACTTTATAGCGGCGTTTATTTCCATGGATAAAGCTTTCTAAGAATCCATCAAACTTTTCATTATTTTCAACAAATGTTCTTTTTAGGCGAATATGGTTAAAGTCAGCAGAAACTTTTTCAACGGCAACAACTTCGTATTGAATACCATTTTTTAAACCAAGTTCAAAATCTTGCTCAAGACCAACTAGCCGTAAGCCAAGTATTTGTCCTCGTTTGACATGGTAGCGAGGTGCGAGTTTTATTTTGGCGCCGCTTAACGATATATCAGACGTCGTGGCCGCAACCGTATTGCTTTTTTCAAGCTCAACAGTGATTTTAATTGAGTAATTCATCCGCTCTTCGCGGCGGCTCTCATAGGATGCAAACTTGATAACCTGACAATCAAAGTTCTGCTCTTCTTGATGCTCTGGCTGCTGGGCTAATTGTGCCGCTTTTTTTTGCATCACCCGATGGTTATTATCAGTATTCATTACGGCTTCATAAACAGCAAGCGTATAACCACCATGTCGTTCAATTGCTTTTTCAAACACTTCTATGGCTGTTTCATCCATAAAGTGCTGTTTACCTTCATATTCAAAAGGTTTTACTTGGCCTGTTACTTGGCCTCGTAAATCAATAAACCGGGCGATTGGTTGCGAAAGGCGAGACATTTCCATCTTGATCAAAAATTGCTCAGGCTTGGTTAAGCCCGCGGTTTTCGATTTAAAGATCGAGTCAAATTTGGAGTTACCTAAATATGATTTAAGTTCATCAACTAAACTTTCATATTTAAATAGTATGTCATCAGTCATTTATAAAACCATCACCGTCTATTCTAAAAAGTTGGTATACTATTGCGTTATAAATACGTTTATCTTAATGCATTATTACGACAATTTAAGTGTAGCGAGTATCCATCTTTAAGTTTTTATTATTATGAGATTGCCAAATTAATGACTGTTACTTCCAATTGCTTTAGTAACAAAATACTAAAGCAAAAAGCGTGCCCTAAAGCAAAAGTAACAAAATAGCTTTAATTATACTCCGATTGTGGCGCTGAATTGCGCTATTGGCAAGGGCAATGTTCGATGTTAAGGCAACGAAATAGTAAAATAAGCACCTAATCATAAATGAGTTTACTCAATATGCTTAGGGAGAATGAGCAAAAAGTTAGCAAAGTAGGCACTGTAAATGGCAAAAGCGGCAAAAATAGAATTTGTTTGTACCGAGTGCGGTATGAATTACCAGCGTTGGCAGGGGCAATGCCGTTGTGGGGCATGGAATACCTTAGCTGAATTCAAACCCTCTGCAGGGCAAAGTAAAAAAGCAGCTACACGAGCAGTTGTGGGTGGTTACGCTGGTGGTGTTGGTGGTGGCTCTAAAAAAATTAATGACATAACAACCACAGAGGCCGAAAAACAACTTACCGGTATTGGCGAGCTTGATCGTGTGTTATCGGGTGGTGTTACCACCGGCTCTGTAAATATTATCTCTGGCGACCCTGGGGCTGGTAAAACAACATTATTATCTGACTTAGTTGCGCGCATGTCACAGCGCATGCCTTCGCTATACTGTACCGCAGAAGAGTCACTGTCACAGTTTAAAAATCGTGTTAACCGCTTAAAGCTTGATTACAACCCTGATGAACTGTACTTATTATCAGAAACCAGTGTTGAAACCATTATCGAAGAGCTTGAAAAAAATAAGATTAAGTTTGCTGTTATCGACTCAATTCAAGCGGTTGTGACCGATAACGCAAATGGCAGCCCGGGTTCTCCATCACAAGTAAAAAGTGCCGCCCAAGCGTTAACACAATACTGCAAGCAAAACGACGTTACTATGTTTATCATTGCCCACGTTAATAAAAATAACGAAATTGCAGGCCCGCAAACACTAGTTCATATTGTTGATGCATTACTGCATATAGACACAAACGATGGTCAAATACGTACCTTGCGCGCGAATAAAAACCGTTTTGGCGACATTGATACCGTGGGTATTTTTAGAATGTGCGAACGCGGCATGTTGAGCGTTGATAACCCTAGTGAAATATTTTTATCAGGTTCTAGTACTGACTCCCCTGGTTCAACGATCACCTGTATCCGTAAAGGCAATCGTAATCTGTTACTCGAAATACAATGCTTAACTACTGAAACAGAGGCCGAGTTTCCGCAGCGAGTATGTGTTGGTTTGAATATGAATCGGATTAAAATGCTGACCGGTATTTTACGTAAGCACACTAAAACAAAGATATTTCACGATACGTTTTTTAACATTGTTGGTGGCCTACGCATCGATGAAACAGAAACCTGTATTGATTTAGCGCTAGTAACAGCATTACTCAGCAGCTTAAATGAGTTTGTTGTGCCGCGTACCACTTGCATAATGGGCGAGCTGAGTTTAAATGGTGATGTACGCCCAATAGACAGTGGCGTGCCCCGCGTTAAAGAAGCTGCCCAGCATGGTTTTACCGAAATATTTATTCCATTTCGCAATTACCATAAATCAATGGAAGGGCTGGGCGCTAAAATAACGCCAGTAAAAACAGTGCACGAATTACTTAGTTTAATAAATTAAGAGGGTATTTTTGTTACAATTACCAATAACGTCAGCTTACTTATAAATGCTATTGTAAGCACAAATTAATGATTAAAAAGAACAGTAATAAGGAAATAAAATGAAAAAATTAGCGATTGTTGCAGCTGTTGTTGCACTAGCTGTGGGTGGTGCAAGCTACGCAAACTATGCGCTTACCAAAGAAGTAAAAACAGAAGTAGATCGTCAGCTTGCTTTATTAGCTAAGCAAACAGGTTCAACTGCAACCTATGAAACATTATCAGCAAGTGTGTTTTCACAAAGTGTTGAATTATCAGGTGTTGAAATCAAAGGTTTTGATAACGAAAATATTGCGCAAATAAGCAGTATTACAGTTGCAGGTTACGAGGTTGATAAAATAGCACCGCGTACAGAGCTGTCATTAAAAGGCTTTAAATTTAGCGATGCGTTTGTAGCGCAACTACCAAATGATGCAAATAACCAACTTGCCTCAGCAAGTTACGATTTACACACGCTAATGAACTACGACGAAAACTCTGGCGACAGCGATATTGCTTTTTCGCTCAACGCAAACCAGATTGTTGCGCTTAACTTTGATCTAGGTTTAGCTAAATCAAAAGCACTAATGGAAGCTTCACTAGCAATGGGTAAAATGCAACAAGCGCAAGGCACACAGGCATTGCCGCTTGAGCAGCAATTACAGCAACAAACTTTATTAATGCAAGCTATCTCAGAACTTGAGCCTCGTAGTATTGAAATTAAACTTAATAACGAAGGCGAGTTTAAAGCCCTTGTTGAACAAGTATTAAGCAAGCAAGGCATGACGCTAGAACAAATGCAGCAAATGGTTGAAATGCAGCTACAGCAAGCCCCTGTTAGTGACGAGCTTGCACAGGCAATTAGAGACTTCACACAAGGTTTAGGTTCATTAACAGTGTCAGCCAGTTTACCCGCAGGGCAAACAATGACAGAGATTAATCAGCAAATATTTACTTTGATGGGCCAACCAAACGAGCTAGCAGAGTTTATAAATTTAAAAGCTAAGGGCGACTAAAAGCTGTTAGCTATCAGCCGTAAGCTGTCAGTTTAAGACAGAGATAGTTTTGAGTTGTTTGAAAGCGTGAGTATATCTCGCGCTTTTTTGTTTACTTGAGGGACTAGGTTTTAGGCGCTAGGTACTAGGAAAAACCAGAGCAGTTTGGCGTTAAATTAATCATCGTAGATTGTGACTGAGAGCAACGAAAGCCAAAGCTGAAAGAGTAAAGCTGAGTGATAGTTTCAAGGTGGAAACCGACGTTGGTATAGGTTTAGGATAGTAACTTATTGAATAATAAAGCTGTTGTTTGCTCCCATATTCAGGAAAATGAGCGACATGCGTATATTGTTTCATTTAGCTTTGCTTAAAGGTAATAGAAAACTTAGTGATGGCAATATCTTAGTTAATTTGTTAAAAATAGATTTATAAATACATAAGCGTGGCATCGGCAGAAAGATCCGCCCTTCGCGCACTATAAAATTGTTGAACTAAGCCGCTACGCGGAGATCCTATTCTGACCATTTGAGCCACACTTACCTTGGGGTTATCCCATAACTTGGAGGTAAGTCATGAATACACTCATTGAACAAGTCAAAACTGAAATAGCCTACCGTGGTTATTCACAAAGTACTTGTAAAAGTTACTGCGAGCATTTACTTAAACTCAGCCATTATTTTAATAAACCACTCGATTTAATTACTGATGATGAGCTGAATATCTTTTTTA